>JBBSLC010000137.1:0-7509 GCA_038255685.1 Acidimicrobiales bacterium | reverse complement strand
GGGAATCGAACCCGCCGGACGGGGATCGCCCGTCCCACCCGCTTTGAAGGCGGGGGCTGCCACCAGGTCAGCGAACACCTCCACTCGGCAACGTACCTGGTCAGCGGGCTCTTCGGCTGCTCGGCAGGCTGTGGACAAGGGGCGGAGTCTGCGAAGACCCCGCGAGACATGCCGACGAGCTGCTGCTGCGGATGACCACCGGCGACCTCATGGACGAGTTCCAGGCCGCCCTCGACGCCGACCTGGCTGCGGAACCGGCCATCTGAGCGACCCTCAGCCGCAGCCGGCGACGGCGTCAGCCGTGATGTCGATGTGGAGCCGGGCGTGTCCGGCGTACTCGTGAGCCTCTTCGAGCGTGCTCCCCCTGAGGGTGAGGGTCGCCCACCCGACGATGCGCTGTGGATGGCTCGGGAGCGAGGGAAACGTGTTGTTCGCCGGAGCCCACGCGTCGATCGCAGCGGCGGCGACCTGCCAGCGGTCCGCAGGATCGCTCCAGCTCCCTCCGAGCACGTCACGCTCGACCTCGGCGCACCCTTCGAGAGGTGACACCAGGCCGGGCGCACCACCCTCGCCCGGGAGGAGGCCGCGCTCGGCGAGGCCCATCGCCGTGCCATCGCCGTCGAGGTCGCCTGCACCCACCGTCCTGGCGCCGGTGACGAGGTTGCGCGCCTCCTCGGCGGCGGCGTGGGCGTCCTCGATCGACTCGGCTCCCTCCCAGCGGGCCACGGCCATCGCGATGGCGTCGATGCGATCCACCGCCGCTCGGAGCGCCTGGGGGGACGCCGGTCTGGCCGAGGCGTCCGACCCGCCGCCACAGGCTGCGAGCCCGAGCCCGAGCACGAGCACGAGCGCGATGGGACCGATCCGGGTCTGCGCGAGCCGAGGAGACGTCTGGTCCAGTCGGTGTGCGCGCACCGCCTCATCGTTGCCGGTGGGGCGCCCAGGTCGTCGGCACCCCGGCTCGGTGGGAGGGGTCAGGCCCCCGCCCGGCAGCTTCCCCTGGACTCGGAGTGCCGTGGGACGGACGGGACCGAGCGCGTCGCCGGCATCGATGACGTGAGCCGCCGGGTTCGACGACCTTGCGGCGAGTCGACACGCCGTAGGGTCGGCCACCGTGGGGGAGGCGCTGCGGTTCGGGGTGATCGGGACGGGGATGATGGGCCGCGAGCACCTGCGCAACCTCGATGCGCTCCCCGGTGCGTTGGTCGTGGCGATCGCCGACCCCGACCAGGGATCGAGGGAGCGTGGTGCAAGCTGGGCGCCGGATGGGGCCGCGGTCTTCGAGGACCACCGGGAGATGCTCCGAGCCGCCGAGCTCGATGCCGTGGTGGTGGCATCGCCGAACCACACCCACCGCTCGGTGCTCGATGACCTGTGGGGGACCGACCTCCACGTCATGGTCGAGAAGCCGATGTGCACGACCGTCGAGGACTGCCTGGCCGTGCGCGAGCGGGCGGTGGACCACCCAGGCTTGGTGTGGGTCGGCCTCGAGTACCGCTACCTGCCACCGGTCACCCACCTGCTCGGCCTCGTGCAGGACGGCGGCGCGGGGCGGGTGCGCATGGTCTCGGTTCGTGAGCACCGCTTCCCCTTCCTCGACAAGGTCGGCAGCTGGAACCGGTTCAACCGCAACACAGGCGGCACCCTCGTCGAGAAGTGCTGCCACTTCTTCGACCTGATGAACCTGGTGCTCGACGAGCGCCCCGTGCGCGTCATGGCGTCCGGTGCCCAGGACGTGAACCACCTCGACGAGCGATACGACGGCGAGGTGCCCGACATCCTCGACAACGCCTACGTGGTGGTCGACTACCCGAGCGGCGCGCGGGCCCTCCTCGACCTGTGCATGTTCGCCGAGGGATCTCGATGGGAGCAGGAGCTCACCGTGGTCGGCGACAGCGGCAAGCTCGAGGCGAAGGTGCCCGGCTTCATGGAGGTCGGGCGAGGCCGTGCGCCCGAGGTGGTGGTGGGCAGTCGGGGTGAGGGGTGGCCCGTTGCCGAGCACGCCGTCCCCGACGATCCCGAGATCAGGTACCGGGGTTCGCACCATGGCGCCAGCTACCTCGAGCTCGCCCGCTTCTGCGACGCGATCCGATCCGGCGGCACGGCGCAGGTGACGGTGGACGACGGCCTCTGGTCGGTGGCCATGGGGGTTGCCGCGCGCCGCTCCATCGACGAGGGCCGCCCCGTCCTGCTCAGCGAGCTCGGCCTCCCAGCGGCCTGAGCGCCAGGTGGTCAGCGGAAGGTGAGCGGGGCATGGTCCAGGTCACGCAGGACCATGCGGCCGAACCGATCGCACTCCTCGAGGTGGGGGTACCCGGAGAGGATGAACGACTCGATCCCGAGGTCGGCGTAGCGCTGGAGCTTGGTGCGGACCTGGTCAGGGTCGCCGACGATGGCCGCACCGCAGCCGCTGCGGGCTCGCCCGATGCCGGTCCACAGGTGGTCCTCGACGAAGCCGTCGTCGGTCGAGCCCTCACGCAGCTCGGCCTGGCGGCGCACGCCGACCGAGGCGCTGTCGAGCGAGCGCTGGCGGATCTCGTGGCCGGTGCGGTCGTCGAGGCGGCTCACGAGCCGAGCAGCGGCAGCTCGGGCCTCGGCCTCGGTCTCGCGCACGATCACGTGGGCCCGGTAGCCGAAGCGCAGCGTCCGGCCGTGGCGCTCCGCGCGAGCTCGCAGATCGGCGACGAGCTCGGCCACCACCGGCTCGGTGTCGGGCCACATGAGGTACACGTCGGCAGCCTCCGCTGCCACCTCTCGGGCGTCCTCGGAGAGGCCGCCGAAGTACAGCGGCGGGCACCGTCCCGACACGGTGCCGATCCGGGGCGGGTCGACGGCGAGGTCGTGGTGACCGCCGGACATGGCCACCGGTTCGCCGTCGAGCAGGCAACGGAGGAGGCGCATGACCTCGAGCGTGCGCCGGTAGCGAGGGGCGGAGGCGAGCGTCTCGCCGGGGAGGTCGCTCGAGATGATGTTGACCGTGAGCCGACCACCGAGGAGGTGGTCGAGGGTCGCGAGCTGGCGGGCGAGCTGCGGTGGCCACAGCTCGCCGCAGCGCACGGCGACGAGCAGGCGGATGCGGTCGAGCGATGGCGCGACGGCGGCGGCGAAGGCGACGGGGTCGATCCCGAGGGCGTAGCCGGACGGCAGCAGGATGTTGTCGAAGCCGACGTGCTCGGCCCGCCGCACGATGTCGCCGCAGTGCTCGAAGGAGCTCTGGAGCAGTGGGTCGGGGACGCCGAGGTGTTCGTAGTCGTCGTCGCACAGCGCAGCGAACCACGAGACCTCGACCGTCACCGCTCCGCCTCGGCTTCGCTCGGGCTCATGGCAGTGCCCGGGCTCACGGCAGGGCCCGGCCTGCGGCGGCGATGAGCGAGTAGCAGTCGGCCTTGGAGAGCCGCACGTCGAGCGCCGTCGCCGCCTCGCGGATGCGCTCGGGTCGCTGCGTCCCGACGATGGGGATCGCGCCCGACGGGTGGGCGAGCACGAAGGCCAGGGCCACCGCGCCGGCCGTGGCGCCCTCTCGCTCGGCGAGCGCGTCGAGCACCTCGACCAGTGCCGAGGGGGCGTCACCCGACATGAGGCGGCCTCCGGCGAGCGGGCTCCAGGCCAGGGGGGTGAGGCCGTGCTGCATGGCGGCGTCGAGGACCCCGTCGTCGATCGGGTCGAGGTGGAGCAGGCTCAGCTCGGGTTGGGTGGTGGCGAGGGGCACGTCGAGGTGGGCCTGCAGCGCGGCGAGCTGGGTGGGGGTGTGGTTCGAGACGCCGAGGGCGCGCACCTTGCCCGTCGAGACGAGGTCGCCGAGCGCAGCAGCCACCTCGGCGGGGTGGGCGAGCAGGTCGGGCCGGTGCACCTGGTAGAGGTCGATGACGTCGACCCCGAGGCGTCGCAGCGAGGCATCGCAGGCTCGCTCGAGGTACGTCGCGCTGGAGTCGTAGGGGACGCCAGGATCGATACCGCCCTTGGTGGCGAGCACCACCTGGTCACGGAGGCCCGGCGAGCCGGCGAAGACCTGGCCGAGCAGCTCCTCCGCCGAGCCGAAGCCTGGCCCGTCGATGCCGTAGATGTCTGCGGTGTCGATGAGCGTCATGCCGCACTCGAGCGCCACCTCGATCTTCGCGTGCGCCTCGGCCGCGCTCGTGCCGGCGAAGCGCCAGCAGCCGTAGGCGACGGGACCGACCTCGAGGTCGCTGCCGCCGAGGCGGCGGGTGGTCGGTGCAGCATCGGTCATCGTCCCAGCCTTGCCGATCGCGGCGACGTCTGGCCCGGGGCCGAGGCCGGTCGCCGCCGGTAGGGTCCGACCATGAAGAAGCTCCTGATCCTGACCGTGCTCGTCGCCCTCGGGGTCGTCGCATCGAAGAAGCTGAAGGAGCTGTAGCCCTCAGCCCCCGCCGGACCGCCGGGAGACCCGGAGGGCGAAGCGCTGCCGTCGGCTGAGCGGCACCGCCGGTGGCTGGCGCCGGAGCCACGACCACACCACGACCGCCGCGATGATGGTGGCCAGCCCGCCGCCGGCTGCAGCGGTGGCCGCAGGGCGGGGCATGCTGACACGATCGCGGAGGCGGACCGGGCGCACGAAGCGCCTGACCTCCCAGTCGCGAGCGCGTGCCGTGCGGAGCAGGCCGCGATCCGGGTTGACGGCGACGGGGTGACCGACCGCCTCGAGCATGGGGACGTCGGTGATCGAGTCGGAGTACGCGTAGCACGCAGCGAGGTCGAGCCCCCGCTCCTCGGCGAGCTCGGCCATGGCGACCGCCTTGGCCGGGCCGTAGCTGTAGAACTCGAGCTCCCCGCTGTAGCGCCCGTCGCCGTCGAGCTTGGCCCGTGTGGCGATGACGACGTCGGCGCCGAGGTACGAGCCGAGCGGGGCCACGATCTCCTCCGGTGACGCCGAGATCAGGACGACGAGGTGCCCCTCGTCGCGGTGGTGGCGGATGAGCTGCAGCGCCTCCTCGTAGACGATCGGCTCGATCACCTCGTCGAGCGTCTCGGCGACGATGGCGCTGATGTGGGCGTGGTCCCACCCCTTCGTCAGCGCCAGCGCAGCGTTGCGCATGCGGGCCAGACGAGCCTCGTCGGCCCCGAGCCAGAGGTACACCAGCTGGCCGTACAGAGCTCGCAGCAGGAGCCACCGAGAGAGCAGGCCGGCTCGGTAGAGCGGCCCGCCGAAGGCGACCATCGACGCCTTGGCGATGACGGTCTTGTCGAGGTCGAAGAAGGCAGCGACCATGCCCCGCCCACCCTATGGGGCGACGAAGTGACCCTTGCGGAGGGTCGGCGGCTGCCGTACGGTCAGGCTCCTCCACTCCCCCGGATCCTGTCCGGCGCGCCCGAAGGGGTGGAGATGCTGTTCGCCTGCTGGTCGACCAAGGGTGGTTCCGGCACGACGGTGGTGGCCGTCGCCCTGGCCTCGCTGCTCGCTCGCCACGGTGCCGGGTCGTTGCTCGTCGACCTCGCCGGCGACGTCCCGGCGGTGCTCGGGATGCCAGAGCCGGATGGCCCGGGGATCGCCGGGTGGCTCGCCGCAGGCGACGGCGTGCCCGCCGATGCGCTCCCTCGCCTCGAGGTGGCGGGCCCAGGTGGCGTCCGGGTGCTCCCCCTCGGTGCGTCGGTCGCCCCCGCAGGTCCGAGGGGAGACGTGCTCGCCGCACTGCTCGGCGCCGATCCGCGCCCGGTCATCGCCGACTGCGGCACGGCACCGTCCGGTGCGGCACGCTCGGTCGCACTCGCTGCGACCCACTCGATCCTGGTGGTGCGCCCCTGCTTCCTCGCGCTGCGCAAGGCGGGGCGCTCACCCGTCCAGCCGACCGTCGTGGTCCTCGTCCGCGAGCCAGGGCGGTCGCTCGGTGCCGCCGACGTCGAAGCAGCCGTCGGTGCACCGGTGGTCGCCGAGGTCGGGTTCGACGTGTCGGTCGCCCGCGCCGTCGACGCCGGCACGCTCGGCCAGCGACTGCCTCGGGCCCTGCAGCGATCGCTCCGCCGTGTCGCCTGAGCCGGGCGGCGGACGGCCGCTCGTCGACGAGGTCCACGCCGCGCTCCTCGCAGGCCCCGTTGCTGTGGGAGACGTCCCTCCGGCACACATCGAGGCGCTCGCCCGCCGGGTGGCGCCGTTGCTCGGGACCGCCGAGGTGCGCTGCCTGATCGCCGAGGTCACGGCGCGGGTCCGGGGGCTCGGCGCACTCGACGCCCTGCTCGCCGACCCATCGGTCACCGAGGTGATGGTGAACGGCCCGGGGTCGATCTGGGTGGAGCGGGCAGGCATGGTGACCCGCGTCGGTGTGGTGCTCGACACCGCAGCCATCGAGCTCGCCATCGAGCGGATCGTCGGCCCGCTCGGGCTGCGCGCTGATCGCTCGTCACCCCTCGTCGACGCTCGGCTCCCCGACGGGTCGCGAGTCCACGCCGCCGTCCCGCCGATCGCCCTCGACGGGCCGTGCATCACGATCCGGCGCTTCCGGGCGGTGCCGGTGCCGCTCGCCGCCTTCTGCCCACCCGGGGTCGAGGCGCTCCTCCGCTGGGCGGTGCGCGCCCGGGCGAACATCGTGGTCAGCGGCGGGACCGGCGCCGGCAAGACCACGTTGCTCAACGCGCTCGCCGACGCCATCCCGGCGGGGGAGCGGATCGTCACCGTCGAGGACGCAGCCGAGCTGCGACTCGCCCACGACCACGTCGTGCGCCTCGAGGCACGACCTGCCAACGCCGAAGGCGCAGGGGCGACGACGGTCCGCACGCTCGTCCGCAACGCCCTTCGCATGCGCCCCGATCGCATCGTGGTCGGCGAGGTCCGCGGGGCAGAGGCACTCGACATGCTCCAGGCGATGAACACCGGCCACGAGGGCTCGCTGTCGACGTGCCACGCGAACGGGCCTGCCGACGCCCTCCGGCGGCTCGAGACGATGGTGCTCACCGGTGACGTCGCGCTCCCGCTCGCTGCCGTCCGCGAGCAGGTCACCGCTGCCGTCGACCTCGTCGTGCAGGTCGCCCGGCGCGAGGGTGGCCACCGTCGGGTCGTCGCCGTCGCAGAGGTGGTGGCGAGCGGCGAGCTCGGCGCCGCGAACGAGGTCCGCCCGATCGCCGATGCCGAGGGGGTGCGAGCCCTGCCGGTGCGGCAACAGCGGGGTGGAGGCGCCGGTCCACCGCAGCGGGACTGGGTGCTCGGGTGAGCCCCACCGGCAACGGCGTGCTCGGACCGCTGCTCCTCGCGCTCGTCGCAGCCATCCTCTCCCGTGCCGGCCGCGCCCTCACGCTCGGCAGGGCGCGGTCCAGGCTCGCGGCAGCGGCCCGACAGGCTCCCGGCCGCCTCGCCGAACGTCGCGTCCCCATCCCCGTCACCGTCCTGTCGGCGCTGCAGGACGCTGCGCTCCCCGTCGCCCCTGAGCAAGCCTGGAGGCTTTGGCTCGGTGGTGGCCCCGCCCTCGCGGGTGCCGGGCTCGTGGTGGGTGGGCCGACGGCTGCCACCGTGGTGGCGCTGACGTGGCTCGCCGTCCCTGTTGCGATGGTGGTGCTGCGTCG
>JBBSLC010000136.1:0-7520 GCA_038255685.1 Acidimicrobiales bacterium | reverse complement strand
TCCGCACCGCCAACCCGCTGACGCTGCCGATCAGCGGCACCGGATCGGCGGGGATGGAGGCGGCGTTCGTCAACGTCGTCGAGCCTGGCGCGCCGGTCGTCGTCGGGGTCAACGGCGTCTTCGGCCAGCGCATGTGCGACGTGGCTGCGCGCTGTGGCGCCGAGGTGATCGCCATCGAGGTGCCGTGGGGTGAACCGGTCCCCGCCGAGCGCCTGCTCGACGCCCACCCCTCACCTGCCGTGATCGCGGTGGTCCACGCCGAGACCTCCACGGGCGTGCGCACCGACGTCGACGTGCTCGGCCGGGAGAAGGGCGATGCGCTTCTCCTCGTCGACTGCGTCACCTCGCTCGCCGGCATCCCCTTCGAAGCCGACGGCTGGGGCATCGACCTCGCCTACAGCGGCACCCAGAAGTGCCTCGGGGTCCCGCCCGGCCTCTCGCCCCTCACGGTGAGCGAGCGGGCTCGCGAGCGGATCGTCGCCACGCCCCGCTCCTGGTACCTCGACCTCAACATGATCGGCCGGTACACCGGCCCGGCCACGGGCACGAGGACCTACCACCACACCGCGCCGATCTCGATGGTGGCCGCGCTCCACGCCGGCCTCGGTGCCGTGCTCGACGAGGGGCTGGAGGCAGGGTGGGCGCGCCACGAAGCCTGTGGGCAGCAGCTCAGGGACGGGCTCGAAGCGCTCGGGTTCCGCCTCTTCGCCGCCGAGGGCCACCGCCTCCCGCAGCTGACGACCGTGTGGGTCCCCGATGGCCTCGACGAGGCTGCTGCCAGGGCCACGCTCCTCGAGCGCTTCGGCATCGAGGTCGGTGGTGGGCTCGGCGACTACGCCGGCAAGGTGTGGCGCGTCGGTTGCATGGGCCACACGGCGCGCCCCCGCAACGTCGTCACGCTCCTGGGCGCCCTCGCAGAGGTCCTCGGGCGTCCCAGCGCGTCGCCGGTCCGGTGACCGGCGGCGACCCCCTCCTGCAGGGGCGCCGGGTCACGCTGCGCCCGTTGGTGGCGAGCGACTTCGGGCAGTGGTCCGAGGTCCGCCAGCGCAGCGCCGGGTGGCTCACGAAGTGGGAGCCGTCCCGGCCGCCCGGCGTCGCCGACGTGACGACGAACCGCAGCGCCTTCGCTGCTCGCTGCAGGGCCAGGGAGCGGGAGCGCCAGCTCGGCACCGGCTACGGGTTCGGCATCTTCGCCGGGCACCGGTTCTGCGGGGAGATCAACGTCAACGGGGTCCAGCGCGGACCTTTCCAGAGCGCGTACGTCGGCTACTGGATGGACGAGGACTGCGCCGGTCGTGGCTACACGCCCGAGGCGGTCGTGGTCGTCGCCCGACACTGCTTCGACGAGCTGGCGCTGCACCGCCTCCAGATCGCCATCATCCCCCGCAACACCGCCAGCAGGCGCGTGGTGGAGAAGCTCCGCCTCAGGGAGGAGGGGGTTGCCGTGCGCTACCTCGAGATCAACGGGGTGTGGGAGGACCACGTCCGCTACGCCATCACCGCAGAGGAGTGGGCGCAGCGTCGGGCCGAGCTGCTGTGCGAGTGGGTCGACCGCGCCGAGCGGCCCGTCTGAGAGCCCACGTCCCTCCGTAGGCTCGGGACATGGCCGATGACACGAGCACCGACATGCCCCAGACGGACGAGGAGTGGCGTCAGAAGCTGACGCCCGAGCAGTACCACGTGGCCCGAGAGGGGGGCACCGAGCGCGCCTTCACCGGGGAGACCTGGGACGCGAAGACGCCCGGGACCTACCGGTGCATCGGGTGCGGCGTCGCGCTGTTCCGCTCGGACGAGAAGTACGAGTCCGGCTCGGGTTGGCCCAGCTTCTGGCAGCCGATCGACGGGGAGCGCGTGGAAGAGGTCGACGACACCAGCTTGGGGATGCGCCGGGTCGAGGCGCGCTGCGCGACCTGCCACTCCCACCTCGGCCACGTCTTCGACGACGGACCCCGGCCCACCGGGCTTCGCTACTGCATGAACTCAGCGGCGATGCAGCTCGATCCCGAGGAGACGTCGGAGCGCTGACGCGTTTCGCCCGATCCGGGCTCGATCTGCTAGCCCGCAGGCCATGATCCTCGCTCTCGCCGCCGTGGCGGTCGGTCTCTTCCTGCTGACCAAGGCGGCCGACGCGTTCGTCGAAGGAGCGGTCCGCCTCGCAGCGGTGCTCCGGGTGTCCCCGGTCGTCATCGGCGCCGTCATCATCGGGTTCGGCACGTCGACGCCCGAGCTGCTCGTCTCCGCCATCGCTGCCAGCGGCGGCAACCTCGACATCGCCGTCGGCAACATCGTCGGCTCCAACATCGCGAACCTCAGCCTCGTGCTGGGCATGGCCGGCGCCATCGCCGTCATCACCGTCGACTCGTCGATCCTCCGGCGTGAGGTGCCCCTCGCCGCAGGGGCGACCGTGCTCCTCTCCCTGCTCCTCGTGGGTGGTCTCACCCGCCTGGACGGGGCCATTCTCGTCTTGGCCCTTGCGGGTGCGCTGACCTGGATCATCCGAGGTTCACGGGCTGCTGGCAACGAGGAGCTGACCGTCGAGCTCGACGACGAGCTGCACCCGCCCGCGCCCCACCGGGTCGGCGTGGAGTCGGTGCGGACGCTCCTCGGGCTGCTCGGCACCCTCGCCGGCGCCCAGCTGCTGGTCACCGGGGCGGTCCGCATCGCAGCTGACGTCGGGCTCTCGGAGGCGTTCATCGGCCTCACCCTGGTGGCGGTGGGCACCTCGCTCCCGGAGCTCGTGACCGCCGTGGTCGCCGCACGCAAGGGCGCGCACGACCTCGTCGTCGGGAACCTCCTCGGCTCGAACCTGTTCAACAGCCTCGCCGTCGGCGGCGTCGTCGCCCTGGTGGGGCCGGGGCCGATCGGCGACGCCGATGTCGCAGCACGCGCCGTCGCGGTCATGGTCGTCGTCACCGCCCTCGCCCTGATCGCGCTCACCACCGGTCGACGCCTCAGCCGGTGGGAGGGCGTCGCCCTGCTCGCCGTGTACGTGGTCACGGTGCCCGTCCTCGCCGCCTGACCCGAACGGGAGCTTCGGCCTCGCGGCCCCGCCTCCCGTTCAGCGCTTGGAGATCTTGGCCTGGAAGGCGGCGAGTCGCTCGGCGAAGAACGGCTGGCGGGTCGACCACACCTGGGTGTCGAGCTCCCGGTCGACGGCGGCGGGGTGCGTATCGATGCCGATCATGTCGGCGAGCGTCCGCTTGACCTCGGCGACCAGCGGCTTCGGCCCCGACGCAGCGCGTGCGGCGAGGGCGATCGCCTCGTCGAGCAGGGCGTCGTCCTCGTAGCAGCGCCACACGAGACCGGCCCGCTCGGCGTCGCGGCCGTTCAGGATCTGGCCGAAGAGCAGCATCGCAGCCGCGCCCTGGGGGCCGACCGCGTTGCGCAGCATCCAGGTGTGGCCACCGCCCGGGTGGAGGCCGAGGTCGACGAAGCGGGTGTCGAACTTCGCCCGCTCGGCGGCGAGGCGGACGTCGCACACGAGCGCGAGGTTCATGCCAGCGCCGACCGCAGCGCCGTTCACCGCAGCGATCGTCGGCAGCGACGAGCGGGCCACCCTGAGGAAGCCCTCGTAGATGTCGGTGAGGCTCTCGCGGGTCGCCTCGGCCAGGTTGCCGAGGTTCGCCCCTGCGCAGAAGGCGGGGGCGGCGCCGGTGATGACCACGGCCCCCACGCCCTCGTCCGCCTCGAGCTCGTCGAACACCGACGTGATCTCGCTGACCATGGTGGCGTTGAGGGCGTTGCGCCGCTCGGGATCGTTGAGGGTGAGCACGGCCACCCGCTCGTCGGTCCGGACGTCGAGCTGCAGCTGTTCCATGGGGCGACTGTAGGCGGGCGGCCCGAGCGGGTCAGTCGTTGTGGCGCACGACGGCGGGGGAGTGCCTGAAGAAGCTCTCGACCTCGGCGTCGTAGACGAAGTCGGGCTCGGCAGCGCCGACCGTGCGGCGGAGGCGCACGCCCTGCCAGAAGCGCTCCACGGCGCCGGCAGAGGTGTAGCGGTACTCGAAGCCGGTCTGCTTCAGCCGCCTGTTGTCGACGCCACGCCCGTAGCGCAGCAGGTCGAGCACCTCCGGTGGCAGCTCGACGAGGCCGAGCCGGCGCAGCGGTGCGGCAGCGATGCCGGTGAGGACGGGGGGCATGTAGGCGAACGGCTTGCCCCCGCAGATCGCCCCCACCTCGCTCCACGGCAGCAGGCCGTCGCCGGCGACGTTGAAGACCCCAGGGACCTGGTGCCGCAGCACGTGGAGGATCGACCGGATGACGTCGCCCTCCTCCACGAACTGGAAGCGCGGGTCGAACCCGGCGATGGCAGGCACGAGGGGCAGCTGCAGTGCAGCGGTGAGGGGCGTCTTGATGTCGAGGCCGATCACGTTGGAGAAGCGGAGCAGGGAGACCGTGACGTGGGGGTTGTCCTGCGCGAAGTCACGGAGGTAGCCCTCGACCTCGAGGAGGGAGCTCTCCACTCGGGTGCGGGCCGGCGCCGAGCGTGGTGTCTCCTCCCGGAACCACACGGGGTCCTCGGAGGTGGCGCCGTAGACCAGCGTGGAGGACTTCACGATCACCGTCTTGACCGTCGAGCCCGGAGCGCCTGCTGCGGCGAGCAGGTTCATGGTGCCGATGACATTGATCTCGTGGAGCTTGCGGTTCGCCATCATCGTCGAGTCGACGATCAGGAAGGTGTGCACGATCGTGTCGATCTGTGCCGCCTTCACGATGCGCGACAGGATCGAGTAGCTCTCGTCGGCTCGTACGAACTCGGTGCGCTCCAGCGCGACCGTCGGCTCGAGCCGGTCGAGGCCGACGATCACCTCGACGTTCGGGTCGGCCTCGAGCTGCTGAGCGACGCGACCGCCCCAGAAGCTGGCGAGGCCCGTGACGAGGACCCTGCGACCGCCCGCAACCATCAGCCTCGCCACACGCTCTGACGCTGCTGGAGCATCTCGTAGAGGGCCTCTTGGATCTGCTGGCGGATCGACTCCGCCTCCTCCATCACCCTGCTCTTGGAGTAGCGAGGCTGGTCGGCCTCGACGTCGAAGCGCACGGGGTCGAGCACCCGGAGCGAGAACTTCGCCGGGAGGTAGGCGATGAGGCCGAGGAGCGGCCCGAACAGCAGCTGGTTCGCGGTGACCGGGAAGTACGGCGTGCCCAGCAGCTTGGCCAGCGCAGGGATGTTGACGAGGGTGGGCATCGACTCCTCTGCGCCGACGACGGCGATCGGGATGATCGGGACGCCGGCGCGCATGGCGATCTCGACGAAGCCCCCACGGCCGAAACGCCGCAGCTGGTAGCGCTCCTGGTACGTCTTCGCCGGACCCTTCGTCCCCTCGGGGAAGACCAGGACGAGCTGGCCCTGGTCCTTCAAGAGCCGGTAGGCGTTGTCGGGGTGGGCGACGACCCCACCCATGCGAGACCACAGCGTGCCGACGACGGGCACACCCTTGAACATGCTGTCGGCGAGGCCGTAGACGGGCCGACCGAGCTCCTGTTCGATGCCGTGCATGATGACGGGCGCATCGGACGGGATGGCAGCTGCGTGGTTGGCCACGAGCAGCGCACCGCCCTCGGCCGGGATGTGCTCGAGGCCGTCCCACTCGGCCCGGAACAGGTGCCGGTAGATCGGGTCGTAGACCCGGCGGGCGATCTCGCGCATGTGCTCCGAGCGACCCCACTCGTCCACGTCGCTGACCCGGGGGTCGTGGGTGGGACCCGTGTCGGGCTGGCGCCGCGGGAGGTGGACCAGCGCGCCGGTCGTCTCCTCCTCGACCGAGGCCACCTCGTCGACCGAGGTCACTCGCCTGCGCTCGGACATGCGTCGCACCCTACCCCTGGGCACCCGCGATCCGACCGGGCCGACTCGCCCGAGCCGGGCTCAGTCGGCGTCGGGGTCGGCGTCAGCCCAGGTGGTCGCCCCGGCGCACGTCTCACGGGCGGAGCACCAGCGACAGGCAGGGTTCGGCACCACCTCGGCCGAGCGCAGCCCGAGGTGGAGCTGGACGAGGCGGGCCACCCCATCGGCGGTGCGGAGCACTGCGGATCGCAGCACGTCCTCGTCGACGTCGAAGGTGGAGAGCTGCCCTCGGTCGAGGCTGTGGACGGCCAGGCGCCGTGGTGGGACGCCGACCTTGAGCACCTCGAGCAGGGCGTAGAAGCGGAGGTCGTCGACGTGCTGCGACCGGGTGGCCCCCGACTTGAGCTCGACGAAGACCCGCCCTGCCTCGGTCCCGACGGGAGCGCCGAGGGCGAGGTCGACCTTCCCCTGGAGGGTCACCCGGCCACCGCACACCTCTGCGGTGAGGCGCAGCTCGGTCGCTGCTCGCCATGCCCGCCGGGGCTGCAGCGGCGGGAACTGGTCGAGGAAGTCCACGACCAGGTTGTTGACCTCGCTGCGGACCTCGGCCCGCTCGCTCGGGTCGAGGTCGACGAGGAAGGCACCGGCGCTCGTGCCATCGGTCTCGAGGCGCTCGAAGGCGGCGTCGACGAGCTCGAGGGGCGAGGGCCGGTCGGTGCGGTGCAGCGAGAGCTCGATGGCCTTGTGGGCGACCGTGCCCCGCACCGAGGCGAGGTTCCAGGCGAACGGCTCGGCTGCCTCGGCGAGCTGGTGGGCCTCGCAGGTGAGCACCCGGCCGAGGGGCGTCTTGCCGACCCACATCGGCTTGGCGCCACGGGCGACCTTCGGATCGGGGAGGAGGTCGGTCCACGGCCGCAACCGGGTCTCGAGCTCGCGCCGCAGCTCGACCCGCAGCTCGGGGTCGAAGGACCGACGGGGACCGTCACCCCGCAGGCGGTCGAGCGTCTCCGCCTGCGCCGGGGTGAGGGGGCCTTCCACCCGACCGAGGGTAGGTCCGGGTGTCACAGGCCCTCGGCATGCTGGTGGTCATGGGAGCTTCCGCACTGCACTTCGCCACCACCGCCCGGCTCCTGTCTGCCGAGGCGAGGCGGCTCGGCCTCGAGGCGCCCGGGTTCCGCAGCCCGCCTCGCCTCGTGGGCGTCGACCGATCGCTGCGCCGCCGCCCCGACGCCGTCCCCACCATCGCCGTGCGCCTCGCCGGCCGGCCCCAACCGGCCGTGGTCGCCGACATGATCGAGGGGGTCGTCGTCGTGAACGCCCTCGTCGGTCCTGCTGCCGACCGGTGCCGGGCTGCCCTCTGGCACGTCATCGAACCCCAGGCGGTGAGCTCGGCCGCGTAGCATCAGGTGGCCAGCCCCCGTACCCCAACTGGCAGAGGGCGGCCGCTTAAAACGGCTCCAAGTGTGGGTTCGACTCCCACCGGGGGCACGTAGGTCAGGCGACGGGGACGGGGGCCTGACGCTCGACGGCGGTCCGGCCGATCCTGCGTCTGCGCTCGAGGAACGGGCGCTCGACGACCGCCATGGACACCTCGGCGATGCACCACGTGATGGCGCAGGCGACCACGGTCTCGCGCAGCGAGAGCGTGCGCAGCGGCCCCCCGACGAGGAGGTAGACGGGGACGTGCCAGAGGTAGATGGCGTAGGACAGCCGGCCGATGCGCCGCAGCGGT
>JBBSLC010000135.1:0-7601 GCA_038255685.1 Acidimicrobiales bacterium | reverse complement strand
TGGTGCTCGCCGATCCACGCCTCATCCCAGCCGAGGCGGTCGAGGTGCTCGAGCAGGGCCATGTCGCGCCCGAGGGCGAGCGTGGGGTTCTCGCCAGCCGGGTGGAACGGCGCCATGAAGATGCCGAAGCGGAGCCGATCGATCATCTGCCTGCCTCCCGTGGGCCGCCTCCCCCCGGAGGCGCGCGCTGCCCGAAGGGTAGATGCCACCACGCGCAGGCGCTCCGGTGGCAGGGTGGGGGTCGCTGACGATCCCGTCAGCGGGTCGCTCACGACCGACGGTCTCGGGCCGACGGTGGTGGAGCGGTCGACCGGCGGATCGCCGCTGCACCTGTCATCGATCACCCAGGGGGAACCAGATGTCCGACTCCAGCGCTGCGCCTGTGCGCAGCTCCACCAGGTGGCTCGCCTGCCTCCTCGTCCTCTTCCTCGTTGCCGCTGCGTGCGGTGGCGACGACGAAGGCGGCGGCGGTGAGAGCGCCGGCGGCGGAGGCGACGACGACACGACCACCACCACCACCGAGGCACTCGGTGAGGCAGTCTCCGGTGGCGAGATCATCGTCGGCCTCGAGGCCGAGAGCAACAGCTGGCTGCCCGGTGAGGCGAGCTGGGCCACGGGTGGCAGCAACGTCGCCAACGCCATCTACGACCCGCTCATGGCGCGAGGTGACGACGGCGAGCTCCGCCCGTTCCTGGCCGAGTCCATGGAGCCCAACGAGGACCTCACCGAGTGGACGATGACGCTGCGCGAGGGCGTGCTGTTCCACGACGGCACCGAGCTGACCGCCGACGTCATCAAGACGATCTTCGACGAGTACCTCAAGGCGGAGGGCGCGAACACCGCCGGCTCGCTGAGCTACGTCGACGAGGTCCGGGTCGACGGCCCGCTCATCGCCACCTACGTCCTGTCCGAGGGCAACGCCGCCTTCCCCGACCTGCTCCAGGGCGCCATCGGGATGCCGTTCTCCGTCGAGGCCGCGCGCGCGGCCGGAGACGACGCCGGCTCGCAGCCCGTCGGCACCGGAGCGTTCGTGTTCGACAGCTGGCAGCGCGACAGCCAGCTCGTCGTCACCAAGAACCCCGACTACTGGCGCGAGGGGCTGCCGTACCTCGACCGGATCACGTTCCGACCCATCCCCGACGAGGACGCCCGCATCCAGAGCCTCCTCTCCGGTGACCTGCAGGCCATGCAGTCCCTCCGGGGCAGCGCCGTGAAGCAGATCATCGAGGCCGCCGAGAACGGGGGCTTCACCGCCTACCAGTTCAACGGCAACGAGAGCGGTGCCTCGATCCTCAACGTGCTCGTCCCGCCGCTCGACGACGTGCGCATCCGCACCGCCATCGCCCACTCGAGCGACCAGCAGTCGGTCGCCGAGGTCCTCGGGGACGACGGCCTGGTCGAGCCCACCACCCAGTTCTTCAGCACCGACAGCCCGTGGTGGTCCCAGGCGGTCGCCGACGCCTACCCCAAGTACGACCCCGACGCCGGCGCCGCACTGGTCGAGGAGTACGTGAACGACCCCGAGCGCTCGGACGGCAAGCCGGTCGGCGCGGCGCCGACCATCGAGTACAACTGCCCGCCCGACCCGAGCCTCATCGAGGTCTCCCAGCTCGTGCAGGCCCAGCAAGCGGTCATCGGCATCGAGGTGACGCTCAACCAGGTGGAGCAGGCCGCTCACATCGCAAACGCCATCGGCTCGCCCGACTCGGACCCGCCGTTCCTGGGCGACTACATCGCGAACTGCTGGCGCATCGGAGACGAGAACGACCCCGCCACCACCCTCGCCAACGCCTTCGGCGAGGTGGCGAGCCAGCCGCTCAACTTCACGAACTTCCAGTCCGACGAGCTCGATGCGCTCCTGACCGAGCTCGAGACCACGGCCGAGTTCGACGAGCGCTACGCCATCGTCGAGGAGATCGGCCTCCTCCTCAACGAGCAGGTCCCGGTCTCCTTCGGCGTCGGGACGGCGACGGTCATCGGCACGAGCGACCGGGTGAAGAACGTCGCCGGCTGGACGTTCCCCGACGGCACGCTCGGCAACGGCCACCCGAGCGCCGTCGGCCGCTGGCGCGAGGTCTGGCTGGAGCCGTAGGCGCTGGCGAGGTGCACGGGGGCGCCCGACAGGGTGCCCCCGTGCAACGCGACGGCGCGCCCGATCGACGCGCCCCCACACGTCTGGGCCACCTCGTCGACCAGGCCGGTGACCTCGACCGCACGCTCCGCCTGCCGCCAGGTCGCTGAGCCGGCGACCCTCTCGCCGTTCCCTCGACTTGACCGGACGGTCAAGTGCGGTGTCGACTGGTCACGACCGGCGAGAGGCTCGCCGCACGACCGAGGGGATCAAGCCGTGGCCGACACCGCTGAGCGCACGACGACCGACGCAGTAGCCGAGGTGACCGAGTGGCTCGAGGAGAACTGGGACCCCGAGCTGACCGTCGCCGAGTGGTGGGAGCGCCTGGGTTCGAGCGGCTGGGCTGCGCCGACGTGGCCCGAGGACTCCTTCGGTCGCGGCGTGTCTCGCAACGAGGGCGTCGCCGTGCAGAAGGCGATCTCGGAGTTCGGCGCGCTCGGCGCGCCCGGCGGCCTCGGCCTCCTGCTCGCCGGCCCGACCATCGTCACCCACGGCGACGACGAGCAGAAGCAGCGCTACCTGCGCGACATCGTCACCGGCCAGAAGGCGTGGTGCCAGCTCTTCAGTGAGCCCGGCGCGGGCTCGGACCTCGCCGGCCTGAACTGCAAGGCGCTGAAGGACGGTGACGAGTGGATCGTGAACGGCCAGAAGGTGTGGACCTCCGGCGGCCAGATCGCCGACCTCGGCATGCTCATCGCCCGGTCCGACGCCGACGTCCCGAAGCACCAGGGCATCACCTACTTCGCCATCGACATGCACCAGCCCGGCGTCGACGTCCGCCCGCTGCGCGAGCTGACCGGTCGGGCGCTGTTCAACGAGGTCTTCCTCTCCGACGCACGCGTCCCCGACGACGCCATGATCGGCGGGCTCAACAACGGCTGGGCCGTCGCCAACACGACACTCATGCACGAGCGGGCCGGCCTCGGCGCCGGCGGTGGTTCGGCTGGCGGGTCCGCGGCATCGCCTGGCACGGTCGCCGGCGACCTCGACAAGCGGGTCGGCGACTTCGTGAGCAGCGGCGGCCGCCGTGGCGGCGGTGGCGGCGGCGGTGCCTTCGGCGCCGCCGAGAAGCTGCTCGTCGACCTGGCGAAGGGCGCCGGCAAGCTGGGCGACGCCTCGATCCGCCAGGACCTCATGCGCCTGCACACCCTGAACGAGCTCGCTCGCTTCGCCAACCTCCGGGCCAAGGAGGCCAAGACCTACGGCAAGGAGCTGCCCGGCGCCGGTAACATCGCCAAGCTGTCGATGAGCCGGATCGTGCGCCTCTCCCGAGACGCCGGCCTGCGCATCCTCGGGCCGCTCGGCACCCTCCACGCCTACACCGGTGAGCAGAAGAAGGTCCTCGACGAGGCGACCGGCAACCCGTTCATCGGGATGGTCACCGAGATGTCGCTCTTCGCCCAGGCGCCCCCGATCTACGGCGGCACCGACGAGGTGCAGAAGAACATCATCGGCGAGCGCGTGCTCGGGCTGCCCAAGGAGCCCAGCAACGACCGCACCACCGCCTACCGGGACCTGCCCAAGAACGGCTGAGGCTCCCGCTCGTCTGGTCCTGCGTCACAGCAGGCGCAGGACCGCCATGAGCACGAGGGTGAGCACGACCGACGCCGCGATCGAGCCGAGGCAGCCGAAGCGGTTGGAGAAGAAGAAGAACACGCCCCCGCTGTACCGCGGCGGGCGGTTCCTCACCCCGAGGCGCGGGTAGCGGGGTCGGCATGACCGACGAAGAGACCCCGAAGATGACGCCCGAGGAGTTCGAGATCCTGGCAAACAGCCCGGCCGACTCTCCGAACTTGGTGGACGACGGCGAGGAGCCGGGCGACGACGCTCCCGAGGGCGTCGTCGGCGACGACGATCGCGGCTGAGGATCGGGTGCCGCCACCATGCCGTTCTGACGGTTGGTTCGGGGGTTGTGGCCGCGATCTGACCGCCAGCTCGACGGGATCGCCGATCGCGCAGCGGGCTACGTTCGAAGCGGGCGAGGTGGGGTGCCCCGCCGGTGAGGGGGGACCATGCCGTACGTCGAGGGACGGGTCGTGCACGACGCCGACTCCCACATCTTCGAGCCGCCCGGCTACGCCGAGTCCTACGCAGACCCAGGCATCCGGGATCGGCTGGCCAACGCGCTGGCGTCGCTCCACGACCAACAGGCGTTCTTCGACGACGGCTTGGCCAAGCAGGCCGACGACGATCTCCGGGCCCGTGACGCCGAGGAGGTCCTGCTCCGCAAGAACCACCGAGCCATCGGCGCCGTGCTGAAGGAAGACCGACCCGGGGCGCTCGACCTCCTGGGGTTCGCCAGCCAGCTCGTGTTCACCTCGACCTACCTCGGTGCGCTCACACGACTCGACCGAGGTGACGATCCCGAGCTCGCCGCCGGCCTGGCGTCGGCGCACAACCGGGGCATGGTCGACTTCTGCAGCGCCGACCCCCGGCTCCTCCCCGTCGCCTACGTGCCGGTGCTCGCCGACCTCGACCGTGCGGCCGCCTGTGCTCGTGAGGCCATCGACCTCGGGGCCGCCGCCCTCATGGTCGCATCGGCGCCGGGGCGGACCCACAGCCAGAGCCACGTCGGCCTCGACCCGGTGTGGGCACAGGCAGAGGAGGCAGGCGTCCCGATCGTGCTCCACGTCGGGGGCGAGCAGCCGATGGCGCCGGTCTACAAGGAGAACGGGCTGCCGCCGGTGCCCGACTTCCACGGCGGCGATGCCAACTTCACCTCGGTGTCCTACATGGCGATCCCCTACGCCCCGATGCAAACCCTCTCGACGCTCATCTTCGACGGCGTGCTGGACCGCTTCCCTGCCCTGCGATGGGGGGTGATCGAGCTCGGCGCCAGCTGGGTGCCGGGGTGGCTCCGCTCGATGGACTCCGCCGCCGAGGCGTTCCGACGCAACGAGGACCGCCTCCAGTCACTCAGCGCGCTGCCGAGCGAGATCGTGCGCCGCCAGGTGCGGGTCACGCCGTACCCCCACGAGCCGGCGGGGTGGATCGTCGAGCACGCCGGTGCCGAGATCCCGATGTTCTCGTCGGACTACCCCCACGTCGAGGGCGGCCGCAACCCGCTCAAGCGCTTCGACACGAGCCTCGCCGGCTGCTCGGAGGACGCCAAGCAGGCGTTCTACCGGCACAACTTCGAGGACCTGATGGGCCCGGTCCTCGACCGCCTCACCCCCGTCCCCGCCTGAGGGGGGCCCGCACCGAACTGTGCGGGTCCTTCCGTCGTGAGGACGGAAGAACCCGCACAGAACGACGAGAAGGCCGGCGACTCGGCCGGGCGTCGCTACGGGAGCAGGATCGTCAGCGGGTCGCCGGCGTGGATGCGGCCGGCCCGCTCGACCGAGAGGACGATGCCGCGCAGGCCGCCGGCAGCGGAGACGAAGCGCCGGGCCAGGTCGGCCGTCCCGGAGTGGTGCGCGGCGATCGCACGCCCCGCCTTCACGCACGGGGGGTTGACCTCTTCCACGAGCAGCGTCGCGCCCGACGGGGCCTGCAGCCGGGCCCCGCACGGCAACGCCGAGAGCTCGGCCACCCCGTCGATGAGCAGGTTGGCACCGAGCCAACCGGGACGGAGCTCAGGGATGCCGAGCACGCTGGCGACGGCGTGGCACTCGGCTGCCGAGACGGCGCTGAGCTGGCGGCGGTTCCGGATGACCGTGCCGTTCGGGTGGTGGCGCTCGCGGGCGTCGGCGAGACGGGTGAGCCCCCAGTGGCGATCGCCGGGGATCCCGCCCAGGTCGAGGTCGAGGGCAGCGACCGGTGAGGTGACGAAGTCCGAGGGGAGCGTTGTCGTGAGCACCTTCGCAACGGTCGCTGAGGGGGAGGTCCGGGAGGCAACGCCCCAGCGCGCGCCGGCAACGGTCGCGCGGGGGCGGGACGGCTGCAGGTCGGTGACGGCGCTCATGGCTCCTCCGGGTGATGGTGTTCGACCCTCTCCCATCGGCTGCTGCGGCGCTGAGGTGAGCGCGTCGGCCCGCGAGACATCGAAGGATATGCTGGTCTGTATGCGGACGACCATCAATCTGCCTGATGCGCTCGCCGAGGCGGCCAAGGCGAAGGCGGCGGCAGAGGGGCGTACCTTCACGAGCGTGGTCGAGGAGGGCCTCCACCGCGTGCTCGCTGCTACCGACGTCGCTCGTCCTGCGCCAGTTCGTCTACCGACCTACGGGGATCCGGACGGGAGCCTCCTCGTCGACCTCCTCGACCGTGACTCGCTGTGGGCGGCGCTCGACGCCGACGGCCCTCGGTGATCGTCCTCGACGTCAACGTCGTCGTCTACGCCTACCGACGGGAGGCGGAGCAGCACGATCGCTACGCCTCCTGGCTGTCCGAGCTCGTCGCCGGTGGAGACGACATCGGCCTCGCAGAGGGCACGCTCATCGGGTTCACCCGCATCGTGACCAACGCGAGGATCGTCGGTGACCCTGCGCCGGCCGCCGACGCCCTGGGCTTCGTCGGCGCGCTGCGAGGCGCTCCTCGGGCCAGGGCGCTCGCGGCCAGCCCTGCGACCTGGGATGCGTTCGCGGCCGTCGTCCGCGCCGATCCGGCCGTGCGAGGCAACCTCGTCCCCGACGCGTGGCTCGCTGCGCTGACGATCTCGAACGGCGGTCGCCTGGCCACCGCCGACCGGGGCTTCGCCCGCTTCGACGGCCTCGACTGGTTCGATCCGGCCCGTCCCTGACGGTCCACCCGCCGCTGGCAAGCGACCGACCGGCTGTGTGGCGCCATTTTGGCGCTAGACTGTTCGCATGCCGAGCATCCAGGTGAAGGACGTTCCGCCGCCGGTCCATGCTGCGCTCCAGCGCCGAGCGAAGCGTGCGGGGCAGTCCCTCCAAGAGTTCCTGCTCGCCCGGTTGACCGAGGAGGCGCTCACACCGAGCCTCGAAGAGGTGCTCGACCGAGTCGGGGAGCGCAACGGCGGCCGGCTCCCGTTGACCGAGGCGGCTGCCCTCGTCCGAGCCGAGCGGGACGTTCGTTGATCGTCGTCGATGCCAGCGTCGTCGCGACGGCCCTCGCAGACGACGACGATGACGGTGCTCGAGCGCGAGCGCGCCTCCGGGGTGAGCGACTCGCCGCACCCTCGCTCATCGACGTCGAGGTGTTGTCGGCGTGGCGTCGCCAGGTGGCTGCGGAGGAGCTCGACGCCGGACGGGCCGCCCTCGCGCTGGTCGACCTCGCCGACCTGCGATTGAGGAGGGTCGGTCACCGCTCCCTCCTCTCCCGGTGCTGGGAGCTACGGGGGAACGTGACCGCCTACGACGCTGCCTACGTTGCGCTGGCGGAGGAGCTCGACACGATCCTCCTCACCGCAGATGCTCGGCTGGCGGCGGCGCCAGGACCGCGGTGTGAGGTCGAGCTGCTCGCCTGACGGTCGGTCGCCGGGCCAACGCCCACCGCAGCGTGGTGCGGGGTCCGCTCAGCGGTCGCCGTAGAGGCGGCTGACGACGTCTTCGATGTCGGGTTCCTCGAC
>JBBSLC010000134.1:0-7639 GCA_038255685.1 Acidimicrobiales bacterium | reverse complement strand
TGCGCCCCGGTGTGGCGCCGCAGGTCGAGGTGTTCGAGGACTGCCACAGCGATCGCCCTGGGGGCCGTCTCGCCGACGACGGTGAGCACGGACCGGTTGTGGTGCGCATCGGTGTGGACGTCGAGCAGGTCACCCGTTGCCTCCGCTGCTCCGATGACGGCGCCGAGCCTCGGCCCCGCTCGGCCCTCGCTCACGTTGACCACGCACTCGAGCACCCAGCCACGCTGGCACGTGAGCGCGCCCGGCGGCGAGGGAGCGCTACCGTGGGGACATGGGTGGCCTCGGTGCTCCGGAACTCCTGATCGTCCTCGTGGTGGTGCTCGTGCTCTTCGGCGGCGCCAAGCTGCCGCAGCTCGCACGGTCCCTCGGCCAGGCGCAGAAGGAGTTCCGCTCGGGACAGGACGAGGAGCGGAAGAAGGACGACGAGCCCGAGCCGAAGCCCGGGGGCACGTCGCCCCCGACGCTCCCCCCCGCCTAGGTCGGCAGGGCGCTCGGCGCTGCGTCTCGGCGGCGCTTCAGGATGCGCCGCCGCTCACGCTCTGATGCACCGCCCCACACGCCGTGGTCGATCCGGTGCAGGAGCGCGTACTCCAGGCACGGCGACTGGACCGGGCACGTGGCACAGATCCTGCGGGCGACCTCGACCCCGACCCCGTCGCTCGGAAAGAACCGCGTCGGCGGCTCTTGACGGCACAAGCCCCGGTGCATCCACTTCTCGTCCACATCGCCTCCGTTCTCACCCATGTGTACGGAGCAGACGCCGAGATGGTTCCATGAATCTCGAACGGGCACGCTTCATCGACGGACCCCCTACCCAGGTGGTCCGGTTTGGCCCCCGACAGGAGGAACTGTGGACCGCCCAGGCACCGAGCCCAACGGAGACCGCCGGCCGGCGTGGCTCGACGATCCCCTCGGCCCCCGGCCCGACGGTCGTCCTGGTTGGTTGGACGGTCCGCCGTCTGGACCTGCGCAGGCGGCCCAGCCGCTCCCGCCGCCCCCCGCCGACACGACGTGGGCGCCGAGCACGGGCTGGCCGCCGCTCGTCGAGCCCGATCGCCCAGCGTTCCCCGGCTCGCCGTACCCCGGCACGTCCTTCCCAGGCACGACGCGCAGCGGGGACCTCGTCCCAGACCACGGTGGCGCTCGGCCCACTCGAGGATGGTTCCTCCCGGCGGTCGTCGGCGCGGTCGTCGGCTCGCTCGTCGCCGTCGTCGCTGGTGTGGGTCTGCTGGCGGCGACGGACCGACTCGATGCGGGTCCGAACGGCGGCGCGGACTTCGCGCTGCGGGGCGAGGCACTCGACATCCAGGGCGTGCTCGCCGCGGTGCGCCCCGGAGTGGTCTCGATCAACGTCGAGGGCACGACGATCGACGACCAGGGGAACGTCCGCCAGGGACAAGGTGCTGGCAGCGGGATGATCATCGAGGCCGACGGTCTCGTGCTCACCAACGCCCACGTCATCGACAGCGCCACGTCGATCTCCGTCACGCTCGCCGACGGCAGCCGTCGCCCCGCAGACCTGGTCGGGAGCCTGCCCCAGGACGACGTCGCGCTCGTGCAGATCCGTGACGGCGGCACCTTCGACGTGGTGACGCTCGGCCGTTCGGCAGACATGCAGGTCGGCGACCAGGTCGTCGCCGTCGGCAACGCCCTCAACCTGGGCGAGAGCCCGACGGTCACGACGGGGATCCTCTCGGCGACCGGGCGGACCGTCGGTGCCGAGAACGGCGTCACCCTCGACCAGCTGCTCCAGACCGACGCGGCGATCAACCCGGGCAACTCCGGGGGGCCCCTCGTCGATGCGTCGGGCCAGGTGATCGGCGTGAACACTGCGATCGCCGGGGGCGCCGAGAACATCGGCTTCGCCCTCAGCATCGACGCCGTGAAGCCGCTCATCGATGACCTGAAGGCGGGTGGTGGGGAGGTGCGGGGCCGAGCGGCGCTCGGCGTGAGCACCCTCGACCTCGAAGCGGTCGCCCCTGACGTGCTCGAACGGCTCGGCATCGATCGCTCCGACGGCGCCTTCGTCGTGAGCGTGCTCCCTGGCAGCGGTGCGGACGAGGCCGGGCTGGAGCCGGGTGATGTGATCGTCGAGGTGGACGGCCTTGCCATCACCGACGCCGCGGCGCTCACCCAGGTCATCGCCGACCTCGAGCCGGGCCAGCAGATCGACGTCACCGTCGAGCGCGCCGGTGAGGACGAGGTGCGCAGCGCCACCCTCGGCTCCAGGGGCGTGGAGGAGGACGGCGGCTAGGCTCGTTCGGTCCGTCGGCACCTCCTGGTCGCCGACATCCACGAAGACAGGTGAGCAGCGCAGATGTCCCTCCCCGCCCCGAGCATCGAGCAAGGTCCGCCCCAGGGCCACGTCCGCGTGGTCTACCTCGGTCCGGTCGCGCCCCACTGGGAGGTCCAGTCCAGCTTCGGGGACAACCGCCTGATCGACGAGTTCCGGCAGCGGGTGATGGCCAGGCTGGTCCTGCTCCCGCCGCACGACCCGCAGTTCCGGCGCAACCGCGAGCGGGTCGCACGTGACGCCGAGCGGGAGAACTACCTCCTCGAGTGGGACCTCGGGCTGCCCGACGAGCAGGCCCCGTCGGACCCCGGGTACCGCGCCTAGCCGGAAGGCCTGCTCGCTAGGCTCCGCACGACATGGCTGCTCACCTCGAGAACTTCATCGAGGGAGCGCACCGGGCTCGCGGTCCCCACACCGGCGGCGCTCCCGACGACAGACGGCTGCTGAACCGCGAGCTGTCCTGGCTCGACTTCGACGCGCGCGTCCTGTCGCTCGCCGACGCACCGGACACGCCGCTCCTCGAGCGGGCGAAGTTCCTCGCCATCTTCAGCTCGAACCTCGACGAGTTCTTCCAGGTCCGGGTGGCGGGGCTCAAGGACCAGCTCGCTGCGGGGCTCGGCCGGGTGTCTGCCGACGGGCTCGGGCCTGCTGAGCAGCTGGAGGGGATCCGCTCCCGGGTCGAGGAGCTCGCCACCCACGTCGACCGGATCTTCCTCGGCGAGGTGACGCCCGGCTTGGCTGACGTCGGCATCCGGCTGTCCGACTGGGACGAGCTCGACGACGACGACCGGACCTTCCTCGTCGACTTCTTCGAGCGACAGGTCTTCCCGGTGCTGACACCGCTCGCCGTCGACCCGAGCCACCCGTTCCCCTACATCTCGAACCTCTCGTTGAACCTCGCGGTCAAGGTCCGCGATCCCGAGACCGGCGAGCGTCGCTTCGCCCGCGTGAAGGTCCCCAACCTCCTCCCTCGGTTCGTGGTCATGCCCGACGGTGAGCGCTACGTGCCGCTCGAGCAGGTCATCGCCGAGCACCTCGGGGCGCTCTTCCCCGGCATGGAGGTCTCCTCCCACGAGGCCTTCCGGGTCACCCGCAACGCCGACCTCACCCTCGAGGAGGAGGAGGCCGACGACCTCCTGGCCGCCGTGGAGGTCGAGCTGCGCCGCCGCCGGTTCGGTCGAGCGGTGCGACTCGAGACGTCGTCGGGGATGGACGAAGAGACCCACGATCTGCTCCTGCGGGAGCTGGACCTCGAGGCGAGCGACGTCTACACCTCAGAGGCGCCACTCGACCTCGGTGGGCTGTGGGACGTCTGGGCGCTCCCCCGACCCGATCTCAAGGACGAGCCGCACACGTCGGTCACCCAGCCGAGCCTTGCGGGCTACGGCGACGAGACCCCGAACCTCTTCGCTCGCATCCGGCGCGGCGACATCCTGCTGCACCACCCCTACGACAGCTTCACCACCTCGGTCACCGCCTTCATCCGCCAGGCGGCATCTGACCCCAAGGTGCTCGCCATCAAGCAGACCCTCTACCGCACGTCGGCGGAGAGCCCCATCGTCGCCGCCCTCATCCGCGCCGCCGAGCGGGGCAAGCAGGTCGTGGCCCTCGTCGAGGTGAAGGCCCGCTTCGACGAGCAGGCGAACGTGACCTGGGCCCGTGCGCTCGAGCAGGCCGGCGTCCACGTCGTCTACGGCCTGGTCGGCCTGAAGACCCACTCGAAGACCTCGCTCGTCGTGCGCCAGGAGGAGGACGGGATCCGCCGCTACTGCCACGTCGGCACCGGCAACTACAACGAGCGCACCGCGCGGCTGTACGAAGACGTGGGCCTGCTCACCTGCGACCCCGACATCGGGGCCGACCTGACCCAGCTGTTCAACTACCTCACCGGCTACGGACGCCAGGAGCGGTTCCGCAAGCTCATGGTCGCACCGGGTCCGCTGCGCCCACGGCTGATCGACCTGATCGCCCAGGAGGCCAGCTCCCCTGCGGGCACGGGTCGGATCACCATGAAGATGAACAGCCTCGTCGACGCCGAGATGATCGAGGCGCTCTACGCCGCATCCTCCGCCGGTGTCGAGATCGACCTCGTGATCCGAGGCATCTGCTGCCTGCGTCCAGGGGTTCCGGGGCTCTCCGAGCGCATCCGGGTCCGGTCCGTGGTCGGCCGCTTCCTCGAGCACAGCCGACTCTTCCACTTCGCCAACGGCAACGGGCCGGGTCGCCCGGGCTACTGGTTCGGCTCGGCAGACCTCATGCCCCGCAACCTCGACCGCCGGGTGGAGGCGGTGGTGCCCGTCGACCAGCCCCACCTCCAGACCCGCCTCCAACAGGTGCTCGACGTGAACCTGGCCGACGACGAGCTCGCGTGGGAGCTGCTCCCCGACGGCTCGTGGCGCAAGGTGCCGACGACGGTCGGTGTGAACACCCACATCGCCCTTGCTCGCCTCGCCCGAGAACGGGCCAGGACCCACACGAGCGAGCCCGGAGGCGATGCCAACGACCTCCGTGGCAGCGCCTGGTAGCCGAAGCCCAACCTTCACGCCTCGTTCACCTGGTCGGTGCCTCCGCGCCGGCCTGGCGAGAGTCGGCGACCGTAGGCTCCCGGGGTGCCTGACGACGTGACCGGTGAGCACCTGGAGCAGGAGGTCAAGCTCGACGTGTGGCCCGGCTTCCGGCTGCCGGAGCTCGTCGGGCTCGGCGACGGGGTGGCCATCGGATCGCTCGAGGCGAGCCACCTCGTTGCCGTCTACCACGACACCGCCGACCTCCGGCTGGCCCGGTCGGGGATCAGCCTGCGGTACCGCGAGGGCGACGGCACCGGATGGACGTTGAAGCTGCCCGCCGACGTGGCCGACCTCGAGGGCGCCGTCTCCCGACGGGAGTCGACGTTCGAGGGCGAGCCCGAGCACGTGCCGTCACCGGTGCTCGACCGGGTGTCGGCATGGCGGCGGAGCGCCGTCCTCGTCCCCGTCGCACGGATGGAGACCGAGCGCCGCACGATCCGTCTCACCGACCCCGACGGCACTCTGCTCGCCGAGCTCGTCGACGACGAGGTCTCGGCCTACGACGACGATCACCTGGCCCTCCGCTTCCGGGAGGTCGAGGTGGAGGCGGGACCGGCCGACGGCGCTCCTGGCGTCGTCGCGGCGGTGGTCGAGCGTCTGGTGGAGGCGGGGGCGCGGCCGGGGGGCCACCGGTCCAAGATCGCCCGGGTGCTCGGTCCTCGAGCATCGGAGCCGGGTGACCTCGACGTCCCCGAGCTCGGTGACGACCCCACGGTGTGCGACGTGGTCCGGTCCGGCCTCGCTCGCTCGGTCCTGCTCGTCGTCTCCCATGACGCCGGCGCACGCGCCGGGCTCGACACCGAGGCGGTGCACCAGGCCCGGGTCGGCACCCGACGGCTGCGCTCGGACCTGCAGGCCTTCGGGCCGATCCTCCTCCCGGCGTGGGCCTCGTCGCTGCGCGAAGAGCTGTCCTGGCTTGCCGATGCCTACGGCGACGTCCGTGACGCCGACGTGCTGCTGGAGCGGCTCGAGGGGATGGTCGCGGCACTCGGTGCAGGTCAGCGTGGGGCGGGTTCGCTGCTCGTCGAGCGGCTGCGGGCCCAGCGGGACGAGGCACGAGCGCACCTCATCGACGTCCTCGACGACCAGCGCTACCTCGACCTCCTCGACCGACTCGTCGAGGCCGTCCGCCATCCGGCGGTGACGTCGAAGGGCGACAGCCGGGCGTCCAAGGTGCTCCCTGCGCTCGCGGCTGAGCCGTGGCACCGCCTCCGCAGGGCTGTGGACGGCCTCGGTGACGATCCCGCGGTCGAAGACCTCCACAAGGTCCGCATCCGGGCCAAGCGAGCCCGCTATGCAGCCGAGCTCGCGTCGCTGTCGGAGGGCAAGCCCGCCCGCCGGTTCGCGAAGGCCATCGCCGGGCTCCAAGACGTGCTCGGCGCGCTCAACGACGCAACCGTGAGCGAGGCGTGGCTGCGCTCGACGGTCGCCGACGTCCCACCCGGCCCGGCCGCCGTCGCCCTCGAGCTCGCCCAGCTCGAGCACGACCAGGCCGATCGCCTCCAGCGGGAGTGGGGGGTCGCGTGGAAGGCACTCGACGCCAAGGGCCTCCGAGCGTGGTTGCGCCGTTGAGCGAGCAGGCGAGCGTCCGAGCGGCAGGCGGCGTGGTCCGCCGGGCGGTGCCGGGTGGTGGATGGGAGGTCTTGCTCGTGCATCGCCCCCGCTACGACGACTGGACGCTGCCGAAGGGCAAGCGGGACCCCGGTGAGACCGACGAGGACTGCGCGCTGCGCGAGATCGAGGAGGAGTGCGGCCTCCGCTGCGAGCTCGGCGAGGAGCTGCCCACCACCCGCTACACCGACCACAAGGGTCGCCCCAAGGTGGTGCGCTACTGGCTCGCATCCGTGCTCGACGGCGAGTTCACGCCGAACGACGAGGTCGACGAGGTCCGCTGGGTGACGCCCGACGAGGCGAAGCCGCTGCTGAGCTACCAGCGGGACCTCACCGTGCTCGAGGCCGTCAGCGCACCCTGAGCGCCGTTCACCGGCTGTTCACTTGACGAACGATGACACATCGAGCATGGTCGATCCGTGGAAGGGCAGCGGCCGCTCGGCGTGCGAGCGTTCGCAGAAGGTCTCGGCACGGGGCTGCTCGTCGCTGTCGTGGTCGGCTCCGGCATCGCTGCGGAGGCCTTGTCACCCGACGACGTCGGCCTCCAGCTCTTGGAGAACTCGACGGCGACCGTCCTCGCCCTCGCAGCGCTGATCTTGACCTTCGGCCCCGTCTCCGGCGCCCACCTCAACCCGGCGGTGACCCTCGCCGAGCGCCTCACCGGCAAGATCGACACGGCGACCGCCGCGGCCTACGCCGCCGCGCAGGTCGTCGGGGGGTGCTTGGGGGCCATCGTCGCCAACCTCATGTTCGAGCTGCCGGCCATCGAGCTGGCGACGAAGGACAGGACCTCGTTCGCGCTCGCCCTGTCCGAGGTCGTCGCCACCTTCGGTCTCCTGACCGTCATCTTCGGCGTGGTCCGCTCCGGACGGATGGCGGCGGTGCCGATCGCCGTTGCTGGCTACATCGGCGCTGCGTACTGGTTCACGTCGTCGACGAGCTTTGCCAACCCTGCGGTCACGGTCGCTCGCACCCTCTCGGACAGCTTCGCGGGCATCCGGCCGGCCTCCGCACCGCTGTTCATCGTCGCCCAGCTCATCGCCGTCGGCCTGGCCGTGGGCACAGCACGGATCCTCTTCCCCGACCCCGAACCATCGCTCCAGGAGGCGCTCGATGCCCGACCTTGACTCCCTCCGAGCGGTCGACGAGACCCGGCCGGTGGTGCTCT
>JBBSLC010000133.1:0-7675 GCA_038255685.1 Acidimicrobiales bacterium | reverse complement strand
GGCGTTCGCCAGCCTCGGGGTCGCCGTCATCGACGAGCAGCACCGCTTCGGGGTCGAGCAGCGGGCGGCGCTGCGGGACAAGTCGGGACCGGTGCCAGACGTCCTGGTCATGACGGCCACCCCGATTCCCCGCACAGCGGCCATGACCGTCTACGGCGACCTCGACGTGAGCGTCCTCGACGAGCTGCCCGCTGGTCGCACCAAGATCCGAACGGTGTGGGCGAAGGGTCCGTTGCTCGAGGCCGAGGCGTGGGCCCACGTCCGCGCCGAGGTGGCAGCCGGACGCCAGGCCTACGTCGTGTGCCCCCTCGTCGAGGGCTCGGACAAGCTCGAGGTGGCGTCGGCCACCGAGACGTTCGACGAGCTCGGTGGCGGCGAGCTGCACGGCTTGCGCCTCGGGTTGCTCCACGGCCGGGTGCACGCCAGGGACAAGGAGCAGGTGATGGCCGCCTTCCGTACCGGGGACGTCGACGTCCTCGTCGCCACCACCGTCATCGAGGTCGGCGTCGACGTCCCAAACGCCACGGTGATGGTCATCCTCGATGCCGACCGGTTCGGCATCGCCCAGCTGCACCAGCTGCGGGGCCGGGTCGGGCGGGGGAGCGCGGCGTCGGCCTGCTACCTGCTCGGCGCGTGCGAGGACGACGAGGGGGCGCCGACCGAGGGTGCGGAGCGGCTGCAGGCGCTCGTGGCGTCCAACGACGGCTTCGCCCTCGCGGAGGTCGACCTCAACATGCGTGGCGAGGGCACGCTCATGAGCAGCCGCCAGAAGGGCCGGAACGACCTGCGCCTCGCCTCGCTGCGCCGGGACCGCCCGTGGGTCGAGAAGGCGCGGGAGGTCGCCTTCGAGCTCGTCGACGGCCCGGGTGGCCTCGACGCCCACCCCCTGCTCGCCGACGAGGTCGACCTCCTCCTCGGCGGCGACGAGGGCACCGCTGACGCCGAGCGGACCGAGTACCTGCTCAAGTCCTGAGGCGGCGCCGGGTCGACGTCGTCGACACCCAGCGCTTCGCCTCAGTCGCCTCGCTCGTCTGGCCCGCCGGGCAGCAGGAGGTCCCAGCGGTCGTGGCAGTCACGGCAGCGGTAGGTGGCGAGGTCACCGGGCTGCCAGCCCATCTCGGGCGGGTGGGAGGTGAGGCGGCAGGGTCCACCGCAGTCGATGCAGTCGATCTCCGCCTCGGGCTCGAGGCCGGAGTGGCGCTGGTCGAAGGGGTCGCTCACCGCGTCCGCTCTCGGCCTGCGGCCGGGCCGCTCGGGCCACGCTCGCTGCACTCGCTCACGGTCCCGTCCTCCGCTGTGCCTGACCGGCGGTGAAGCGGGCCACGCCGTCGGCGAAGCCGGGGGCGGCGATGACCTCCCGCCCGCGTGCGTCCTCCAGGGCGAGGCCGTCGGCAAGGGGCGTGCCGAGCCCTTCGTAGGCGCACGACCGGTCCGAGACCACGCACAGCTGGGGGAAGGCGGCGATCTGGGTCGCGAGTGCGACCGCGGCGTCGAGGGCGTCGCCGTCGTCGACGACCCGGTTCACGAGGCCCATCGCCTCGGCCTCGGTCGTCCCCACCTCGCGACCGGTGAGGATGAGGTCGAGGGCCCGACCGAGCCCGACGATGCGTGGGAGGCGTTGGGTGCCGCCGTCGATCAGTGGGACCCCCCACCGCCGCTCCAGGCAGCCGAAGCGGGCCGACCGCCCTGCGACGCGCAGGTCGCACCACGCCGCGAGCTCGAGGCCACCGGCGACGCACCACCCCTCGACCGCAGCGATGACCGGCTTCGACAGCTGCAGGCGGGTCGGCCCGAGGGGTCCTGACGGGCGCAGGCGCGGCAGGTCCTTCAGGTCGGCGCCGGCGCAGAAGGCGGCCTCGTCGCCGGTGAGCACCGCCACCCGCTCGTCGTCGGCCGCCTCGAAGGCGAGGAACGCGTCGTGCAGCGCGGTGGCGGCCTCGGAGTCGATGGCGTTCCGTCGCTCGGGCCGCCCGATCCGCACGATGCGGACCAGGCCGTCGGCCACGAGCTCGGTGCTCACCATGCTCCGACGCTACGGGGCTCGCTCGTTCTGTCGGTGCACGCTGCCGGGGGCCGGGATGCACCACCGACAGGAGGCTGCCGCCGTCGCTCCCACGACCGGCTCGCAGTACGGTCCGGCGATGCGGGTCGTGGCTGGGTCGGCTCGGGGGCGGCGCCTCGTGGCACCCGAGGGGACGGCGACGCGACCCACCTCGGACCGGGTGCGCGAGGCGACCTTCAACGCGCTCACGAGCCTCGACGCCATCGAGGGTGCCGTCGTCCTCGATCTGTTCGCGGGCTCGGGTGCGATGGGGATCGAGGCGCTGTCGCGGGGCGCCGCGTCGGCCACGTTCGTCGACAGCGACGCACGCGCCGTCACCGCCATCCGAGCCAACGTCGGCGCCACCGGCTTCGAGGACCGGTCTGCGGTGATCCGATCAGATGTGGTGCGCCACCTCGCCGGCGGCGCGCGCCCCGTCGGCCTTGCCGTCCTCGACCCCCCCTACGCCCTCGACGACGCAGGGTGGGGGGGGCTGCTCGGCGTCCTCGACGCCGAGGTCGCGGTGCTCGAGTCCGACCGCGAGGTTGGGATCCACGAGCGGTGGGAGATTCTCCGGGTGAGGCGCTACGGCACTACCGTGGTCACCCTCGTAGCGAGCCGTTGAACCGGCACCCCCCGACGAGGAGACCCTCTGTGGCGACCGTCCTCTATCCCGGGTCATTCGACCCCTTCCACAACGGACACCAAGAGCTCGTCGAGACGGCGTCGTACCTCTTCGACCGAGTCGTCGTCGCCGCCATCCGCAACCCGCAGAAGTCGGGGATGCTCTTCACGCTCGAGGAGCGCCAGGCGCTCATCCGTGAGACGCTCGCCCACCTCGACAACGTCGAGGTGATCTCCATGTCGAAGCTCGTGGTCGACGTGGCCAAGGACGTCGGAGCCGACTTCATCATCAAGGGGCTGCGTGCGGTCGTGGACTTCGAGAACGAGATGGCCCAGGCGCAGACGAACCTGACCATCTCCGGTGTCCACACCCTCTTCTTGCCCTCGGCGTCAGCGCACTCGTACCTCGCCTCGAAGTTCATCAGGGACATCGCAAAGTTCGGTGGTGACGTGAGCGCCATGGTCTCCGACGCCGTCGCTCGCAGCCTCAAGGAGAAGTTCGGCCAGTGACGATCAGAGACGACGATGCGTTCGCGACGGCTGGCCTCGGGGCCACCGACGTCGAGACCCTCCTGCGACGGGTGGCAGACCTGGTCGGCAACGCCCGTCCCATGCCGCTCTCCGCGTCGGTGATGATCAACCGGGACGAGGTCCTCGAGCTCGTCGACGAGGCCAGCGAGCGCCTGCCCGAGGAGCTCCGCCAGGCACGCTGGCTGCTGCGCGAGCGAGACGAGTTCCTCGCCAAGGTGCAGCGCCAGGGCGACGACATCCTCGACCAGGCGCGCGTCCAGGCCGAGCGCATGGTGCAGCGGACCGAGGTCGTCCGCGCTGCACAGCACACCGCTCGTCGCACCGTGGAGGAGGCCGAGGCCGAGTCACGTCGCCTCCGCCACGAAGCCGAGGACTACTGCGATCAGAAGCTCGCGCAGTTCGAGATCGTGCTCGACCGGACCACCAAGACGGTGCAGGCCGGTCGCTCCCGGCTGCAGGGGACCGCAGCGATGTCGGGCGAGGTGCCGGTGGTGAGCGCCGTGGTCGGCGACGACAACGTCTCGGCTGCGTCGGAGGCCGACTTCTTCGATCAGGACTCCTAGCCGTGGGCGCGCCCCGGCGTCCCTTCCTCGTCGACGTCGCCGGACTCCTCCGTCGCTCGGGCACGGCGGGGGACGAGGTCGTGGAGGGACCGCTCGAGCAGCTCGAGGTGGTCGACACCCGCATGCCGGGCGACTCGACGGTCCGCGTCGAGGCGAAGGTCGAGTCGCTCAACGAAGGTGTCGTGGTCCGAGGCGTGGTGATCGCCCCCTGGGAGGGGCAGTGTCGGCGCTGCTTGCGGACCGTCGCCGGCACGCTGCGCAGCGACGTGCTCGAGGTCTTCGAGGCGGAGCCCAAGGAGGGCGAGACCCTGCTGCTCGACGGGGTCACGATCGACCTCGAACCCGTGGCACGGGAGGCGATCCTGCTCGAGCTCCCGCTCGCACCGCTGTGCCGCGAGGACTGCGCCGGGCTGTGCCCCACCTGTGGCGTGGACCGCAACGAGGTCAGCTGCGACTGCGCCCCGCCTGCCGCCGACCCCCGCTGGTCGGGGCTCGAGGGCCTCACCTTCGACGAGTAGCCGCTCGGTTTCGCCCTCCGGGCGGCACCCGGTAGCCTCTCCCGGTCGCCTGCTCGGCCGCCCCCTTCGGGGCCCGAGTGTCGCACCACCCCTCACGATCGCAGGAGAAGCCGGCCATGGCCGTCCCCAAGAAGAAGACGAGCAAGGCCAAGAGCCGCAGCCGCCGGGCATCGGCGTGGACGCTCGACGCCCCGCCACGCAGCGTGTGCCCGCAGTGCTCCTCGGCGAAGCTCCCCCACGTCGTGTGCCCCTCGTGCGGCTGGTACGCCGGCCGTCAGGCCATCGAAGTCGACTGAGCTGCGCATGACCCTGCCGCTGGCCCTCGATGCCATGGGCGGCGATGCGGCACCCGGGGCGATCGTGGCCGGCGCTCGTCGGGCGGTCGCCGAGCTCGGCGTCGAGGTGCTCCTCGTCGGCCAGCCCGACGCCATCGCTGCAGCCGGTGGGGGCGACCTGCCCGTCCTCGCCTGCGCTGAGGTCATCGGCATGCACGACGACCCTGGCTCGTCGGTGCGCACGAAGAAGGACTCGTCGCTCGTCCGCGCCGCCGAGGCCGTCAGGGACGGTCGTGCCGGGGCGATGGTCAGTGCCGGCAACACCGGCGCCACCATGGCGTCAGCGCTGCTGCGGATGGGTCGGATCAAGGGCGTGAAGCGCCCGGCGATCGCGACCCCGATCCCCGTGCCCGGGACCACGCCGACCGTGCTGCTCGACGCCGGCGCCAACGCCGACTGCCAGCCGGAGTGGCTCGTGCAGTTCGCCCAGATGGGCTCGGTCTTCGCCCGGTCCCGGTTCGGCGTGGCGTCCCCGCGCGTCGGGCTGCTGTCCATCGGCGAGGAGGACACCAAGGGCAACGCCCTGGTCAAGGAGGCACACGGCCTCCTCCGCGCCGCGCCCGGCATCCGCTTCATCGGCAACGTCGAGGGTCGCGACGTCATGAGCGACGACGTCGACGTGGTCGTGACCGACGGCTTCACCGGCAACGTGGTGCTCAAGACCCTCGAGGGGGGGATGCGCTTCATCCAGGGCAAGATCCTGGAAGCGGCAGCGTCGACGCCCGAGCGAGCGGCTGCCTTCGAGGTGATCTGGCCCGCCCTCGAGCCGCTCGTGGCCGAGCTCGACCCCGACACCTACGGGGGTGCCATGCTCCTCGGCGTCGACGGTGTGTGCATCATCAGCCACGGATCGAGCTCTGAACGTGCGGTGGTGAACGCTCTCGGTGTCGCCCGGGAGATGGTCGAGGCCGACCTGGTGGCGGCCATCGCCGCCGCCATCGCAGCCTGAGGCCGGCGAGCGCGCCGCAGCCCCGGTGCTTCACAAGCGCACAAAGCGGGGGTGGTGTACCCTCCGACGACCCCAACGACCTTCGTGCGGCATGCCCCGGTCCCCGGCGCCGCCCACAGACGTCGGCCTGGCCGACCACGACACGACCCGACACGAGGAGCCCCGGTGCCTGCCGAGACCGCCCCGATGGACCGCAGTGCGGTCTTCGAGATCATCCGCGACCGACTCGCCGACATCTTGGAGATCGAGGCCTCGACGATCTCGGAGGGCCAGTCCTTCACCGACGACCTCGAGGCGGACAGCCTCGCGCTGATCGAGCTGGTCGAGGCGATCGAAGAGGCCATGAGCGATCAGGTGGAGGGGTTCCGCATCGAGGACGACGACCTCGAGGATCTGAAGACGGTGCGAGACGCCGTCGACTACGTCTGCGCACGCCTGTCCTGAGCGCAGCCCTGGCCCTCGCCCCCGAGCTCGAGGCGCTCACGGTGCGCCTGCACCGTCGCTTCGACGACGACGAGCTGCTCGCCCGCGCCCTGGCCCACCGGTCGTGGTGCGCCGAGACGCAGGGGATGCCGTCCAACGAGCGGCTCGAGTTCCTCGGCGACGCCGTCCTCGGCCTCGTGGTCACCGACCACATCTTCCGCACCTACCCCCACCTGCCCGAGGGCGAGCTGGCGAAGGTCAGGGCGACGGTGGTGAGCGCCGCCGCCCTCGCCGAGGTCGCGGCTGAGCTCGAGCTGGGCGAGGCCATCCTCCTCGGCAAGGGCGAGGCGCAGAGCGGCGGGCGGGAGAAGCCGTCCATCCTCGCTGACGCACTCGAGGCCGTCATCGGTGCCACCTACCTCGACGGGGGTTGGGTGGCGGCGGCCGACCTCGTGCTCGAGCTGCTCGGCTCGCGCATCGCGGAGGCGGCGCTCGGTCCCGGCGGCCAGGACTACAAGACCCGCCTGCAGGAGCTGGCAGCGCGCCGCTTCGACGGCCTTCCCGGCTACGACGTCGCCGACGAGGGCCCCGACCACGCCAAGCGCTTCGTCGCCTCGGTGTCCATCGGCGGCACCTACCGGGGCCGTGGCGAGGGCCGATCCAAGAAGCAGGCAGAACAGGCGGCAGCCAGGGATGCCTGGCAGAACCTGCGCGACGCCCAGCCGGGTGACGCGGCGACGACGACGAACGACGGGGACACCACTGATGCCTGAGCTGCCGGAGATCGAGACGCTGCGTCGCGACCTCGAGAAGGAGGTCGTCGGCAAGAAGATCAAGTCCGTCGAGGTGCTCGGGACCAAGGTCATCCCCCGCCACAAGTCCAAGAAGCCCTTCCAGGCGCGCCTCGAGGGCTTCAAGGTCGACGGGGTCAGCCGCAAGGGGATGTGGCTGCTGCTGCGCCTCGGCGAGGACGTGCTCGCCCTCAACATGGGCACGACCAGCCAGATCGTGAAGGCGGCGGCGAAGGACGCCACCGATCCTGCGACCCAGATCGTGCTCACGTTCACCGTCGGTGGCCAGCTCCGCTTCGTCGACGCCAAGGCGACCGGTGAGGCGTTCGTGACCAGCGCCGAGGACCTCGATGCCGAGCTGCCCGAGCTGTCGGCGATGGGCTTCGACCCGCTCGAGGACGTGATCAGCTGGAACACCTTCGGCGCCGCCCTCAACCGCGAGAAGACCAAGCTCAAGCAGCTGCTGATGGACTCGAAGTTCATCGCTGGGATCGGGACGGTCTACTCAGACGAGGTCCTCTGGGCAGCAGGGCTGCGCTACGACCGGGAGGCATCGAGCCTGACGACCCAGGACGTGCGCCGCCTGCACCGGGCGCTGCTCGAGACCCTCCACGACGGCGTGAAGTACCGGGGCGTGTCCCAGCCCGGCGACGCCTACGTGGACTACTTCGGCAAGCCGGGAGGCTTCGGCAACGAGCTCAAGGTCGTCGGGCGTGACGGCCAGCCCTGCCGCCGCTGTCGCCAGCTCGTCGTCAAGAGCAGGTACGGGTCCAAGCACACCTACCACTGCGGGTCCTGCCAGGTCTGACCCTCAGGCCGACGGTCGGCCTCAGGCCGACGGTCCGCCTCAGGCCGACGGTCCGCCTCAGGCCGACGGCCCACCCTGGCCCTCCGGGAGGT
>JBBSLC010000132.1:0-7786 GCA_038255685.1 Acidimicrobiales bacterium | reverse complement strand
CGACCGACTCCTACACGAGCGACCCGCAGACCCTGCCGGTCGCCATCGCCGAGGTCGGCCTGCCCGTCGAGGTCGAGCGTGCGTCGGAGACGATCGACACCGGGTGTCGAGACGACCTCCTCGAGGTCGACGACCGGCCCGTCGCCGTGCGCATCCGAGGTCCGCTCTCGCCCACCGCCGGTTCCGCGCCGTTGACGATCCTGGGATGCGGGGCTGCGTTCGAGCTCAGTCGCGGTGAGCACGTCGTGAGGGCCACCGACGGGCGCAGCAGCGGGTTCGACCTCGACCAGCTCGTGCTGACGACCCCCGGCACCGGAGGGGACGGACGACGCGACGCAGCACCCGTCGTGACGGTCGAGGGCCAGGGGCGCACGTCGCTCGAGCTCGCCGTCGACGACGTCGCCGGTCCGTTCTGGCTCGTGCTCGGCCAGAGCCACAACCTCGGATGGCAGGCGTCGGCCGACGGCCTCGGCGACCTCGGACCCCCGACCCTCGTCGACGGGCACGCGAACGGATGGCTCGTCGAGCCCGGTGACCTCACCACCCTCGCGGTGTCGCTCGACTGGGCGCCCCAGCGCACGGTGTGGGCTGGGCTGGCGCTGTCCAGCCTGGCCGCGCTGGCGTGCCTCGTCCTCGTCCTCGTCGGACGGCGCTCGCCGGTCGCCCGCTCCTGGGTCGGCCTCGGCCTGCTGCGACCGCAGCTCGTGGTGCCGTGGCGCACGGTCGGCGCCACCCCACCGGCAGCGACCGTCGCCGCGATCACCGTCGGCATCGGTCTGCTCGGCGTCGCCCTCGTCCGCCCCTGGGTCGGGCCGGTCGTCGCCCTCGCCACCCTCGCCGCGCTCATCTGGCGGCCCGGGCGGCTGCTCGTCACGGGAGGAGCGGTCGGGCTCGTCGGCGCCAGTGCCGCCTACGTCGTGCTCAAGCAGCTCCGCAACGGCTACGCCCCCGACTTCGGCTGGCCCGGCTTCTTCGACCTCGCCCACACGCTCTCCTCGATCGCCATCGTGCTCCTCGTCGCAGACGTCGCCGTCGGCTGGGCACGGCGACGGATGACGCTCGACGGCTGAGCGCTGCCTCAACGCACGTGGTCGCCTGTGGACGGGCGGCCTGTGGAGGGCGCGACAAGTCACAGGCTTGCACCTCTGGGTCCCCACAGGGCAGGGGGCGCACACTGGCGCCATGGGCTACGAGGTCACGGTCAGCGACGGCAGCACCGAGGTGGTCCCCGGTGCCGACACCTACCAGCAGGAGGGACCGCTCACCACGTTCTTCCGGACCGAGCCTGGCCGGCGGGTCGTCGACGGCTGGAGCACCCGCCTCGCCAGCTTCCGCACGGTGGAGATCGTCCGGATCCGGCGCCTCGAGGCCCTGGCCGCCGCCTAGGGTCCTCGCTCGTGGAACACGCGCCCCTCCCCACGGGCATCGACTGGCGGGCGAACCTGAGCACCCGGTTCTGGGCTCGCCTGGTCGACGGCCTCCTGCTCGCCGTCCCGAGCGTCGCGCTCGTCGTCGCCGTCGGCGACGTCGAGGCCGGCGGGGTCGACCTCCCGTTCTGGGCTGTCGCGAGCACGGCGTTGCTCGCTGCGCTCTACGAGATCGGCTTCATCGCCATGAGCGGCCAGACGATCGGCAAGCGGCTGCTGCGGATCCAGGTCGTCGACGTGGCATCCGGCCACCCGCCCGCCCTCGGAGGGGCGAGCATCCGCTACCTGGTCCCGTCGGTCCCGTCGCTCGTGCCAGGGGTCGGCCCGCTCATCGGGCTGCTCGTGTACCTGTCGGCGGTGTGGAGCCCGACCCGCCAGGGCTGGCACGACCGCGCCGCAGGGACCGTCGTCGTGCGGACAGCCGCTCGCCAGGCCGTGACCGGTGGCTGGACCGACCCTGCTCCCCCGCCCCCGCCCCCGAGCTGACCAGTCCCCTGCCCTACTCCTTGGAGGCCACGTTGTTCGGGGTGACGTTCATCTTCGGCTCGTAGGCCGCCACCTCGACGTCTCGTGCCGGACCGCCGAGCGAGGCAGCGAGGTCGTCCCGACAGCTCCGGCACGGGCCGTAGTAGCCCTCCGCCACCACTGCCTCGCAGCGCGGGCAGGCGAACTCGAGCAACCCGGCGCTGGTCGCGGTCGGTGCGTCGGTCACCCCACCACGTTGCCACGCCGTGCTGACGTCCCCGGTGGACCCCACCCCACCCGCTCAGACGGCGTCGAGCTGGGCGAGCTCGTCGGAGCTGAGCTCGAGGTCTGCGGCCTGCACGCTGTCGAGGATCGTCTCCGGACGGCTGGCGCCGGGGATCGGGATCACCACCGGCGACTTGGCCAGCTCCCAGGCGAGGGCGACCTGCTGGGGTGACACCCCGTGGGCCTCGCCCACCTCGGCGAAGGGAGCGAAGCGCTCACCGAGCTTCGCAGCCCGACCCATCCCGCCGAGCGGGCTCCACGGCAGGAAGGCGATGCCGAGCTCTTCGCAGAGCCGCAGCTCGCTCTCAGAGGACCGGAACTTCGGGGAGAACTGGTTCTGCACGCTGGCCAGCGGCACGATCGACGCCGCCTCCCTGATCTGGTCGACCCCGTTGTTGGAGGTGCCGGCGAGACGGATCTTCCCCTCGTCGAGGAGCTCGGCCAGCGCACCCATCGACTCGGCGTAGGGCACGTCGGGATCAGGCCGGTGGAACTGGTAGAGCCCGATGGCCTCCACGCCGAGTGCCTCGAGGCTCGCCTCGCACGCCTGCTTGAGGTAGGCGGGGTCGCCGTTCTGCTTCCACTCGCCGTCGGTGGTCCGGTGGTGCCCGCCCTTGGTGGCGACGAGGATCGAGTCGGCGTCGCCTGACCAGGTGGCGAGGGCCTTGGCGATGAGGCGCTCGTTGTGGCCTGTGTCGTCGCCTCCCTGGCAGTAGGCGTCAGCGGTGTCGATGAAGGTGACCCCGGCATCGAGCGCGGCGTGGATGGTCCGGATGCCCTGCTCGTCGGGCGGTCGGTCCTCCAGCGACATGGGCATCCCTCCGAGTCCGATGGCGCTGACGGGCATCCCTGCGATCTGTCTGGTCTGCATCGCCAGCGTCTACCCCAGCGGGAGGCCTTGGGTACCGTCGTCCCATGGCCGGAGACGACGACCTCGTGGTCAACCGGTCCCTCACGATCCCTCTCGGCGAGGTCAGCTTCAGGTTCAGCCGGAGCGGCGGGCCGGGCGGTCAGCACGCGAACACCTCTGACACCCGGGTCGAGGCGATCTTCGACGTGGCAGGCTCCCCCTCACTTCGCCCGTACCAGCGAGCCCGCCTCCTGGAGCGGCTCGGGCCCGAGGTGGTCGCCGTGGCCGCCGACGAGCGGTCCCAGGTCCGCAACCGTGCGCTCGCGCTCGAGCGCCTCGCCGGGCGCCTGCGAGTCGGCCTCCACGTCGAGGCCCCACGGGTCGCGACTCGGCCGACCCGGGGCTCCCAACGCCGCCGCATCGAGTCGAAGCGCCGCCGCAGCGAGACGAAGCGCCTCAGGCGTCCCAGCGACGGCGACTGAACCACTGGATCTCGGCACGTCTGTCGTCAGGGCCCGGTGCCCGACGTGCCGAGATCGCTCCGGTATCGGCTCGTAGCCTCGGTCCGATGCTCCCCGACGCCGTGCGCTGCGAACCGGTCCTCGGCCCCCTCGACCTCCGACGCACCCTCGCAGATCGCTTGCTCGAGCTGCTCGAACCGTGGGCGGGTCACCGAGCCCGGGTCGTCCGCCTGCTCGGGTGCGCCGGCATCCAGGCGCCCAAGCGCGGGCCGAGCGTCGCCCTGCGCTCGATCAGGGACCTGTAGGGACGAGGTCGAGGACGACCGTGTGGTGAGGGATCTCGGGGCCGCTCAGGTAGCCCTCGCCCTCGACCGCCCAGCCGTGGCGCTCGTAGAACGCGAGGGCGGTGTCCCGGCCGTCTGCCCAGACGACGGTGGCGCCGACAGCCCGGAGCCGCTCGATCGCTGCTGCGAGGACGAGCGAGCCGATCCCGATGCCGTGGAGGCCAGGATCGACCGCCATGCCCCGCAAGCGCCACGCCACTGCACCGGGCCGTCGCTCGGTCGGCACCGGCGCCCAGGTGGACACCGCCACGATCCGGTCTCCGTCGTCGAGGGCGGCGAGGTGGAAGGCGTCGGACAGCTCGTCCTCGGCGTAGCGGACCTCGGCATCGGCGCGCCCGTCACGCAGCACACGACGACGCAGGTCGTGGGTCGCGTCAGCCTCGACGTCAACGAGCCTCACAGCCACGGGTCGGGGTTGGTGGCCACGCCGTGCACCCGGACCTCGAAGTGGACGTGGGGACCGGTGGAGAAGCCCGTGGAGCCCATCTGACCGATGGCCTGGCCACGAGTGACCCGCTGCCCGACGACGACCGACGTCGTGCGCTGGTGGGCGACCAGGGTCGACAGTCCGTCGCCGTGGTCGACGATGGTGGTGATCCCGTAGCCGTGGAGGTCTCGGACCTTGACCACGAACCCGTCGGCTGCAGCCCGCGTGATCCCGTCGCCCCTCGCCAGGTCGATCCCGGTGTGCAGCTGGGGGATGCCGTAGATGGGATGGGTGCGAGGGCCGTAGGCCGTCGTGCGGATCCCTTCTCTGAGCGGGAGCGAGAGGCGCCCGGCGCTGGCGGCGGCACGCCCCTGGCACGCCTGGCGGTGCCGCAGCTCGGTGGCGAGGTCGCCGGAGAGCAGCGACAGGACGGTGAGGGGGTGCGCGCCGGCACCGGTCGGCGTGGGCACCACCTCGGAGGTGGCGAGCCAGTAGCCCTCACCTGGCCGGGCGGCGATGCCGACCACCGGTCCGATCTTGCAGGTCTGGGCGGCGGAGCCGGCGAACGGCGCAGCACCGAAGGTGAACAGCCCGCCGTCGGCAGCCACGAGCCAGTACCCGGGCTCCTCGCCGGGGCTCGGAGCCATGGCGACGATGGGGTCGACGAGACGCTGACCACCCGTCGACCCCAGGAAGGCGGCGTCGCCGAAGGAGAAGATCCCGCCGTCGTCAGCCACCAGCCAGTACCCGTCACCCGAGGCGGTCGCCGCCATCCCCACGATCGGCCGGTTCAGGCGCTGACCACCCGTCGACCCCAAGAAGCGGGCATCGCCAAAGGAGAAGATCCCGCCCTCACCAGAGACCTGCCAGTACCCAGCCCCCGATGACGTCGGGGCGATGCCCACGATGCGCGTGGCGAGCGTCTGGCCCTCGGTGGAGCCGAGGTCGACAGCGCCGCCGTAGGGCAGCACATCCCCTCCCTCGGCTGCGCTCGCCCCGCCGGTCGACGCCAGGAGCGACACCACGATGAGCAGCGGGACGAAGAGGGCTCGACGGCGCAGCACGGCCACAGCATGCCAGCGCCCGCCCCGTCCCCTTGCGACCCGGCGATAGGGTGCCGCCCGTGGCAGACCCGGTCCTCCTCGTCCACGGCTTCGCCTCGTCCTTCGAGCACAACTGGCGTGCTCCGGGCATCGTCGACCTGCTCGCCGACGCCGGACGCGATGCCCTCCCCCTCGACCTCCTCGGCCACGGCAGCGCTCCGACGCCACACGACCCGGCGGCCTACGCCGACATGGAGTCCCGGGTCGAGGATGTGCTGCCCGACGCGGGCACGGTCGACGCCGTCGGCTTCAGCATGGGTGCGCGCATCCTGCTCGGCATCGCCGCTCGCACCCCCGAGCGCTTCGCCCGCATCGTCGTCGCCGGGGTGGGCGCCAACCTGTTCCGCGAGGACCACGACCCCGAGCCGGTGGCCAGGGCGATCGAGACGGGCGAGGGCGGTGCCGGCGGGCTCGGGAGCCTCTTCGTCCAGTTCGCCAAGGGCTCGGGCAACGATCCGAAGGCGCTCGCTGCGTGCCTCCGGCGCCCCGACCGGCCCATGACCGACGACGAGCTCGGTCGCATCACCTGCCCGGTGCTCGTGGTCATCGGCGACAAGGACTTCGTCTGGCCAGCGGACCGCCTCGTCGACGCGCTCCCCGACGCTCGGCTGAAGGTCCTCCGCAACGTCGACCACTTCGGCACGCCCAAGGACTTCGGCTTCATCGACGCCACCCTCACCTTCCTCGACGCGGTCTGAGGCGGCCGCAGGATCACGAGTGCGCGCCGCGCCGGCGCGACCGTGCCTACGGTGGCAGGCGTCAACGAGGATCTGGAGCAGCACATGCCTGAGAAGTCCCCGCAGAAGCCCGCCGGCAAGAAGCCGGGCAAGTCCCTCAAGGAGAAGCGCGAGGCGAAGAAGGACAAGAAGAGCTCGAGCCGCTGACGGCGTCGCTCAGCTCGCAGCGCTGCCGGTGGTCGCGGTGACGTCGAGCCAGGAGGCGTGGAGGCCGGCGTAGACGCCGCCTGCGCCGACCAGCTCGGCGTGGCTGCCCTCCTCGACGAGGCGGCCGTGGTCCATGACCAGGATGACGTCGGCCTGCTCGGCGGTGGCGAGGCGATGGGCGATGGTGATCGACGTGCGGCCCTCGCTCAGGCTCTGGAGCGCACGGGTGAGCCGGGTCTCCGTCGCCGGGTCCACCGACGAGGTCGCCTCGTCGAGGATGAGGCACGTCGGGTTGGCCACGTAGGCCCGGGCGAGGGCGACGAGCTGGCGCTCCCCGACCGACAGGTGCTCGCCCCGCTGGCCGACCCGGGTGTCCATGCCGTGGGGGAGGCCGTCGACCCACGCCTCGATGCCGAGCTCGACGAAGGCGAGGCGGATGTCGTCGTCGGTCGCGTCGGGTCGACCGAACCGGACGTTGCCGGCAACGGTGGTGTCGAACAAGAAGCCGTCCTGGGGCACCATCACCAACCGTGACCGCAGGGACGCCGGGGCCACCTCGCGGAGGTCGACCCCGTCGACGGCGATGCTGCCCTCGACCGGGTCGGCCAGGCGTGTGAGGAGCTTCGCCAGGGTGGTCTTCCCCGAGCCCGTCGCCCCGACGAGCGCCACCCGGCCCCGGGCGGGGATCGTGAAGCTCACGTCTTCGAGCACGCGCGCCCCGCCGGGCCGGTAGGCGTAGGACACGCCCGAGACCACGATCCCCGGTGCGACGGGATCCAAGGTGACGCCGGGGACGGGGTCGACGACCTCGATGGGGATGTCGAGCAGGTCGAGGACCTTGCGCCAGCCGGCCACCGCGGTCTGTGTCTGGTCGAGGATCTCGGTGAACTCCGCCACCGGCTCGAGGAACAGGTTCACGAGGAAGATGAAGGCGACGACCTCACCGGCGGTGAGCCCGGCGTCAGGGCCGAGGGTGACGCCGGCGACGATCACACCGGCGACGGTGAGCGCAGAGAAGATCTCGCCAGAGGGGAACAGGAACGCCCCGATCACGCCGGCCCGGATGTTCGCCTTGCGCCACCGGTCGATGGCACCGAAGGTGCGCTCGTTCGTGCGGTCCTCGATCCCGTAGCCCCGCACCACCGCAGCGCCCTGCACGGTCTCCGACACCACCGTGAGCAGCTCGCCGACCCGGGTGCGGACGAGGTCGTACGCGGCGATGAGCCGCCTCTGGAGGAACTTCAGCACGAGCGTGAGCGGCAGCACCACGGTGACGGCCACCGCCGCGAGGCGCAGGTCGTAGACCGCCATGGTGACGACGGTCGCGATCATCACCGCCCCGTTCACGAGCCAGGCCACGCCGCCCCACTGGAAGAAGGTCGACAACGTCTCGACGTCCGACGTCACCCGGGACACGAGGGCGCCACGGTGCTCGTCGGACTGGTGGGCGATGCTCAACCGGTGGACGTGGGAGAAGGCCCGCACCCGCAGCCCGCAGAGCGCTTCCTCGCTGGCGATGGCGAGTCGCTTGCGGGTCGTG
>JBBSLC010000131.1:0-7868 GCA_038255685.1 Acidimicrobiales bacterium | reverse complement strand
GGCGTGCACTGCGGCGAGGCGGTGACGGCCGGTGACGACCTCATCGGCCACGACGTGAACGTCGCGGCGCGGGTCGCCGACGAGGCTTCGGGCGGCTCGGTGCTGGCGACGGCCCACCTCTGCGACACCGTCGGACCGCTCCGGGGGGTGGCGTTCGGGCCGTCGAGGGATGTGCGCGCCAAGGGTCTCGACGAGCCGATCGCCGTCTGCGCTGTGACGTGGGCCTGACGTCGCTCAGGTGGCGGGGCCGAAGCGCAGCGGCAGCGTTGCAGGCCCCCAGATGCCGACCGTCTGGGGCTTCCACTCGATCGGGCCGTCGAGGTGCAGTGCAGGCATGCGCTGGGCGAGGAGGGGGAGCGCCTCCTGCAGCTCGGCGCGCGCCAGCGCGGCACCGAGGCAGAAGTGGATGCCCGAGCCGAAGGTGAGCTGCTGCTTCGGGTGGTCGCGCTCGACGTCGAACGCCCCGGGCTCCTGGTAGACGTCGGGGTCGAGGTTGGCGAGGGCCAAGCTCGTGGCGATGAGCGTGCCTGCTGGGAACACGACGTCGCGGTACTCGATGTCCTCGCTGGCGAAGCGAGCGGTGCCCCGCACGGCGCCGAGGTGGCGCATCGACTCTTCGACGGTCCCCGCTGCGATCGACGGGTCCTCGGCGAGGCGGGCCCACACGTCGGGGTGGTCGGTGAGGAGCGCGACGGTGCAGGCGAGCTGGTTGCGCGTGGTGTCGGTGCCGGCCATCAGCACCGCCTGGCACATCATCACCAGCTCGTCGGTCGACAGGCGGTCACCCTGCTCTTCGGCGGCGATCATGGCGCTCAGCAGGTCGTCGGCGGGGGAGGAGCGCCGCTCGGCGATCATCGCCCGGACGTACTCGTCGAGCTCGTCGGAGGCGGCCTGGATCAGGTGCAGCTCGTTGGCCACGTCGCCGTTGAAGATGCGGAAGATGTCGGTCGCCCACGCCGAGAACAGCTTCCAGTCCTGCTTCGGCGCGCCGAGCAGCTCGCAGATGATCGGGATCGGGTACGGCTCGCAGAGGTCGGCGACGAGGTCGCAGCGACCGTCAGCCACGAAGCCGTCGACGAGGCCGTCGACCACCTCTCGCATGAAGGGGCGCAGCCGGTCAGCCGCCTTGGGGCTGAAGGACGGGGCGACGAGGCGTCGGAGCCGGGCGTGCTCCTCACCCTCCATCGACAGGATGGACTGCTGGCGTCGCGCCGTGAAGGCCGCGTCGTCGACGCCTGCGAGCTGGGGGAGCATCGACAGCGCCGAGTGGAACCGCTTGTCTCGCAGGATGGCGACCACGTCGGCGTAGCGGGTGACGCTGTAGCCGAGGGGCATGCGCGCCAGCCAGTGCTGGTCGCGAGCGGCCTCCATCGCCGCCCGGGCGGCGGCGGCGTCGAGCCCGAAGGTGTCGATCTCCGGCAGGTCGAGGTCGTGTGCGATCGTGGCCATCGGTCCCCCTGCGGTCTGATGGGCGAGCTGCCCGAATCGGACGGTACCCGAGTGTCGAGGGGTCAGCTGATGGGGTTCGCCGGCGTGATCGCTGCGAGCCGGGCCGCACCTCGGGCACGAGCGCCCTCGAGATCGGCGAACAGGAACAGGGCGAAGGCCACGACGGCGCCGTACAAGATCACCACGGTGATCGACGTCAGCTCGGCGATCGGTCCGGCGAGGAGCAGGCCGAGCGGCACCGTGCCGCCGAAGCCCATGAGCCACAGCGACATCACCCTCCCCCTGACCCCCTCGGGCAGATGGCTCTGCAGGACGGTGTTCAGCGCCGTCATGGCGGCGAAGTAGGTGAAGCCGACGAGGGCGATGACCGGGTACGCAGGGATCGGTGAGCGCAGGAGGCCGAAGGCCAACAGGGTCAGCGCGAAGCCGGCGAAGCCGAAGCGCACCACGTCCTCCTTGCGCAGGGCGGAGAGGAACGTGCCGATCGACATGGCCCCCGTGACGGCGCCGAACCCGAAGGCGGCGTAGAGCAGGCCGTAGGCCAGGCTCTCGGGGTCCATCCCGAGGTTGATCGCAGCCACCGTCGGCATCTGGCCGATGAACGGCAGGCACAGGAACGAGAACGTGACGAGCACGAGCAGGATCCGGCCGACGAGCGGGTCGCGCCGGGCGACGGCGAAGCCACCTGCGAGCCGGCGCCAGCCCTGGGGGCCGGTGAGGTCGCGCTTGACGGCGGGTATCCGCACCGCGAGCACCGTCCCGATGGCAGCGACGTAGGTGAGTGCGTTCACGACGAAGACCCCCGCCGGCCCGATCACCGGGTACAGCGCGCCGCCGATCGCCGGACCGACGACTCGTGAGGCGTTCATCTGCGTCGAGTTCAGGGAGATCGCCCCGGCCAGGTTCTCGCGACCCACCAGGTCCGGCATGGTCGCGACCCAGGCGGGGGCGTTGAGCGCGTTGCCGACCCCGATGACCGCGACGAACCCGAGCAGCGCGACGCGGCTGGGGTCGCCACCCACGACGAGGCCGGCGAGGGCGAGGGAGCCGAGCAGCTGGCCGGTCTGGGCCGAGACGATGATCCTGCGGCGGTCGACGCTGTCGGCGAGGAGGCCGCCGACGACCGAGAGGAGCAGCATCGGACCGAGCTGCGCGAAGACGATGAGGCTGACGAACGACGGTGATCGGGTCAGCTGGAACGCGAAGGCGCCGAGGGTGACGTTCTGCATCCACGTGCCGATGTTCGAGAGGAACGACCCCGCCCACACCACGCGGAAGTCGCGCACGGCGAGCGCGGCGCGAGCGGTTCCTGGCGCGTGGGCCCGATCACCCTGGAGCAGCGCGTCCTCCCCCTCCTCCAACGTGGGGTGGGAGGAGGGTCGGCTGTGCACGGTCGGTGAGGGTACGCACCCTTGACCCGCCGACCAACCCCGCCCCCGGCGACCACAGGTGCCACCGCTAGCGTCGATGCGGTGAGCGCCCCTCCCCGCATCGCCGTCGCTCCCCAGGGTGCGCCGTCGTGGGTGTCAGAAGCGGTTGCAGCCGGCGGCGGCGAGCTCGTCGACCCGGCACAGGCCGAGGGTCTCGTCTGGTTCGGCGGACCCGACGCTGGTCGCTTCGAGCCCGTCCTCGATCGAGCGCCGGCAGCCCGGTGGATCCAGCTGCCGTGGGCGGGGGTCGAGCCCTACCTCCACCTGCTGAGCAGCGACCGGACCTGGACGTGCGGGAAAGGGGTCTACGCCGAGCCGGTCGCCGAGCACGCCCTCGCCCTCGCACTCGCCGGGTTCCGAGAGCTGCCGGACCGGGTGGCCGCCGACAGCTGGGGCGCCCACGGTGGCCGGACGCTCTTCGGTGCACGGGTGACGGTCCTCGGCGGCGGTGGCATCACCGAGGCCCTGCTCGCCCTGCTCGCCCCGTTCCGGTGCGAGGTGACCGTCGTCCGACGCCACGCAGCCCCGCTCGACGGTGCGACGACGGTGGTGGGCCCCGACGGGCTCGACGCGGCGCTGGCCACTGCCGACCTGGTGGTCGTCGCGCTCGCGCTGACGGCCGAGACGACCGGCATCATCGATCGCCACGCCCTGGCGCTCATGGCGTCCCACGCCTGGCTCGTCAACGTCGGTCGTGGAGCCCATGTCGTCACCGACGACCTCGTCGTCGCCCTCGCCGCCGAGGCGATCGGCGGTGCCGCGCTCGATGTCACCGATCCCGAACCGCTCCCCGACGGCCACCCGCTGTGGGCCGAGCCACGCTGCATCATCACCCCGCACACCGCGAACACCCTCGAGATGGCCAGGCCCCACCTCGTCGCCCGCATCACCGAGAACGTCCGCCGCTTCGGTGCCGGCGAGCCGCTGATCGGCCTCGTGGACGTCGGCCTCGGGTACTGAGGTGCACGCGGAGCCCGCTCGATCCACCGACGCGACCTCGTCCCCGGCCATGCCTGCTGCGGAGGTCGTCGGCCTCCTCGCCGACGGTGACCGCCTGCGCGTCGTGGCTGCGCTGGTCCTCGGGGCCATCACCACCGAGGAGGTGGCCCACGCGACCGGCCTCGAGCTGCGGGCGGTCGTCACCGCCCTTGGCCGCCTCGCCGACCGTGGCCTCGTCGACGAGGACGAGCACGGTTGGCGCCTCGCCGAGGAGGAGCTCCGCTCGAGCGCCCGAGCAGCGGCCGAGGCCGCCGCACCGGCCGACGAGCACGACGGTGCGCAGACGGAGGAGGCGCGCGTGCTTCGCGCCTTCGTCAAGGGACGCCGCCTCACCGGGATCCCGACGCAGCGAGCGAAGCGGCTCGTCATCCTCGACCTCTTGGCCCAGGAGTTCGAGCCGGGTCGTCGCTACAGCGAGGCGATGGTCAACCTGATGTTGGGGCAGTGGCACGCGGACACCGCTTCGCTCCGCCGCCACCTCGTGGACGAGCAGCTGCTGGACCGCCGGGCGGGCACCTACTGGCGCATCGGCGGGACGGTCGAGCCCACCTCTCCGGCGGGCACGTGAGCCGCACCACGCACTACGACGTGCTCGGCGTGCCAGTGACCGCCGACCCCGCCGAGGTCCGGCGCGCGTACCTGGAGCGCGCCCGGCTCCTCCACCCCGACCGCTCCTCCGGTCTCCCGGCCGCCGACGCGGCCCGCATGGCTCGGGCGATGCAGGACGTCAACGAGGCCTGGCGGGTCCTCCGGGCGCCGACCAGCCGCGCTGCGTACGACGCCCGTCTGGCCGGGGCCTCGGCTCCCCGCGCGAACGGGTCGAGCGCTGCTGCGCGCGCTGGAGGCCCTGACATCGATCTCGATCCGAGGCCGTACCACCAGCGACCTGAAGGTCTCGTCGACCCGAGCGCGTCGATCGTCAGGAGCCTCCCCTGGGTCGCTGCGCTGGTGGTGCTCGGGATGATCTTCGTGTTCACCGCCTTCGCTGGTGGCGCGGGCGAGGACCAACGGCGCTCGAGCTCCGATCTGGTGGGCCGTTGCGTCCAGAGCCAGCAGGGGATCGGCGTGGTCGAGGTGCCGTGCGACGGCGCCAACGAGGGCCGGGTCGACCTCGTCGCCAACCGGCAGTCGCAGTGCCCGGACGACACGACCGTGCGCCCGGTGCCCGGCGAGGGCACCTGGGTGTGCCTCCGCCCGGTTCCCTGAGCCGCTGGCTCAGGCGACCTGCGGCCGCTCCCTGATCGAGCGCTTGAGCTCGGCGAAGCCGGGGAAGTGGGCGATGCGCTCGGTTGCATCCCACAGGTCGAGCGCCTCTTGGCCTCGCGGGATGCGGCTGATGACCGGGCCGAAGAACGACGGGCCGTCGGGCGGGGCGAAGGTGATGACCGGCGTGCCGACGTCCCTGCCGGCCCGTTCGAGGGCGACGGCGGTGTCAGCCCGGACCGCTGCGTCGTGCGCCCCGGTGTCCTCGCGTGCGCTCGTCAGCTCGGTCGAGAGGCCGACGGAGCGCAAGAGGTCGTCGATGCCCGCCGGCTCCATGAGCGCGTCGCGCTCACGGTCCACATGGATCTTGGTGCCCATCGCCGTGTAGAGCTCACCGAGGCACTCGCGGCCGTGCTGCTCCCTGACCGCTGCTGCGACCCGGAGGAGCTCGAGGCCGAGCCCGTGCAGCTTGGGGTAGCCGTCGGGGAACTCGGTCCCGTAGTCCTTCTCCTCGTTGACCACCCGCAGTGCGATGAAGCGCCAGTCGATGTCGAGGCCACGCTGCTCCTGGACCTCCACCATCCACCGGGACGTGATCCACGCCCAGGGGCACATCGGGTCCCAGAAGAAGTCCACGTCAGCCATGCCAGGGCCAACCGGGTCGCTGAGGGGAGCATTCCCCGGCGCAGCGGTGGCCTGTCTAGGCGGGCGAACGCAGGACGATCCGTACGCCGAGGTTCCGCTCCGGTGGGATCACCCACGAGCCGTCCTTGGCCGGTACGGCACCGGCGACGGCGGCCGGGTCGGTCATGGTGAACGCAAGGTGGTGCACCCGCCCGCGGCGCCCGTCAAGCCAGCTCCGCCAAGGCGAGTCGTCGCCGGTCGGCGCAACGAGTCGCACGCGACCGGGACCAGGCCAGGCGAGGTCGACGAAGGTGCCGCCGTCGAGCGGGCCGGCGGCGACCTCCTGACCCGCCAGCAGCCCGCCGAAGAGCGCGAGGCCGTCGTCGAGTGATGCGACGACGTGGGTGACGTGGTCGAGCGCCGCCGGTGCGTCCATGGCGGGCTCGGGGAGGTCGGCCGGTGGGGGGCTCTCCCAGCTGCCTTCGGATTGGGCGAGCTGCACCACGACGCCCCTCGCCTCCTTCGGGTGGAGGAAGGCCTCCTGCCAGCCCGCGTCGCGCAGGTCGACACCGACCGGCGTGAGCCCCGCCGCGCGTGCCTGCTCGAGGGCTGCGCCGATGTCGGCGACCTTGAACGTGAGGTGGTGGACGCCCGCTCCGCTGGCGTCGAGGAAGCGCCGGAGGAAGTCGTTCTGCTCGACGAGGTGGGGTTCGAGCACCTCGACCTTCATGCCGTTCGCGAAGCGGACCTGCGCAGCGTTGAACCCCGGGCTCGCACCACCCGAGACCCAGCTGCCAGCGAGATCACCGGCGTAGCGGGGCCAGGCGTCGGCCTGGCGCTCGGTGGCGACGGCCACGTGGTCGAGGTCGATGTCGCTGATCACGCCGGCATGATGGGTCCCACGACGGGCGGACGTCGAACCCGAGTCGTGGGAGGGCGGTTCGCTCTACGCTCGCGGGGTGCTGCAGGTCCGTGGCCTCGACCACATCGTGCTCCTCACGAGCGACGCCGAGCGCGCCCTGCGCTGGTGGATGGGCGAGCTCGGCCTCGCCGGCGAGCGGGTCGAGGCGTGGCGACGTGGTGAGGTCCCGTTCCCCTCGGTCCGCATCGATGCGACGACGATCATCGACCTCTTCACCGGCGATCGGACCGGCTCCAACCTCGACCACCTCTGCGTCGTCATCGACCCCTCCACCGACCTCGACCAGCTCGTCGCGTCAGGCGCCTTCGACGTCGTCCGCGGTCCGGTCGAGGTCTACGGCGCCCAGGGCACGGGCCGCAGCGTCTACGTGCGCGACCCGGACGGCAACACCGTCGAGCTGCGGACGTACCCGACGGGCTGAGCACGCCGCAAGGGACATCTCGCTAGCGTGGTCGACGTGACGGCGCCCTACGCACCTTGGACGCTCGCAGGTGAGTCCATGGCGTGCTTGGTGCGACGCCCGACCCCCGCCACCGCGCTGCCGTACGGCCTCGAGCGGATGCCGGGACCGACCCTCCTTGCGGCCGTCTGCTACACCGGCTCGCCCGTCGGTCCCTACCTCGAGCTGGCGGTGGGGGAGCCGGCCAGACTCGGCATCCGTCCCGGCTGGTGCATCACGACGATGGTCGTCGACTCAGCGGAGAGCCGTCTCGGCGGACGGGCGAGCTGGGGTTACCCGAAGGAGCTCGGTACGCTGACGTGGCGCTCCGACGGCGACGAGCGAGAGCTGCACTGGGTCGAGCGGGACCTGACCGTGACCGGCCGTTGCACGCGAGCCCGCTTGCCGTTCCTCGCGCCGGTGCGCTCGTTGCAACGACGTGCCGACGGCCCCGTCGTCGTCCCCGGTCGACTGCGCGGCAGGGCTTGTCTGACCTCGCTCACCGTCGAGGTCGGCAGCGGCGATGACCTGGCCACCCTCGCTGGGCCCCACCGGGGGGTGCACGTCGCTGGCATGCGGTTCCTGATCCGGCCCGCACGCCACCCCATCGGGTTCACGTCGTCGCTGCGCGCACCGCTCCATGCGCCGGAGCCGGCCCTGTTCCTCACCCGCCCTCGTGGGGTCGAGGACCTGTTGGACGTGCGCTAACGTCAACCGGCTCACAAGGGCGCATAGCTCAGCTGGTTAGAGCGCTGCCTTCACACGGCAGAGGTCAGGGGTTCGAGTCCCTTTGCGCCCACCG
>JBBSLC010000130.1:0-7872 GCA_038255685.1 Acidimicrobiales bacterium | reverse complement strand
CTCTGCGCGAGCTCACCCAGGTCGAGGCAGCGGACACCCTGCAGCTCGGCGACGCGACGGAGGTTCGTGTCGGTGGTGAGCAGCGCGGCGCCGTGGCGGCGGGCGAGGACGACGAGCTTGGCGTCGACCTCGATGCGCTCGGGGACCTCCTCCTCGAGGACGATCAGGCCGATCGACGGCTCGTCCTGCACGGCGGCGAGCGCCTCCAGCGCCCGCCTGCCTCTCCGACGACGGCCGGGGTCGGCGGCATCGGCGATGCCCTGGAGCTCGTCGAGGACGAAGCGGGGCACGGCCAGCCGGCCCGGCAGGAACCCTGCGCCGGCCGTGGCGACGAGGCGTCCGTCGATCGCCGCCGAGGAGTCGACGAGCACGAGCGGCGCGCCGTCGGGCGCACCGTCGAGGTCGATGCGCCCCGAGCCCGACGCGGGTCGACGCAGCAGCTCGAGCAGCTCGGCTCCCTTGGACGCACCCGCCTGGTAGCCGGCGAAGAGGCCGATCCACGCGGTGAGGCCGAGCACGGGGAGGCCCCAGCGACCCGGGAGCACGAGGACCGTCGCCGCTCCGATCGTGAGCCCGACGCCACCGAGCACGAGCGCACCGACCGCGCCAGCGGCGAGGACGGCGGCGTCGGCTGCGGCGACGGTGCGCTGGAAGCCAGACAGCCCGTGCTGCAGGGCTCGACCGATGACGCCACCCTGGACGTAGCCGATGCCGGCGCCCAGGCAGGCACCGAGGAGCGAGCCCGACGTCGCCGACGAGGGGCTCCCGCTCAGTGCGTGGTACCCGAGCGCCGTGCACAGCAGGACCACCATCAGGCGCGAGATCTCCACGAAGACGGCCTCGGCCGCCTCCGGTGCCTCGTCGTCGCCTCTGGTCCCCCGCAACCTCACCCTCTTCCATCGGCTGCGCCTGCGGTCGCCTGTAGCCCACCACCAGCAGCCCGTTGCTCGCCGGGTGTGGTGGCTAGCATCTCGCCGGCATGGTCGACCTCGCCATCCTCGCCGACGTGGAGCTGTTCCGTGCGCTGTCACCCCAGGCGTTCGAGCTGGTGGCGGGCGAGGCGAAGTCGCGCTCGCTGCAGCGGGGCGACGTGATCTTCTCCGAGGGTGAGGCCTCCACGGAGATGTTCGTGGTCGTCCACGGCCGCATCGCCATCGGCAACCGGTCCGTCGACGGCCGTGAGTCGGTGCTCGCGCTCATGGAGGCTGGCGACGTGTTCGGCGAGATGGGCCTCTTCGACGGCGTCGGGCGGTCGGCCCACGCTCGCGCCCTCGAGCCGTCCGAGGTCTACGTGGTCCCCTACGCGCCGCTCCGCGAGATGTACGCCTCGGAGCCCGAGCTGCTGTGGGGCGTCGTCGAGATGCTCGCTCGCCGCCTCCGGAGCAACAACGCCGCCCTCGCCGACTCGGTCTTCCTCGATGTGACCGGCCGCACCGCGAAGCGGCTGCTCGAGATGTCGGCAGGAGCCGACGAGTTCGCGCTCTCCATCACCCAGGAGGAGCTCGCCGGACTGGTCGGTGCGTCGCGCGAGCGCGTGAACAAGGCGATCTCCTCGTTCATCCGCCTCGGCTGGCTCGAGCAGCGAGACCGTCGCTACGCCATCACCGATCGCGACCAGCTCACCCGACGCGCTCGCTGAGCGCCAGCAACAGGCCGGGGCTCGCGTGTCCGGAGCGTCGTGCTCCGGCGCCGACACCCCGGCCCGTCATGAGGCCTGCAGGATCCCCACCGCCACAGGAGCCGAAACCCTGCAGCGGTCGCTCACGAGTAGCGGTCGAGGATGCTGGCCTCGGCGAGGCGGGCCAGGCCCTCCTTGATCGCGCGGGCTCGGACCTCTCCCACGTCCTTGACCTCGTCGAGGTCGCTGATGCTCGCCCGGAGCACCTTCTGGAGGTCACCGAAGCGGTCGACGATGTCGTTGATCACCGACTCGGGGAGGCGGGGCACCTTGGCGAGGAGGCGGAAGCCGCGAGGCGACAGGCTCGCATCGAGGTCGAGCGAGCTACCGGGCAGGTGCAGCATGCCGGCGACGGCCTTCAGGTCGAGCAGATCGTCGGTGCCGAGGTCGGAGAGCGAGGCGAGAGCATCCTCGAGGTGCCAGGTCGCACCCTCGTGGAAGTAGTCGCGCAGCACGAGGCGGCGGTCGTCCTCGACCCCGCCCATGAGCTCCTCGAGCTGCAGGCGGACGAGCCTGCCGTCGACACCGAGCTCGATGATGTAGCCGTCCACCTCCTCGGCGATGCGGCGCACCATCTCGGTCCGCTGCAGCACCGAGACCACGTCGCGCACGGTGACGAGGTCCTCGATCTCGAGGGCCGAGAGCGAGCCGGCGACGGTGTCGAGCCGGTTCTTGTACCGCTCGAGGGTCGACAGCGCCTGGTTCGCCCGGTTCAGCAGGCGCGGGATGGGCTCCAGGGGGTGCTTGTCCCCGTTGACGTACACGGCGATGACGGCCTGGTCCTCCGACACCGAGACGACCGGCACCGGGATCGACCTGGCGACGCGCTCGGCGGTGCGGTGGCGGGTGCCGGTCTCCGACGTCGGGACGTTCGGGTTGGGCACGAGGTGGACGTTGGCACGGGCGATCCGGCTGGCGTCGGAGGCCAGGATGATGGCGCCGTCCATCTTCGCCAGCTCAGACAGGCGCTGGGGGCTGAAGGCAGCGTCGAGCAGGAACCCTCCCGAGCAGATGTTCAGCACGTCGGGCCCGTCGCCCACCACCACGAGGGCCCCCATGCTCGCCTGCAGGATGCGGTCGAGGCCTTCGCGGAGCGGCGTGCCGGGGGCGACGGCAGCGAGCGCGTCGAGCAACGTGACGCTGCGACGGGGTGCCATCGACGGAGTCTAGCCTTGCACCACCGAGCCGAGCCGGTGTAGAAGCCCGCACCCGAGGGGGCCGATCAGGCGTCGCGCTCCCACGCCTCGAGCTCGACCACGGTTCCACGCCGGGGCGAGCGCGCCGGGCGAGGACGCGCCTCGGCGACGTCGATCACCTCCCCGCCACGACCGCGTCCACACCCGGCGAGGTCGATCGCCTCGGCGAGCGTGGCAGCGCGCAGGGCGACCACGCCCTCGGGCGCCTCGGGGGCCGAGGCGGGCACGATCGCCGTGCGGAACCCGAGGCGCGCCGCCTCCCGCAGGCGTCTCGCCGTCTGGCCGACCTGGCGGAGCTCGCCGCCGAGGCCCACCTCGCCGCACGCCACGAGGTCATGCGCCACCGGGCGGCCGGTGTGCGCCGAGACGAGCGCGAGCGCGACGGCGAGGTCCGAGCCCGGCTCGTGGAGCCGCACGCCACCGACGGCCGATGCGTGGACGTCCCCCGTGCTGATGGGGAGGCCGACGCGCCGGTCGAGCACGGCGAGCAGGAGGGCGAGGCGGCTCGGATCGAGGCCCTGCACGGCGCGCCGGGGCTGGGGCGCCGTCGCCGGGCCGACGAGCGCCTGCACCTCGATGAGGAGGGGGCGGTTGCCCTCGACCGTCGGGACCACGACCGAGCCGGCCACGCCGAGCCGGCGGTCGGCGAGGAAGAGGCCGCTCGCATCCGGCACACCGGTGAGGCCGGCCTCGGCCATCTCGAACAAGCCGAGCTCCTGGGTGGAGCCGAAGCGGTGCTTCACGGCTCGCAGCATCCGCAAGGCGTGGTGGCGGTCACCCTCGAAGCTGAGGACCGTGTCGACCACGTGCTCGAGCACCCGCGGCCCGGCCAGCGCGCCGTCCTTCGTGACGTGACCGACGAGCAGGGTCATCAGGCCCCGCTGCTTGGCCTCCCGGACGAAGCGGTGGGCGCAGTCGCGCACCTGTCCGACCGTTCCCGGCGCCGATCCGAGCTGGGGGTCGTAGACGCTCTGGATGGAGTCGACCACGACGACCTGCGGTGCGACCTCGGCGATGTGGCCGAGGATGTCCGGGAGGCACGTCTCGGCCACGAGGTGGAGGTCGGGGTGCAGCGTGCCCAGGCGCTCTGCCCGGAGCCTGACCTGCTGCGCCGACTCCTCAGCGGTGACGAGCAGCACCCGAGCACCAGCAGCGGCCATGGCCCCGAGCGCCTGCAGGAGCAGCGTCGACTTGCCGATGCCGGGCTCCCCCCCGACGAGGGTGACCGATCCCGGGACGAGTCCGCCGCCGAGCACCCGGTCGAGCTCGCCGATGCCGGTCGCGAGCGGTCGCCACTCCTCGAGGTCGACCTCGGTGACGGGCAGCGGACGGCTCGACGACGGGGGCCCGGAGACCCCCGTCAGGGCGTCGCGCTCCTCCGCGAGGGTGTTCCACGCCTCGCACGACGGGCACCGCCCGAGCCACTTCGGGCTGGCGTCGCCGCACTCGCTGCACCGGAACACCGACTTCGACCTGGCCATGGCCCGACCCTACGGAGGCGGTGTGACGGTCATGGGGACGCCGGCCGGGCGGGCGGCAGGTGCGCAACGGTCGGGTGGGCTGGGTACCGTCCGACGATGGACGACCAGCACGACCAGCCGACCGCGGTGGAGCAGGGCTACGTCGTGGTGGCGAACGCCAACGCCGGCACGGCCGAGCAGTCGAGGGTCGACGCCGCCGTCGCCACCCTCGCCGCTGCCGGACCGACGCGGCTGTGGCGGACCGGCGACGTCGAGGAGCTCGACCGGGCGCTCGATGGTGCGGTGGCCAGCGGTCGTGTCATCGTCGCTGTCGGGGGCGACGGCAGCCTCCACGCCGTCGTCAGCCGGCTCTGGGCGCGCGGTGAGCTCGCCGACGCCGTGGTCGGCCTGGTGCCCTGCGGGACGGGGAACGACTTCGCGAGGGGGGTCCACGTGCCCCTCGAACCGATCGAGGCGGCGCGGCGGATCGTCGAGGGGCGGCCCCGTCGCCTCGACCTGCTCGTCGACGACGAGGACGGCGTCGTCGTCAACGCCGTGCACGCTGGCCTCGGCGCCGTCGCCGCCGAGCGAGCAGAGGGGTTGAAGGAGCGCTTCGGCAAGGTCGCCTACCCACTCGGAGCGGTGCTCGAGGCGGTGCGGGCCGACGGCTGGGCTCTGACCGTCACGGTCGACGGCGAGCGGCTCGACCTCCCGGGCGAGCGGGTGCTGCTGGTGGGCGTCGGCAACGGACCCTCGATCGGGGGCGGCACGCTCCTCTGCCCCGCCGCCGACCCCGGCGACGGCCTGCTCGACGTCGTCGTGGCGTGCGCGACGGGACCCGCCGCACGGGTCGCCTTCGGGAGCGCCCTGCGCAACGCGGAGCACCTCGAGCGAGACGACGTCGTGTCGGTCCGCGGCCACGAGGTCCGCATCGCCGGCGACCCCGTCGCGCACGACGCCGACGGCGAGCTCTCCGACGAGGTGGCGGAGCGGGGCTACAGGATCGAGCCAGGAGCGTGGACGCTCCAGGCCTGAGGCGCCGTCAGAAGCGGCCGCGGAGGGGGCGCACCACGTGCTCCATGAGCCGCTGGGGACGGCTGCGGTGCGCCCAGCGGGACTCGATGATCTGCTCGCTGTTGGAGACGTCCTCGTCGTAGTGACCGTCGAGCTCTGCGACGACCCCGCGGTCGAGGACCATCACCTCGATCTCGTGGTTCAGCTTCATCGAACGTCGGTCGAAGTTCGCCGAGCCGACGCAGGCGACCATGTCGTCCACGAGGACGATCTTGGCGTGGATCATCGTCGGCTGGTAGCTCCAGATGCGCACGCCGGCGTCGAGCAGCCGCTCGAACTGAGCCTCGGCTGCGAGCTGCACGAAGCGCTGGTCGGCGTTGGTGCCAGGGACCATGACCTCGACGTCGACCCCCCTGCCGGCAGCGTCGCCGAGCAGGCTGAGGAAGTGCTCGTCGGGCGCGAAGTAGGCGCTCGTGATGCGGACCTTGCGCTGGGCGAGGGTGAGCAGGGCGGCGAAGACGTTGGCGATGTCGGACCAGCCCTTCTCGGCTGAGCCGCGCACGACCTGGACGACGTGGTCGCCCGCTTCCTCCTGGTCGGGGAAGTCGTCGTCGAGCTCGCAGGCCATCCGGCCGGCGTCGACCCAATCGGTGGCGAAGGCGGCGATCAGGCCGTCGACCGCCGGGCCGGTGAGGCGGAGGTGGGTGTCGCGCCACTCGTCGGGGCTCCGGGCGTTGCCCATCCACTCCTTGGACGTGTTGACGCCCCCGGCGAAGCCGATCTCGTTGTCGACGACGAGCACCTTGCGGTGCGTGCGGTTCTCCTGCTCCCAGATGCGGAGGTTGCTGGGAGGCCGGAAGTACTCGAAGTCGACGCCGCCATCCCGCAAACGCTCGACGTGGGCGCGGGGCAGCCACCTGCTCCCGATGGCGTCGACGATCATCCGCACGCGCACACCCGCCTGCGCCCGCTCGATCAGGGCGTCGGCCACGTCGTCGACCACCTGGCCGTTGGCGTACTGGAACGTCGTCAGGTCGATGTTGCGCTCGGCGCCGCTGATGGCCTCGAGCATCGCCGGGAAGACCTCGTCGCCGTTGCGGAGGACGTCGACCTGGTTCCCCTCGGTCGCCGGGATGCCGACGAGGCTCTCGAGTCCCCGCCTGAGGCGGTGGAGCTCGGTGTCGTCCGTCGTGCCGGTGTTGGGGGATCCTGCGACAGCCACCCGGCGACGCTACCCATCGAAGTCCGTGCGCGATCGTGCCGTGCCGATGGTGGGCGATCCGTCCCGCTTCGTCCCGCCGGCCGGCGGTGCGTGCCGCGCACCGGTCACCTGCGGGCTCGCCAGTGGCGGCGTGCGCGCACCGCCAGCAGCACCACCAGTGCAGCTGCGGCCGCGAGGGCGAGGGCGAGCCACCGTGCGGTGGCGGTGTTCAGGCTTGTCCCTGTGGCCGTCAGCGCCACCTGCTCGCCGAGGACGGGGCGCCATTCGGCGACGTCTGACCGACCGGCCGGAGCGTTGGAGGCGAGCTCACCGGGCACGGAGACGGCCACGAGGAACGTGATGACCTCGTCGAGGGAGCGGCCGGTGCCGGCGGCAACATCTCCGTCCGGACGCCCGACGTTCGTCCCGTCGAGTCGCTCGCGGAGCGCATCGTCGCTGAAGCCGGCAAGGCCCGACGTCAGGTCGACGACGCCGTCGAACTCCCATGCGTCGCGCAGCAGCGAGGGCGTCCGGCGCACCTCGAAGTCCCTGAACGGCCCGCCGGAGCCGCTGATCTCGTCGAGCACGGTGCCGGCGTCCTCGACGGCAGCGAAGGGCTTGGACGCGCGGATCCAGGTGAGGCCGTCGGCCTCGAGAGAGGGACCGGTGATGGTCCATCCCGCCTCGACCAGGTCGTCGACCTCGAGCTGGTCCCCGAGGTCGGGCACCCGGGATGCCGCGGCCTCGTCGAGCACGCCGGCGACCCGGACCACGCCGCTCCCGTCGGGCTCCACGTCGAGCCCGACCCGGACGTCGAGCTGGCAGCCGGACGTCAGGACGAGCACCGCAGCGGCGAGCAGGCCCTTGAGCAACCTCACGTGGTGCGGACGATGAGCAGCGAGCACGACACCGAGTGGCTCACCTTGTTCGGCACCGAGCCGAGGGTGAACGCCTGGCGGGGCCCGGTCATCCCGGCGTTGCCGACGACGACGAGGTCGAAGCCACCCGACGCCGCCGTCCCCACGATCGCTGCTGCCGGGTCGCCGTCGACGGCGAGCGTCTCGATGCTGAGCCCGCTCTCGCCGAGGCGATCCGCCTCGGCGTCGACGACCGCCTGCGCCCCAGGCCCTGCGGAGAGCAGCGTCAGGCTCGCCCCGAGGGCGCTCGCCACCTCGACCGCCTCGTCGACCGCCGCAGCGGCGGTCACCGATCCGTCGGTGGCCACGAGGATGCGGGAGAGCACCGCACCAGCCTAGGCACGGGCTCCGTGGCCCATGCGAGCGTCAGTACTTGACGCTGAGCGGCAGGCCGGCGGTCTGGTCG
>JBBSLC010000129.1:0-7890 GCA_038255685.1 Acidimicrobiales bacterium | reverse complement strand
TCACGAAGGCGAGCTCGGCGCCATCGGGCGACCAGCGGGGCCGCACGTCGCGGTGCTCGCCGTGGGTGAGCTGGCGGGGCGGGCTGCTCCCGTCGGCGGCTGCGACCCACAAGGCACTGAGGTACCGGTTCGCCGGCAGGTCGACGGTGAGGACGGTGAACGCCACCTGCCGGCCATCGGGGCTCACACGCGGGTCCCCTGCCTCCACGAGCGCCGCCACATCCGCTGGTTGCATTGTGCGTCGACGCTATCGCCGCGACCTCGGTGGCGAAGGGTTGCGGGCCGACTCAGGCCAACCTCGACGAGACGACCTCGCAGCATCCGCTGCCCACGACAGGAGCCGAGCATGAACCTGCAGCACCAGGCGGTGGAGCTGCACACCACCGGACGCAAGAGCGGGTCCCGACGCTCGTGCATGCTGACCGCGCCGATCCACGACGAGCAGCGCACCGTCCTCGTGGCGTCCAAGGGCGGCGACGACCGGGACCCCGACTGGTACGGCAACCTCGTCGCCGAGCCCGACATCGAGCTGACGATCGCCGGGACGACCCGGCCGATGCGGGCCAGCACCGCCTCCGCCGAGGAGAAGGCTGAGCTCTGGCCACAGATCGTCAGCGCCTACAAGGGCTACGCCGGCTACCAGTCCCGCACGACTCGCGACATCCCCGTCGTCATCTGCGAGCCTCGCACCTGAGGCTCGGGTCTGCCCCCTACCGAAGCTCCAGGCCTGGGAGGTCTCCGTCCTCGCGCCACGCTTCGAGGATCTCGAAGAACCTGATGGGGCCTGCCCCGTAGATCCCGGCGAAGAAGCCGTTGGGGTTCGTGAGCTGACCCTCGCTGTTGTAGTAGCCCGGCGTGCACTCGGCGAAGAACCGCATGCCGAGGCGGGCCTTGTCCCTGACCTCGTCCACCCAGCCCTGCTCGGCCTCGGGCGTGACCTCGACCCGCTCGGCACCACGGGACCTCGCTTCGGACAGGATGTGGGCCACGTGCTCGGCCTGCTCGTTGAGGGCGTGGGGCACGTTGACGGTGATCGCCGTCTGGGTGAAGCCGAGGAAGAAGCGATGTCGACTGCCACCCGTGTCCCCCTGGTCGTTCGAGGAGCGCATCGCCCGAGCTCTCGCTCGAGCGACTCATCAGGCTCCCCGTCGGAGCGGAGGTTAGAAGGTGTTCCGCACCGATAGGTCCGTCCCCGCTCCGCACGAGCCCGGGGAGGAGCACGAGGACCGCCGCTGCAGTCGGCTACGCCCGCCTGTCGGGAAGGCTGCTCGTGTCCGACACGCAGCGGTCTCGTCCTGCGCGCTTCGCTGCGTAGAGGGCGGCGTCCGCACGTTCGAGTGTGATCGTCGAGTCGCCACCGTCGTGCCTCGCTGCGCCGGCGCTGAAGGTCGTCGCCGGGTTCGTCATTCGCCAGGATGCCGCAAGGCGTTCGACGACCGAGATCCCGGCGTCGTGCCTGCGCCTCGGGAGGACGAGGAGGAACTCCTCGCCACCGAAGCGGGCGAGGAAGTCGTCGTCGCGCAAGCCAGACGACAGGTGCTCGGCGATCGCCCGCAGGACCTCATCACCTCCGGCGTGCCCGAGCTGTTCGTTCACGGCGCCAAAGTGATCGAGATCGATCAGCACGATCGTCGATCCAGCAACGACGCTGTCGAGGGCCTCGTCAGCGTGGCGACGGTTCGCGAGTCCCGTCAGCGCGTCGGTCAGCGCGATCTGTGTCTGCTCCTCGGCGACGCGCGTCTGCTCCTCGGCGACGCGCTGCTCCGTCTGGTAGTGCTCGACGTTGGCGAGCGCAGCCCCGGCGACCGCTGCGAGGGCCAGGAGGGGCTCGCACTCCGACATCGGGATCACGCGGCTCTCCACCGTCGATGCGACCAGGATGCCCGTGAGCTGTTCGCCGGTGAGCACGGGAACGCCGATCATCGCTCGGATGCCGCTGTCTCGGTAGAAGTCGATCGCGTGCTCCCAGGTGACGTAGTCGTCGACGACGACGGGCTGTCGCGATGCGCGCACCTGTGCGATCAGCCCGCCGCTGACCGCTTGGCGTTGCGTGCCGAGCTGGGTGGCGATGCCGCGCGCGTGGGCGAGGACGAAGGTGTCCGACGGATCGTCGATGATCGCGAGGTTGGCGCTGTCGTAGCCGAGGGCCATGACGCCGTCGGCGACAGCGTCGAGGACCGCAGACGGGTCGAGGCGCTGCAGGGACACGGCCGTCGCCGCAACGGTCCGGAACGCCTCAGCGCTCTGGTCGGCGAGTGCTTGGGCTGACGCCGCACGGCTCTGACCCGATGCGATCGCCTCGGCGACGAAGACACAGGTGACGCAGACGATCACGACCGCTCTCGGGTCGAGTCGAGGTGTCGCGTCGAGCAGCGGGATCACGTAGGCCGGGACCATGAGCGGGAGCACCTTCAGCGAGGTGCGGGGCGGGTGGTGAAGACCGATCCATGCGAACACGGCCACGAAGAGCACGCCGTACGAGCGTGTCGGCGCAAGACCGACCACCGACGCCACCCCGATGGCGACGAAGCTCAGCACGACCGCGACGAGGTGTGTCTTGGACCATGGCTTCAGGAGCGCCCGGGCTCCACGAAGATCGACGCGACGGCCCACAGGCATCCATCGGCACGAAGGTCCCCAACCTGCGCTCGGAAGGCGTCAACGGCGAGGATGGCCCGATCTGACCATGACGCCATGGTCATCGAGACGGGCCTCGACCTCCGTGCCGTCATGCGAGACGGCGACGGGCAGCCACGTCGTAGTCTCGTCCTCCGATGGACGACCGCCCGAGGTGCGCGAGCCCTGCGACGATGCCGCCACCCTCGTGACCCGACAGGCGAACGTCATCCTCATCAACTGCGATGACCTCGGCTACGGCGACCTCGGCTGCTACGGGTCGACCGCCAACGACAGCCCGCACCTCGACCGCATGGCGGCTGAGGGAGTGCGGTTCACCGACTTCTACATGGCGTCACCCGTGTGCTCGCCGTCGCGCGCTGCGCTGCTGACAGGGTGCTACCCGCCGAGGATCGGCTTCGGTGACCTCGACGGCCTCGGCGTGCTGTTCCCCGGGCACCGACTCGGGATCAACCCGTCTGAGATCACCATCGCAAAGGTGCTGGAGGAGGCGGGCTACGCCACCAAGCTCGTCGGGAAGTGGCACTGCGGCGACCAGCCGGCCTTTCTCCCGACCCGGCACGGCTTCGGGAGCTACTACGGCATCCCCTACAGCAACGACATGGGCCGCCAGGCCTGGCCAGAGGACCGTCCGCCCCTGGCCGAGCTCCTCGCCAGCGTCGGTCTGGAGCTGCCCACGCCCGTGATGCCACCACTGCCACTCTTGACCGACGAAGCGGTCATCGAAGCCCAACCGGACCAATCCACGCTCACCACTCGCTTCGTCGAGGAGTCGGTGCGGTTCCTCCGCGCCAACCACGACAGGCCCTTCTTCCTCTACCTGGCGCACATCTACGTGCACGTCCCGATCTACGTGCAGGAAGGCTTCGCGCGTGCGTCGCGGAACGGTTCCTACGGAGCTGCCGTGGTGGCGATCGACTGGGCGGCGGGCGTGCTCTTCGCCGAGCTCCGCCGCCTCGGCATCGATGAGGAGACGCTGGTCGTCTTCACGAGTGACAACGGGTCGCGCGGCCAGGACGGTGGGAGCAACGAGCCGCTGCGAGGCCGGAAGGGCACGACGTGGGAGGGAGGCATGCGTGTCCCGTGCATCGCCCGCTGGCCCGGACGGATCCCAGCTGGTTCGACCTGCTCGTCGCTGGCGACGGCGATGGACCTCTACCCGACCATCGCTGCGCTCGCCGACGCCGAGGTGCCGCCTGACCGCACCATCGACGGGCGCGACATCACTGCGCTCTTGCTCGACGCCACGAGCCCGTCGCCGCACGAGGCGTTCCTGTACTACCTCGGCAACGACCTCCAGGCCGTGCGCTCCGGGCGGTGGAAGCTGCACCTCGCCAAGCGAGGTCAGCCGATGGAGGAGCTCTACGACCTCGGGGCCGACATCGGCGAGACCACGAACGTCTTCGTCGACCACCCCGACGTGGTCGCCGAGCTCCTCCGCCACGCGGAGCGGTCACGAGACGAGCTCGGCGACGGCCGGCTCGGCATCGAGGGCACGGGCGTGCGCCCAGTCGGCGAGGTCTCCGACCCGGTGACGCTCACCACCTTCGACCCCGACCACCCCTACTACCTGTCCGAGTACGACCTCACCGACCGCGGCTGACGCGCCAGCCAGAGCTCTGTTCGCTCAGCCGGCGGCGCGCTTGTGCGGGTCGGCGGGGAAGGCCCGGGCGTCGATGATCTGGCGGGACCAGCGCTCCGCGCTCTCCACGACCTCGTCGAGCCGGTCACCGAGCGCTGCGACGACCGGCGCTGCGGCTGCGTCGGTGCGAGCCTCGATCTCGTCGCGCAGCCGGCGACCCTCTCCTGTGAGGACACCTTCGGCGACCGAGCCCCTTGCGGTCAGCCGAGCGAGGGCAGCGGCGAGGGCGTCGCTCCCGAAGCCGCGCGTTGCCAGGTAGCTGCCGCTCGGCATCCCGAGCCACAGCTCGGTGAGGACGGTCATCTCGACGCTGTCGAGCCCGGCGGTGGCGCAGGCGGCGAGGTGCCCGTCACCGCGGTGCTCCCGCACCAGCTCGGCAGCGCGCCAGAGGCGGCCGACCGGCTCGTCCGGCCACGGCAGGGACTGCAACCCGGCGAAGAGAGGCCGACCAGCGACGTCGACGCCCTCCACCGCCGATCGCAGCGCATCGGCCGCTGCGTCGACCTCGGCAGCAGCGAGGATGGCGCTGAGGCTCTCGACCGTGCCCGCCGTCCGAGCGTGGAGCACCTCGTCTCGCCCGCAGGCCGCGCGACCCGCCTCGTAGACGCCGGTCAGGAACGCCGGTTCGAAGGCGCCGAACGTGGCGACGACCACGGCGGCCGCAGGCTCACCCAGCGCTGCTGCCCTGCCCCACACGTACGCGGGGAAGAACAGCATCCCGAGCGCCTCCATCCGGCGGTTCGTCGGCTCGCACCACCACGCGTGGGTGGCGATCGGCTCGAGCGCATCTCGGAGCCGGCGGGCCGGGGTGTCGGGGAGCTGCGGCGGTGGCCCGGTGGGCGCAGGGACGTCGAGCGCGATCGAGGCGAGGGTGTCGTAGTCCACGTCACCCACTGTCGCAGGCGCCGCCTCAGCCCGTCGGGCGGAGGTGCCGGTCGAAGAACTCGAGGATGAGCTCGAAGCGGGCGACCCGGTGGGCGGGAGCACCCGAGCGAGTGAGCTCGTGACCCTCCCCCGGTACCCGCACGAGCTCGACCTCGCGCCCGAGCAGGGCGAGGCGGGTGAAGAGGTCCTCGGCCTGCTCGATGGGACAGCGCAGGTCGTCCTCGCTGTGGAGCAGGAGCATCGGCGTGGTGATGGCCCCGGCGTAGGTGGTCGGCGATTGGCGAGCGAGCTCGTCGGGGTCTCGGAGGTGGTCGGTGCCGAGGTAGCCGGGGAGGAAGTGCGACCCGATGTCGGACGTGTGAGCGAAGGTCACCATGTTGTTGAGCGCCCGCTCCGAGCAGGCAGCGAGGAAGCGGTCGTCGTGGGCGACGAGCCACGAGGTGAGGTAGCCGCCGTAGGACCCGCCGAGCACGCCGAGCCGCGCCGGGTCGACGACGTGCGGGAAGCCCCGGACGGCCTCGTCCACGACGGCGAGCACGTCCTCTGCGTCGACGCTGCCCCACCCCGTGCCCGGGTCGTCCGCCGCCGTCCGGCCCCTGATGGCGCGACCCCACACCTCCCCGTGGCCAGACGAGCCCCGGGGGTTCGTGTAGACGACGGCGTAGCCGGCACCGGCAGCCACCTGGAACTCGTCGAAGAGCCGGTTGCCGTACTGGCTGAAGGGACCTCCGTGGATGTGGAGCAGCATCGGTGCCGGCGTCGAGCCGTCGTGCTCGATGGGCGGGACCAGCCATGCCTCGACCTCGGTGCCGTCGGGTGAGACGGCGACGAAGCGCTGCGGCTCGGAGGTCGGGAACGGCACGGGCGCAGACCACAGCACCCGCTCGGTCCCGTCTGGGTCCAGGACCACGAGCGAGGGGAACGACGAGGCGTCGGCGACGGTGACCACGAGGGTCCCGCTCGCGACGTCGAAGGCGGTGATCTGTCGGTCGCCTGCCAGGAGCACGCGACTGCCCGTGCCGTCGATGTCGATCCGGTGCAGGTGCACGTTCCCAGCGTCCTCGACGGAGAAGACGACGCCGCCGTCTCCGTCGAAGCAGGCGTGGCCGCCGCCACCGAGTGCCGGCAGGCAGCTGCGGTCGAGCTCGGCGGTCAGCACGCCGACCTCGCCCGTGGTGAGTCGCAGCACGGCCACCTGGCTGTTCGACGGGTAGGTCCTGGCTTGGCTCTGCACGAAGGTGACGACCTCGCCGTCGGGTGAGCACACGGGTTGGTCGGCGGTGGTCGCGGGGTCGCTCGTGAGCGGGCGCAGGGAGGCGTCGCCTTTGGCGGCGACGAGGTGGAGGTCCGCAGCCACGTCGCGGTCCCACGTCGCAGTGACACCCGCAGCGACCACGAGCGCGTCGCTGTCGGAGGTCCAGGCGAAGCCGCCCACACCGCCCTCCGCGCTCGTCCGCACGTCGACCTCACCACTGGTGACCTCGACCACGTGGAGCTGGCGTGGCCGGTCGATCGTCCAGCCTGCCCCGTCGACGCGGCTCACGAGCCGGGTGATGCGCCGGAACGGGCGGTCTGCGTCGCGCTCGGGGTCGTACTGCGCCCGTTCTCGCACCCTGGCCGTCAGCGCCAGCCGAGCCCCGTCCGGTGCCCACGCCAGGTCTTCGACCTCCTCGTCGAAGGTGGCGAGCCGACGGGCCTCACCGCCGTCGGCAGGGAGGAGGAGCACCTGGCAGCCGGTGTCGCCCCGGTGGGTCACGAACGCGAGCTCACGTCCGTCGGGGGACCAGCGGGGGTGGACGTCGCGGTGCTCGCCGTCGGTGAGCTGCCGTGGCTCGACCGAGCCGTCTGCCGCTGCGAGCCACAGCGCGCTCCGGTAGCGGTTGGCGTCGAGGTCGACGGTCGTGACGGTGAAGGCCACCCGCTGCCCGTCGGGGCTCACCCGAGGCTCGCCCGCCTCGACCAGCGCCCCCACGTCCCTCGGTTGCATGGCCGGCGACCCTACTGTCGCCCGTGCCCATCCGGGTTGAGGGTCGCCAGCACCGTCGAGAGCCCGGGTGCGCCGTTGAGCGGACGCCGAGGCCGTCGCACGACAACCGCGAGCCGGGACTGCGGTCGAGATGCGTGCTGCAGGGCGGCGTCGAGGTGCTCGTGCGCCAGGTCAGCCTGTGAGCTGTTCGCGTAGCTCGCGCTTGAGGACCTTGCCGGCCGGGTTCCGGGGGAGCGGCTCGTCGCGGAACCAGATGTGGGCGGGCACCTTGAAGCCTGCGAGGCGCTCCCGGACGTGGGCTCGCAGGTCGTCCGCCGTCGCCGACTGGCCGGCCCGGAGCACGATCACCGCGCCGACCTCCTCACCGAGGATGCGATGGGGGACGCCGAGGACCGTTGCCTCGGTGACCGCCGGGTGCTCGTAGAGGACGCCCTCGACCTCGGCGCAGTAGACGTTCTCGCCGCCGCGGATCACCACGTCCTTGGCGCGGTCGGCGATGGCGACGAAGCCCTCGTCGTCGATCGACGCGAGGTCGCCGGTGTGGAGCCAGCCGTCGACGAAGGCATCGGCGGTCTGGGCGGGCTTGTTCCAGTAGCCACGCACGACGTTCGGGCCCTTGATGAGCAGCTCACCGACCTCGCCCGTCGGGAGGTCGGTGCCGTCGGGCCCGACGATCCGCACGTCGACCACGGGCAGGGGCAGCCCGATGCTGTGGGGCTTGCGCACGTAGTCCGCCCCG
>JBBSLC010000128.1:0-8132 GCA_038255685.1 Acidimicrobiales bacterium | reverse complement strand
GCCACGGGCTACAGGATGTCCTTCTTCGGCAGCTCCTCGACGTTGACGTCCTTGAACGTCACGATCTTTACCGCAGCCACGAACCGGCTCTGGCGGTACATGTCCCACACCCACGCGTCGCGCAGCTCGAGCTCGATCCAGCTGCGACCGCCCTCACCGCGCACGGTCTGGAGGACGTGGTTGGCGAGGTAGAACCGGCGCTCGGTCTCCACCACGTGGGTGAACATCGGGCAGACGTCCTTGTACTCCTTGTAGAGCTGGAGCTCGATCTCGGCTTCGTAGCGCTCGAGGTCGTCGGTGCTCATCGAGGCATCCTACGCGCCCACCCCCTCGACGGAAGGGTGTGGTGAGCGACAGCGACACGACGTCAGAGGAAGGCCGTCCGCGTCGGCGGCCACACCCGCAGGACGGTCCGACCGACGACGGTGTCGCGCTCGATCGCCCCGAACGCCCGGCTGTCCGAGCTGTTCGTGCGGTTGTCCCCCATGACCCAGAGGTGGTCGTCGGGGACGAGCACGGGAGCGAACGTCGAGGTCGGCGCAGCAGGCGTCAGGTAGGGCTCGACCAGCAGGCGACCGTCCACGTAGACCTGCCCGTCGCGCCCCTCCACCGTCTCGCCTGGCAGGGCGACGATGCGCTTGATGAACTCCTCGGTCGAGGGCTGGCGCAAGCCGACGGCCTCGAGGGCGCCGAAGGCGAGTCGGAGGGGCAGCGCCCGGTCCTCGCCTGGCTCGGGGCAGCTGGCGCGCGGCGGGCAGTCGAACACCACGATGTCGCCTCGACGCGGCTCGTGGAACCGGTACGAGACCCGAGACACCACGACGCGATCACCGACCGCGAGCTGCGGCTCCATCGATGCCGAGGGGATGAAGAACGCCTGGGCGACCAGCGCGCGGACGATGACGGCGATGACCACCGCTGCGGCGACGAGGCTGACCGCCTCGAACGCAGCACCTCGGAACGGGACGCGCCGACCAGCCACGTGTCGGCGAGCGGACTAGCGGACGGTCCGCTTCTCCTTGATCTTGGCGGCCTTCCCGATCCGGTCGCGCAGGTAGTAGAGCTTGGCGCGGCGCACGTCGCCGACGATCATCGGCTCGATGCGCTGGATGATCGGGGAGTGCACGGGGAACGTGCGCTCGACACCGACGCCGAAGCTGAGCTTGCGGACGGTGAACGTCTCGTGGACACCGGAGCCCTGGCGGCGGATGACCACGCCCTGGAAGACCTGGACCCGCTCGCGGGTGCCCTCGACGACCCGCACGTGGACCTTCAGCGTGTCGCCGGGCCCGAAGGTCGGGATGTCGTCACGCAGGCTGGCGCGGTCGACGAGATCGGTGGGGTTCATGGTGCGGTTTCCTTCGTCAGGTGCTGCTCGCGGACCCGGCATCGTAGGCCACGTCGCCCTCGACCTCCAAGGCGCCCACGTCGTGGGCTCCAGCATCCTCGACGAGCCCGTGGTCGCGCAGGAGCCGCTGCTCGTCCACGCCGAGACCGCCACGTGCTGCGATCAGGTCCGGTCGGGCGACGATGGTCCGGGCGAGCGCCTGCGCCCGGCGCCAGCTCGCGACCCGAGCGTGGTCTCCGGACCGGAGCACCTCCGGAGCGTCCCAATCCCGGAAGCTCGCCGGTCGTGTGTAGTGCGGGTACTCGAGGAGCCCGTCGCTGAAGCTCTCCTCCCCCGCCGAGCTGTCGTTGCCCATCACCCCGGGCACCAGGCGACCGACCGCCTCGAGGACCACCATCGCGGCGACCTCGCCACCGGCGAGCACGTAGTCCCCGACCGACAGCTCGCCGTCGACGAGGTGCGCGCGGATCCGCTCGTCGACGCCCTCGTAGCGCCCGCACAGCAGGGAGAACCCGTCGCTCGCGGCCAGGTCCCTGGCGAGGGCCTGGTCCAGCGTGCGACCCCCGGGGCCGAGCAGCAAGAGGGGGCGGGGCGGGTCGACGGCCTCGACGGCGGCGAAGACCGGCTCGGGCATGAGCACCATGCCCGCACCACCACCGAAGGGTGGGGCGTCGACGCTGCGGTGCGGATCCGACGCGCCGGCGCGCAGATCGTGGGCCCGCACGTCGAGCAGGCCCTTCGCCTGCGCCCGCCCGAGCAGGCTCTGGCCGGCGAAGCCAGAGACCATCTCCGGGAAGATCGTGAAGACGTCGATGCGCACCGCAGCCAGGGTGGCACAGGTGCCGGCGGCCTCCCCGGGCACCGCCCAGGCCCTACAGGTCGAAGAGGCCGTCGGGCGCGTCGACCACCAGCTGCTCGGCGTTGATGTCAACGACGAACGTCAGGGGGACGAGGGCACCGGAGTCGAGGACGAGCAGGTCGCTCGCCGGGTTGACCTCGAGGGCGGTGACGCGACCGCGAGCCGTGCCGTCCACCTCGACGACCTGGCGCCCGACGAGGTCGTGCACCCAGAGCTCGTCCGGGTCGTCGAGCGGCTCGGCCTGGAGCACGAGGCCCCTGAGCGCCTCAGCGGCGTTGCGGTCGGTGATGCCGACGAACGCGACGAGGTGACCGGTCTGGTGGGGTCGGGAGGACCCGACCTCGAGGATCCCTCGGCGGGTGTGCAGCACCGCGCCGGGCGCGAGCCGCTCGAGGCGCTCGGTGGTGAGCACCACGTTCACCTCGCCACGGAGCCCGTGGGCCTTGGCGATGCGCCCTACCTCGAGGAGGGGGACGCCCTCAGATGCGGTCAGCGCATGCGGAGGACGGTTCGGCTCTGCCGGTCGTCCGGAGCCAGCCATCGGATTCTCGATGGCGAAACCAGCCAGCGGAGGACGATCCGGCTCTGCCGGTCGTCCGGAGCCAGCCATCGGATTATCGATGGCTCAAATCAATCGACGAAGTCGACGTCGGTCGCCACGCCGTCCTTGACAGCGGCGGCGCGCACGACGGTGCGGATGGCGTTGGCCATGCGACCGCGTCGGCCGATGACGCGGCCCATGTCGCCAGAGGCGACCCGGACCTCGAGGCTCACGCCCCGTCGACCCTCGACGGAGTCGATCTCGACGCTGTCCGGGTCGTCCACCAGGGACTCGACGAGGTAGGCGAGGACGTCCTCGGCCGTGGGGGCCGGTGCTTCGTCGTCGTTCACGTCGACGTCGTCGACCAGGTTGTCGCTCACGTGGAGGCGCCGGCCTTGAACTCGTCCCAGGCCCCGGTCTGCTTCAGGAGCAGCTCGACCCGGTCGGTGGGCTGGGCACCCTGGCGGAGCCAGTGCAGCGCCTTGGCGTTGTCGATGTTGACGCCCGAGGGGTCGAGGCGGGGCTCGTAGGTCCCGAGGATCTCGATGAACCGGCCGTTGCGGGGTGAGCGGCCGTCGGCCGCCACGACCCGGTAGGTCGGCTGCTTCTTCTTGCCCATCCGCATGAGGCGGAGCTTGACGGCCACGGTGGTGCTCTCCCTGTTCTGCCCCGCCCAGGTGGCGGGAGCTGTGCTTCGGTGGTGCTCGGTCTCGCTAGCTGCGACGAAGGATGTCGAGTGCGCTCTCCTGCGCATCCGGACCCTGGCCGCCTTGGGGCTGTTGGAGCTCCTGCAGCTGCTTCAGGTTCGGCAGCGCAGGTCCACTGCGGCGCTTCCCCTTCTTCTTCCCTTGCTTGGCCACGCCACCGAAGCGCTTCATCATCTTCGAGACGTCCTTGAACTGCTTGAGCAGCAGGTTGACCTCCGAGGTGGAGGTCCCGCTGCCCGTGGCGATGCGGGTCTTGCGACTCCCGTTGATGAGGTCCGGCTTGCGCCGCTCCTCGGTCGTCATGGACCTGATGATCGCCTCGACCCGGCCGAGCTCCTTCTCGCCGATGTCGGCGTTCTTGAGCTCCTTCGGGACGCCGGGCATCATACCGATGATCCCCTGCAGTGGCCCCATCTTGCGGATCTGCTGCATCTGCTCGAGGAAGTCCTCGAGCGTGAAGTTGCCCTCCATGAGGGCCTGCTCGGCCTTGGCGGCGACGTCTTGGTCGTACTCCTGCTCGACGCGCTCGATGAGCGTGAGCACGTCGCCCATGCCGAGGATCCGGTCCGCCATGCGGTCGGGGTGGAACTGCTCGAAGTCGGCGACCTTCTCACCGGTGGAGGCGAAGGCGATCGGCTTGCCCGTGACCTCCTTGACCGACAGGGCGGCGCCACCCCGGGCGTCACCGTCGAGCTTGGTGAGGATGACGCCGTCGATGGCGAGCGTGGCGTCGAACGCCTCGGCCACGGTGACGGCGTCCTGGCCGGTCATGGCATCGACGACGAGGAACGTGTAGTCGGGGCTGACGGCCTCGGAGATCTCCCGGACCTGGGCCATCATCTCGGCGTCGATGGCGAGACGGCCGGCGGTGTCGACGATCAGGACGTCACGACCGGTGTCGCGTGCCTGCTCGAGCCCCCGGCGGGCGACGGTGACGGGGTCGCTCGCCTCGGAGAACACGGGCACGCCGACCTGGGCGCCGAGCGTGCGCAGCTGCTCGACGGCCGCCGGGCGCTGGAGGTCAGCCCCGACGAGGAGGGGGTTGCGGCCCTGCTGCTTGAACCAGCGGGCCAGCTTGGCGGTGTTGGTGGTCTTGCCCGAGCCCTGGAGGCCGGCCATGAGCACGACCGTCGGCGGCTTCGAGGCGTAGGTGATCTTCAGCGTCTCGCCGCCGAGCGTGTCCCGCAGCTCGTCGTGGACGATCTTGATGACCTGTTGCGCCGGGCTCAGGCTCTTCGAGAGCTCGGCGCCGACGGTGCGCTCCCGGATGCGGGCCACCATCGAGCGCACGACGACGAAGTTGACGTCGGCCTCGAGCAGAGCGGTGCGGATCTCCCGAAGGACCTCGTCGACGTCGGCCTCACCGAGGCGCCCCTTGCCCCGCAGGCGCGTGAAGATCCCCTCGAAGCGGTCTGAGAGCGAGTCGAACATGCGGTGTCAGAGGCTACCGGTGCCAGCGCCAGCGGTCGAAGCAGCCCCCAGCTGTGCTGGGACGCCGGCATTGCGAGCGCGCCGGGCTCTGCGCGCCCGCAATGCCAGAGGGGGGACCGTGGGGGTCGCTACCCCGCCACCAGGGTCAGGGACACCTGGTGGCGCTCACTCGCACCCCGGCGGCGGGCCGGCCTCGATGGGGCGGGGCACGAACCGTGCGACCTTCGTCCGAGCTGCGTCTCCGACGAACTCCGCCTCGTCCGGCGCCAGCAACGTCATCGTGCCGCCCTCGGTGGGCGCAGCCCAGCCGGGTGGCACGTTGCTGTCGCCGAGCGGTGGCGCTGCATCCCAGTCCCGACCGTCGAACCGCACCGTCGTGACGCCGCAGTGGGTCGAGACGTCGAGGTAGTACCCGACACCCACCTCGGCCCGCTCGCCCTCCGGGAGGGGCGCCACCTCGGGCTCCTGCTCCATGCTCGTGATCACCGGCCCGGCACCGTCGCCGATGCCGCCGTCCGGCTCCACCGGCATCGGCTCACCCTCGAGCGGGTCGACCAGGACCGGCTCCTCCTCCTGCGGCACGGGCTCGACGAGGTGCTCGTCGGCGATGGCGAAGGCGGCGATGACCGCACCGGGGCCGCCGTCGGCGATGGTGAACAGGTAGCTGGGCACCAGCCACGCCTCTTCCGCACCGTACGCAGGCACGAGCTGGAGGCCGACCTCGACCGAGTCGAGCTCGATCGGCTCGGGCTCGGGCATCGCCTCGCAGTCAGGGCAATCCTCTGGCGAGGCCGGGGCGGACGCGAACCAGCCGCCGGTCGCCGCGAGACGGTCGAGGGCGGCCTCGACCCCGATGAGGTCGTAGGTGTCCCCTTCGGCCGGGTCGGCGAGCCAGCCGTTGGCGAACTCCACCACGCCGCCGGCACCGACACCGACCGCAGACGTCATGCCGAACGTCGGCAGCCCGCCGACGACCGGGTCGGCGACGAGCACCCACGAGGAGAACGCGTCGTCCACCCGGGTGCGGGCGCCGTCGAGGTCGTTCCCCGCAGCGGTCAGGAAGTCCCGGGCGATCGCCTCGGCCTCCTCGGCGCTCGGCAGGTCGGCCGGACGCTGCGGCTCGGGCATCGGCACCGGCTCGACGGTCCCGTCGGGGCCGAGCTCGGGGCACGCCTGGGTGCACATGCTGCCGGGCGGGCACTCGGGCATGGCGCAGTCGATCGTGTCCGGATCGTCAGCCGGTACGGGCTGGCCTGCCATGTCGTCGGGGCAGGGCCCGGGGTCGCAGGTTGCGTTGGCGTCCGTCCCCTCCCCGCCTGGTGCTGCGCCGCCGGTCGATCCGGGCTCGGCGCAGAATGCAGGCTCGATGCCGGTGTCGCAGGATGGTGCCTCGCACGAGCCCTCGCTCCCGCGCTCGCTCTCCACGCACGACGGGGCCGTGCTCCCGTCGGACGACACCGCTGTGTCGGGGGGGACGGGGTCGACCTGGGCGACGGTGGCGCTGTAGTACCAGGGCAGGCCCGGTTGCCGGTCGACGGTCAGGATCCCGCCGGGGCCCTTCGCAGTCCACTGCTCACCGGCATCGGTGAGCTCGCCGACCCCGAGCACCTCGGCCAGCGCCCGCGCCCGAGCCTCACCGTCCTCCCGGGCGACCGACCAGGCGTCGGCCTCGGCTGCAAGCCCCGAGGCGTCGCCGGTGAAGCCGTAGCCCGGCCCGCCACCGCCTCCCACAGGCGACGAGAGGGAGGCTGCTTCGTCGGCCGCCGCCCCATCCCCGGCACCGAGGACGGGCAGAGCCCGGGGCCCGCTCCCGCCCCCACCTCCGGCGACGAGGGCCATCGCGATCACCGCCGCCGCCACCCCCAGCGCAGCCGTCCCCGCCACCAGTCGCTTCCCCATCGTGGTCCTCCTGCTCGGCCGTCTCGGGGAGTGTGACGCAGCGGACGTCTCGCTGGTTCCCGACGAATCCTTCCGCTCTGGTGCAGGTGGCAGCGCCTGAGACGCTGGGCTGCACCCAGAACGGAGCGTCGCTCCCGAGCGAGCGGCCGCTCAGTGCGTCGTGGGATCGACCGTCGCCGGGTCGGCGTCGGCCACGGCCGGGAGCGGGTCGGCTGCCGCGGTCGGCCTGGTCACGGGTGAACCGGTGGTGGGCGGTGCGGTCGTCGACGCTGCGCCGACGTCGGGCTCGACCGGGACCGCAGTCGGGACCGGGGTCGGCACCGCGACCGTCGGTGTCGGAGGGCGGGGTGGGGTGGCCATCGGGACCGGGCGGCCGCCATCCAGCTTCTCGCGCAGGCGGGCGCGCAGCTCGGCACCGGGGCCGGGCGCGACGAGCAGGCCCACCCCGACGCCGAGCCCGAGCACGAAGAGGCGGCGCCAGCCGACGAGGCGACCGGTCCAGAAGCCGAGCTTGAAGCCACCGGCCGTCGCCTTCACGGGCAGCACCACCAGGCGGGTCACCAACCAGATCATCGTGCGCTCCTCGAGGTCGTCGGGCGGTTCGTCATGCGAAGAGGGCCTCGACGAACTCGTCGGGATCGAACGCAACGAGGTCGTCCACCGTCTCGCCCAGGCCCACGAGCTTCACGGGGATCCCGAGCTCGGACTGGATGGCGAGGACGATGCCGCCCTTGGCCGAACCGTCGAGCTTGGTCAGCACGACGCCGGTGACCTCGACGGCCTCGAGGAACTGCTGGGCCTGCGTCAGGCCGTTCTGGCCAGTCGTGGCGTCGAGGACGAGCAGGACCTCCGTCACCTCGCCCGGGGGCTTGTCCGCCACCCGGCGCACCTTGCGCAGCTCGTCCATGAGGTTCGTCTTGGTGTGCAGGCGCCCTGCGGTGTCGGCGAGGACGAGGTCGGCGCCCCTGGCCTCGGCTCGCTGCACGGCGTCGAAGATGACCGAGCTCGGGTCGCCACCCTCGGCTCCCCGCACGAAGTCGGCGCCGGTCCGCTCGGCCCACATGCCGAGCTGCTCGGCGGCAGCGGCGCGGAAGGTGTCGCCGGCCGCCATGACGACCTGACGCCCCTCGGCTGACTGGACCTTGGCCAGCTTGCCGATGGTGGTCGTCTTGCCGACGCCGTTGACGCCCACGAAGAGCCACACGTTGGTCGCGCCCGCCTTGTGGGTGAGGCCGCGGTCGGTGACGTGGAGGCGGACCTTGAGGTCGCCCTTCAGCTGCTCGAGCAGCGCGTCGGGTTGCGTGATGCCCTTGGCCTTCACCTCGGCACGGAGGTCGTCGAGCACCG
>JBBSLC010000127.1:0-8202 GCA_038255685.1 Acidimicrobiales bacterium | reverse complement strand
GTCTGCGACGAGGAGCACGATGGCGATCGAGGAGAGCGTGTGGGCGAGGTCGAAGAAGCCCGGCCAGCCGAAGTCGGGGACGTAGCCGTTGCGCAGCTGCTTGAGCACGACGTAGGCGGCGCTCGCGCCGAGGAGGCCGACGGCACCGCCCGTGACGACCACCCGACCGGGGCGCCACAGGAGCGCGACGAGGGTGATGAGCGCCACGACCGGGCCGGCCCACGGGCGGACGAGCGCGGCGCCGAGCACCCCGGTGCCGAGGGTGATCGCGGCGACGGCGGTCGCCGGAGGGGTGGCGCCGACACCGCCCCACGGGGCCATGAGGTGGGGCCGGAGCATGCCCAGGCCGACCCAGGGGCGGGCGACCGTCGATCGGCGCCCCACCACGACGAGCGCCAGGCACGCCAGCGCAGCGAGGCCCGACAGGGCGAGCCCCGCCCACACGGTGCGCTGGGGAGCCCAGTCGAGCGAGACGGCGAGCGTGGACCGGTCGCCTGGATCGACGAGCCACCCGTTCGCGTACCCCTGGACGATGCGGGGCGGACCGAGGTCGCCGAGGCCCTCGGCCGACGCCTCCCACCCGAGGTTGTGGCTCTGGCCGAGCACGAGCCAGAACGGACCGTCGACGTCGTCCACCGCCAGGTCGAACGAGGTGCGGTCCTTTCCGTCGACCGTCACGACCGGCGCGCTGCCACGGGGCGCAGTGGGATCGCGCCCGTCCGAGGTCAGCACCAGCTGGTCCAGGTCGATGCCGGTGCTGGGCCCGTCGGCGGCGCGCAGGATGTGCTCGCCGTCGCCGAGCGCGAGCGAGGCGCCGTCGCACGCTTCGATGGCGAGGCCGGCCGAGCGGGCCTCGGGCGCGAGCAGGCCGACGATGCGGACGGGGACCGGCTCGCCGTCGACCTCGAGGAGGTCGTCACGACAGCCCGTGCTGAGGGTGTCGGGGGCCGGATCCACCTCGACCGGAAGGCCGACCTCGGCGATGGCGACCGGCAGCGTCTGCGGATCGTTCGAGAAGGAGTCGGTCGCCTGCACGACGCGCACCTCGTCGATGACGGTCCTGATGGTGGTCGCCGTGAACTCGGGCACGTCGAGGACGATGGCGGTGCTCGCACCCTCCTCGGTGCCGTCGTCGAGCTCGGGCAGGTCCAGGGTTGCGACCGGCTGGCCGTCGCCCTCGATCCTGACCCGTGTCGGGACCGAGGCCCGGCCATCGGTCACGACCCGGAGCACGATCCGGGAGACGTCCATCGGCTCGGTCGCCTCGAGCTCGACCCAGCGCCCGACCTGGTCTCCGAACGGAGGCCGCCACACCGTGTCGCTGTCACCGTCGAAGGCCGATGACGCTCGTGCGCCGACGTCGCCAGCGATGCGGCCAGACGACCGGGCGACGGGGCCGCTGCGGCCGATGGCGGCATCGAGGACCTCGTCGGGCGCTCGTGGTGCGAGCCTGGCGGTGCCTGCCACCTCGAAGGTTCTCGGCGCAGGCAGCTCGAACAGGCGCGCCAGGGCGACCTCCTCGTCGGACCTGAACAGCTCGCGTGGATCGGAGCGTGCCCGGCTGAGGAGGATGGTGAGGTCGTGGTCGACCGCTGCGGGCCCGGCTCGCTCCAGCAGGGATCGCGGCAGCCGCACCAGCTCGTCGACGCTGATGTCGGCGATCTCGACCTCGGCGAAGCCGGCGCCGCTGAGGCCGTCGACCAGGCGGCCACCCACGTTGTCGTCGGTCACCTCCAGCTCGATCGTGGTGAAGGTCGCCTCATCGAACGTCAGGAGCTGGCCACCGGGCTCGCGAGACGAGGCATCGAGCTCGAACGTCCCGACCGAACGCCCGTCCAGGCGGACCTCGACGCCGGTGATCCAGCGGTTGCGCGCGCCCGAGAGCGGCTGGGTCACCCGGATCCGGTCGACGGTCTCGGGCTCGTTCGCCTCGAGCAGCAGGCGTTGACCGACGACGGCGCCGAAGGCCCCGACGCGCCACGCCGTCCCGGGGTCGCCGTCGAAGGCGTTCGCCGCTCGATCCTCGGTGCTGTAGCTGATGGCGTTGCCGTAGTCCGACGCCTGCACCCGTGCCACGCCGCGCTGCTCCACCACCGTCTTGGTGTCGTCGCCGGTCCCGTCGAAGAGCGGGAGCCGCTGGTCGACGAAGGTCTCCTCGAGGGGGATCTCCCCCGCACGCTCGGTGGCGCCCACGTTCTCCCGCACGGTGTTCCAGCGGCGTGCCCGGCGCCGGTTGCTGTCGGTGAGGAGCAGCTCGGCGCCGGCGTCGAGCGCACGAGCCCGCACCTCGGGTGCCCCGATCAGGTCGGCGTCGTAGAGGATGACGCCTCGGTCGTCGAGCAGGTCCGTGGCGGCCGCATCGACGAGCCCCTCGCCATCACCGGCCACCAACAGGGGCCTGGCCACGGGCTCGGCCCGGACGATCGCCGGCGCGTCGAGGACGGGGAAGACGGTGACCGGGGCGGGGTCAGGTGCATCGACAGGCGTGGCGAGGGTCCGCTCGTCGATGAGCGGGAAGTCCCGCACGGCCTCGTTGGGGTCGGGCGGACCGAAGGGGATCGCGTCGCTGAGGCCCGCTGGGCGCGGTACCAGCTCGGCGGCGAGCGTGCGTGGTCGAGGTGTGCGGTAGCGCTCGAACTGCAGGTCGGAGCGGAGGAGGACGTCCCCGGCGCTGAGGAGGCGGGCCACGGGCGCGACTGCGGCCGGGTCGAGGATGCCCTCCTGGAACCGTCGGTCGAACGCCATGAGGAGGTCGGCGGACGGAGGCGAGCCGTAGGGGATGAGCTCGCGGGCGACCATCGGGCGGTCCATCAGCCCGGGCAGCACGGGGTCGACGGTGTTGCCCCACCGGTAGGAAGCGAAGTCGGCGCCTGGCACGACGAGCACCCGGGTGTCGTCACCACGACCCTCGAGGTGGTCAGCAGCCTGCTGCCAGTAGCCGGGGATCTCCTCGGGGCGCTGGAGGTTCTCGCCGATCACCTCGCCGTTCCAGAGCGGGGGCAGGCCCGCGGCGGCGATGACGACGGCGACGAGCGACGCGACCCTCCCCGTGCGCGTCGATCGGGCCGCGATGGCGGAGATGCCCCCGCCGATCAGCAGCGCGAGGCCGAGGATCACGAGCGGCACCGCTCGAGGTGTGCTCCGCAGGGCCAGGCCCACGGTGGAGGAGGTGGCGAGCTCCTTGAACGCTGCGCCGAGGGGTGACGGGTCGTCGTAGGGATGGGCCCCGACGGCGACCGTGGTGCCCACGAGGACGAGGGCGACGGCGAACGCGCGGTAGCGCCAGCGGACGCTGACGGCGGCGACGAAGGCGAGCGTGGGCACGGCGAAGCCGAGTGCGATGAGCCACAGCTCCTGGGTGTAGCTGCGGCCCGGCTCGATCCACGGCCCGAGCAGGTCCCCGCCGTAGAAGAACCAGTACCCGAGGCCGCGGAGGACCTCCGACGCGAGCGACGTCCTCGCCACCGTCTCGACCGTCTCGGTGTAGCGGAGGATGTCGATGCCGTAGCCACCCTGCACGGCGAGGCCAGCGATCCACCACAGGGAGCAGGCGAGGCTGAGCACGCCGATGCGGGCAGCGGCCTTGGCGGCATCACCGACGCTGACCTCCCGGTGGACGGCCACACTGCACACCAGCCAGAGCAGCGGGCCGAGGCCGGCGAGGACGAGGGCCGTGGCGTTGACCCCGCCGACGGTGGCGACCACGAGGGCGAAGGCTGCCGGGTCGCGCCACCCGCCCCGTCGCAGCGCCCGCTGGGTGAGCGCCACGAGCCACGGGAGCCCGGCCCACGGCAGCAGGATCACCGAGATCCGAGCGCCGTAGTGGAGGACGTAGGGGCTCAGCATGTAGATCGCGGCCGCTGCCAGCATGCCGCTGCCCCGCCACTCGAGGGTGCGGGCCAGGTAGAGCACGCCGGCACCTGCGGCGAGCATGATCGTCCCCAACCACAGCCGCTGCGCGACCCAGTCCGGCGATCCGAGGCGCTCGAACACCCAGAACCACGGGCCCATCGGCCACAGGTAGCCGATGTTCTGGTGGGTGACGGTCCCGAGCCCGATGCTCGGATCCCACATCGACGGCGCACGTGCCAACAGGCGCCCGGGGTCGAGGTACAGGTACGTCTTGGTGTCGGCCGCGACCTTCCCGGGAGCCGTGAGCAGCAGCGGCACGTAGGCGGTGAGCGCGAGGAGCGCGAGCCGCCATCGCGTCTGACGGCGCTGCGTGGACCGGTCCTCGCGAGCGTCGCGCTCGGGATCGTCGGAGACCGGGAGGGGGCGGGGCCGGCGCTCGAGCCGACCGATCACACGCGCCGCCTGCGGCGCATCGCCTCGTCCGCCAGCGCCTGGAGGGTCCCGGTTGCGGTCGCTCCCCACGTGAGGGTGGCGGCGTGGGCGATCGCTCCGTCCCGGAGGCGCTCGCGCAGCGCCCGGTCGCCGAGCACGGCGTCGAGGCCCTCGACGAGGCCCGTCCCGCCGTCGACGAGCAGGCCGGACCGTCCGGCGAGGACGGCGTCGGCGTGCCCGCTGATGTCGGTCACCACTGCGGGGGTCCCGCAGGCGGCTGCCTCGGTGATGGTCATGCCCCAGCCCTCGCGCGCCGACGCGCTCGTGAGGACCCACGCCCGTCGGTACAGGTCGACGAGGTCGCCGTGGCTCAGCCGACCGGGCAGGCGCAGCCACGAGGCGGCGTCGTGGTGGGCGATGCGCCGCTCGAGCTCCATGCGCTCGTACCCCTCGCCGACGAGGACGGCCTCGAGGTCGGGCTGGCGCCGCTTCAGCTCGACGAGCGCGTCGATGAGCACGTCGTAGCGCTTCACCGGGACGAGCCGACCGGCAGCGACCACGAGCGGGTGGGCGGCCTTGGCGACCTCGCCGACGGTGAACGAGGGGTCGACGCCCGGGGGGACGATGCTCACCCGGTCGGGCCGGTACCCGAGGTCGTCCACCAGCTCGCGCTTGGAGGACGCGGAGAGCGTCACGATCCTCGACCGCCGGTAGAGGAGGGGGGCGACCCGCCGCTCGACGGCGTCGCCGATGGCGGCGAGCCGAGGGGGCAGCACCATCTTCCACATCTCCGCGTGCACGTGGTGGAGGAAGACGATGCGGGGTCCGGTGCCCCAGAGCGGCGAGAAGAACGGCATGCCGTTCCAGATCTCGACCAGGCCGTCGCGATCGCCGTAGCGGCGGATCACCTCGTTGACCGCAGCCCGGGGGAAGATCATGTACCGCCCCCCTTTTCGGACGACCTCGTAGCCGTCACGGCGAACGCGAGGTGGATGGCCCTGGGCGTAGGACGTCCTGAGGAGGACCTCGATCCCAGCCTCGGCCCAGAGCCGGGCGACGGTCGCGGCGTGGACCTCGGACCCTCCCGCCTCGACGTCGTCGAGGTCGCGCCACGAGACCACGTGGATGCGGCGGAGGCCGGCGCCGGCCGCGATGTCGCCGAGCTTGGCGATCTCGGCGGCGGGATCGGCGGTCACGCGGGCAGGCTCGTCGTCACGGGGAGGCACGCTCGTGGGCTCGGGGTCTCGGATCCGGCGGTGCTCGCGCCACGACGTCTGCGGGTGGCGGGGCCACCGGGGCGGCGACGTATCCTAGGCCGCCCTCCACGGGGGACGAGCGCCACCCGGCGCGGCCCACGCGACCACCAGGACGACCATGACCACGCCCCCACCCAGCTTCTCCGAGACGTTCGCGTCGATCACCGAGGTCGACGGGTGGATGACCGAGGGTCAGGCCCGGCGGCTCTGGGACCGCGCCACCGCGCTGCGGCTCGGGGCGCGGATCGTCGAGATCGGCAGCTACCACGGTCGTTCCGCCATCGTGCTGGCGACCGCTGCGCCAGCCGGGGTCGAGGTCGTCGCCATCGACCCGCACGCCGGCAACGACCGCGGACCGCAGCAGATCACCGGTCCGGCGGAGGACGGCCAGCGCGATCACGAGGCGTTCCTCGCCAACCTCGAGCGGGCGGGTGTGCGGGAGCGGATCCGTCACGTCCGACTGCCGTCGCAGGACGCCGGCGCGACCGTCGAGGGTGAGGTCGACCTGCTCTACATCGACGGCGCGCACCGCTACGGACCGGCGCGAGCAGACATCGTCCGCTGGGGGGCGCGTGTCGCCCCCGGCGGCACGCTGCTCATCCACGACTCGTTCAGCTCGGTGGGGGTGACCGCAGCGATCGGCACGACGCTGCTCACGGGCTCGTCGTTCCGCTACGTCGGCCGGGAGAGCTCGATGGCCGAGTACCGGCGTGAGCCCGTCGACGGTCGCATCGCCAACGTGGCCCGCCAGCTGGCAGAGCTGCCGTGGTTCGTCCGCAACGTCGTGATCAAGGTGCTGATCGTCACCGGGCTCGGGCGCTTCACGAAGCACCTCGGGCACCGCCAGGCGACCTGGCCCTACTGATCCCGGTCCTGTCCCTCCCGGTTGCGCCCGGGGTCAGCGTGCGGGGGTTGACCGGCGTCGCCTGACCCGGTCCTTCACGCCCCACCACGTCACGAGGAGCATCTCCTCGGCGATGATCTTGAGCGACATCTTCGAGGCGCCGCGGGTGCGGTCGGTGAAGGCGATGGGCACCTCGGTGATCGTGGCGCCCACGAGTGACATGCGGTACGCGATCTCGATCTGGATGCCGTAGCCCGTCGCCCGGGTGGTGGAGGGGTCCACGACCGCCAGCGTTGTGGCTCGGTACGACCGGAACCCCGATGTCGCATCACTGATGCCGGTGCGCAGCGCAAAGCCGGTGTAGCGGTTCCCCCACCGCGAGAGGGCTCGCCGGTGCCAGGGCCAGTGGGGGATCGAGCCCCCGGGCACGTAGCGGGAGCCGATGGCGGTGTCGGCCCCCTGCTCGATCGCCGCGAGAAGGGAGGGAAGTGCAGCTGGGTCGTGCGACAGGTCGGCGTCCATCTGCACGACGACGTCGTAGCCCCTTGCCAGGCCGAGGCCGAGTCCGGCGCGGTACGCCGGACCGAGGCCGTCCTTCGACGGCCGGTGCAAGACGTCGATCTGACCGAGCTCGAGGCCTGCTGCCTCGGCCAGCGCCCCCGTGCCGTCCGGGCTGGTGTCATCCACGACGAGCACGTCGGCCTCGGGGAGCGCGATGCGGATGCGGCGGAGGACCTCGGTGATGTTGAGGGCCTCGTTGTAGGTGGGGACCACGACGAGGGCGCGCACCGGCGAACCCTAACGGCAGCGCTGGAGGAGCTCGTAGAGGTCCTCGTAGGTCCCCACCGAGCAGAACTGGTCCCGCAGCACCTGGTTCGGTGCGTCTGAACCCACGAGGCGGGCGTCATTCGGCTCGTCCCAGTCGTCCCACACCGACGTCAGGACCACGACGTCGGCGGAGGCGACGTCCTCGGCGAGGCCGGAGCCCTCCTCGTTCGCGACCCCCGGGTCCAGCTCGACGTAGTACGTGGCGACCTCGAGGTCGGGCAGCAGGTAGTAGATGAACGAGTCGTTGTAGGGCGTCTTGCGGAGGTCGGATGTGCCGACGAAGAGCCGGTCGCCGGGCTCGGTGATCTCCTCCACGTCGGCGAGGAGCGCGGGGAGGGCACGGGCGACGTCCGGGCGTCCGTAGTAGAAGGTCCTGCCCTGGTGGGTGATGGCGTACGAGAGGCGGTGGTAGCCGAACGTCTGTCCGACGAGGTCGACGTAGGACCGCACCGTGAACGCTGGGATCACCAGGGCGAGCACTGCCAGCACCGCGCCTCCGGCGAGCAGCCCACGACGGCGTGGGTCGAGCACGCCGCGGCGGCGGAGGAGCTCGGCGAACGCGATCGGGAGGAAGCCGAGGGGCACGCAGCTGACCCACGCGAGGTGCGCGGTGTCGGCTCGCTGGAGCGCCTGGGGGAGGAGGCCGAGGCTGAAGGCGGCGACGACGAGCAGCGTGCGGGCACGGGGCGACGCCGGGTCTCTCCGCACCAGCGAGGTGCTCACGACCACGAGCACCGCCACCGAGGCGAGCAGCAGGAAGAACCAGACCGTGATCTGCGCAGGCGTGGGGAGCATCGGGATGGGCCAGCGCAGCGGCTCGATGTCCCCCGCCCGCTGGAGGAAGCCCTGCAGCTCGTCGAGCGGCGGTGGGATGGAGAGGCGTCGGCCGCCGCGGAGGCGGAAGACGGGGTCGAGCACCATGCCGCTGAACGCCGGTCCGATGCCGGCCATCGCCACGTGCACGAGGTAGGGCGAGACGCCCACGGCGAG
>JBBSLC010000126.1:0-8235 GCA_038255685.1 Acidimicrobiales bacterium | reverse complement strand
TCGGTGGATCCAGGCTTACCGAAGGCGCTGCCCGGCTCGACATCGCCCCAGCAGTCGCCGACGCCGGACAGCGCGGATCGGAGGACCGCCACCGCTCCTGATAGGCGCTCCGCCGTGCCGTCCACTCCCTCACCTGCCGAGCGCAGGACCGCTGGCCTGATCTCCATGCGATCGGACATGCCGTCATCAAACCACATGTCATTTCATGTTGTCGAGCGCCGCCGTCCCGACTGCGTCACGCCTCGCTCAGCCATCCGACGATGAGGGGGTTGACCACGTCGGGGCGCTCGAGGTGCAGGAAGTGGCCGGCACCGGGGACGATCTCCACCCGGCTGCCGGGGCCGAGGTGGGGGGCGGCGAGCTCGGCGAGGGCGACGCCGATGCAGCCGTCGTCGGCGCCGTGCAGGTAGAGCGTGGGCTGGGGCGTCGGCTGCTGGGTGGCGGCTTGCTCGACCTCGAGCTCGGGTGCCGGCGGGGTCGCCCCCAGGGTCGCCCGGTAGTAGCCGAGGGCGGCGGCGAGGTTCGCCGGTTCCCGCAACGAGGGCTTGAGCAGGGCGAGCTCCTCCGTGGCGTCGTAGCCCGGGGACCAGTCGGACCAGAGCCGGTCGATGAACTCGAGGTCGTCCATGCCGGTGACGATGTCGGCGAGCGGGTGCTGGAAGAAGAACATGTACCAGGACCGCTGCAGCTGGTCGTAGGTGAGGAAGCCCGCTCCGAGCGCGCCGGCCGGCGGGACCGCTGCGGTCACGACCCGGCGCCAGCGCTCGGGCGCAAGGGATGCGGCCCCATACGTGGCTGACGCGCCCCAGTCGTGGCCGATGATGACGGCCCGCTCGTCGCCGCCGAGCGCCTCGTGGAGGGCGACGGCATCCTTCGCCAGCGCGCCGGTCTGGTAGTGGCCGTCGGCCGGGACGCCCGTCGGCGCGTAGCCCCGCATGAACGGCGCCACGACCCGGAAGCCCGCCTCGACCAGGTCGGGGGCGAGCTGCCGCCAGGTGTGGGCCGAGTCGGGGAACCCGTGCAGGCACAGGGCCAGAGGTCCGTCGTCGGGTCCAGCCGTGAGGTAGGCGAACTCGAGGTCGTTGGCGGTCACGGTCTCCTGGCGCAGGTCCACGGCAGTGACCCTAGGAGCCCACCGACGGAGCAGGGGTCCGAGGCGGCTCAAGGCGGGCTGCCGTCGCGTCGATCCACCCCACATGGCCCACGCAGCACTCGATGCCTACCTCGCCGCGCTCGCACAGGCGGAGGGCTCGGACCTTCACGTCAAGGTCGGCTCCCCCCCTCGCATCCGCGTGAACGGGGTCCTCAGGCGCATCGAGGGCGCGCCCGACATCTCCCCTGCGGACACCGCGGAGATGGTCCAGGCCATCATGCGCCCGGACGTCTTCGAGCGCTTCGACCGCAGCGCCGACAGCGACTTCGCCTACTCGATCCCCGGGATCGGCCGCTTCCGGGCCAACGCCTTCCGGCAACGGGGCTCGATCGCCATGATCTTCCGCATGGTGCGGACCTCGGCCGACACCTTCGCCGACCTCGGCCTGCCCGACGTGGTCGCCCGACTTGCGCTCGAACACCGCGGCCTCGTCCTCGTCACCGGCCCGACCGGCTCGGGGAAGACGACGACCCTCGCCGCCATGATCGACCACATCAACCGCAACCGCGAGTGCCACGTCATCACGATCGAGGACCCGATCGAGGTGCTCCACAACGACCAGGCGAGCTCGATCAACCAGCGCGAGATCGGCGTGGACGCCGAGAACTTCTCCACGGCCATGCGCGCCGCCATGCGCCAGGACCCCGACGTCATCCTCGTGGGCGAGATGCGAGACGAGGAGACCGTCGCTGCTGCGCTGTCGGCGGCGGAGACCGGGCACCTGGTGCTCTCGACGCTCCACACCGTCGACGCCGCCGAGACGGTCAACCGCATCGTCGACTTCTTCCCACCCCACCAGCAGAACCAGATCCGCGTGGCGCTGGCCGGCACGATCAAGGGCACCCTCTGCCAGCGCCTCGTGCCCACCGCCGACGGCCAGGGCCGGGTCGCCGCCCTCGAGATCATGGTGGCCAACGGCCGGATCCAGCAGTGCATCCTCGACCCGCAGCTCACCGGGGAGATGCACGGGATCATCGCCGACGGTGAGTACTACGGCATGCAGACCTTCGACCAGGCACTGATCAGGCTCCTCGAGGCCGGGAGGATCGACATGCGGGGAGCCATGTCGGCGGCGTCCCAGCCGCACGACCTCAAGGTGATGCTCCAGCAACGTGGCCTCCTCGCGCCGCCCCGGACGGTGCAGCCCGCACCTGCGTGACCCGCAGTGCCGTTGCGCTCGCTGCGGGGCTACGGTGACCGCAAGGGGGGATCGACGTGAACGTGACGTTCTTCGGCGTACGGGGTTCGACCCCATGCCCGAGCGAGGCGAACATGCGCTACGGCGGCAACACCGCCTGCGTCGCCCTCGAGGTGCCGGGCGAGGACCCGATCGTGCTCGACCTCGGGACGGGGTTGCGGTTCTGGGGTCAGTCCCAGCCGCTCGACGGGTCGTTCTCCGCCTCGGCACTCCTCACCCACATCCACTGGGACCACGTGCAGGGCCTGCCCTTCCTCGTGCCCATCGACCGGCCCGGCGCCCGCCTCGACATCTACGGGCCCCGCCAGGTCGGTGAGACGTTGGAGCACGCCTTCAACGAGCTGATGCGACCGCCGTACTTCCCGGTGCGCGCCTCGGACCTGCGCGGCGCGATCACCTTCCACGACCTCGACGACGACGACGTGGCCGTCGGCAACGCCAAGGTGAAGGTGCGCAGCGTGCCCCACTGCGGACCGACGAACGGCTACCGCATCGAGTGGGACGGCGTCACCGTCGCCTACCTGTCGGACCACCAGGGTCCGATGGATGAGGGCTCGTCGATCGCCGAGTCGGTCCTCGAGCTGTGCGACGGCGTCGACCTCTTGATCCACGACGCCCAGTACACGCCCGAGGAGTTCCGGGAGAAGGCCCACTGGGGTCACTGCAGCGTCGACTACGCCGTGCACGTGGCCAAGGAAGCCGGGGTGAAGCGCCTGGCGCTGTTCCACCACGACCCCTCCCACACCGACGACCAGGTCGACGAGATGCTCCACCGGGCGCAGGCGCTCGCAGCGAGCTCCGGCATCGAGGAGGTCCTCGCAGCTGCCGAGGGCCTCACCATCAGCTTCGACCGCTGAGGTCTCTTCAGACGGCTCGCGCTTCGACGATCTGCACGCCGCCGCCCGTCTGGACCACGCGCACGAGCTCGAACCCCGAGCGCCCGAACAGTGACGAGTACTCGCTCGCTGCACGCTCCCGTCCGCCGGTGACGGCGAGCATGATGATGTCGAGCGTCTTCGCCGGGTCCCGGAGGCGTCCTTCCTCGAGGACGGTCTCGATGACCACGACGATGGCGTGGTCGGGGGCGCTGCGCCGGATGTTCGACAGGATCCTGACCGCATCGGTGTCGTCCCAGTCGTGGATGATCTCCATGAGGACGTAGACATCCGCTTCGGGAAGGGTGTCGGAGAAGAAGTCGGCGGCGAGGAGGTGCACCCCGTCGACGGTCGGCTCCCCGGTCAGGCGCTCGATGACCTCGGGGAGATCGACGAGGGTTGCCTGGATGTCGGGCGTCTGTCCCAGCAGGGCGCGGAGGAGGTGCCCGCGCCCGCCGCCGACGTCGGCGACGCTGCGGTGGGCGGCGAAGTCGAACGCGTCGAGGACCAGGGGGATGTCGGCGTGCGACTTCGCGGTCATGGCGTGGTCGAACACGGTCGCCTCGTCCGGGTGGTCACGCAGGTAAGGGAACAGCCCGTCGGGGTCGAGGTCGAAGACGCCCGCCCGCCCGGTCTCGAGCGTGGTGGGGAGCGCGGTGAGGGCGTCCCAGCTCATCGGGAGGCCCATCATGTGGGCGAACGCGCCCATCGACATCGGGTGGTCGGCGCGCAGCAGCAGTGACGCTTCGGTGTGGCGCACGATCGGCAGGTCGACGTCGAACACGCCGTGGGAGGCGAGCGCCCGGAGCACCCGCGCCAAGGCGTCGGCGTCGAGGCCCAGTCGGTCAGCGACGTCCTCCACCGTGGTCCCTCCCGGATCCACGGCGTCGGCCACGCCGTGCTGGGCGACCACGTGGAGGCAACGGGAGACCGCAGCCATCGTGGCCAGCTCCCACAGCACCACATGGGGAGGCGGTCCTGCAACGACGGACGGGCCGGTGGTCGTCGGCGCGGGTGGACGGGTCGTGGTGGTCTCGGTCATGGGTCGATGGTGGACGGCGACCCTTTCGATCACCTTTCGACGGCGGCGCCACGGTCGAGGAGGGCGTGGGGGCGCACCCCGAGCTCGGCCATCCGCTGGCGGTACCGGTCGTCGGCTCGCACGGCATCACCCGGTCGGTCGGCGGCCGCGAGCGTCAGGACCAGCAGCTCGTGTGCCCGCTCGTCGAACGGGTCGAGCTCGATGATGGCGGAGGCGTGGCGCACGACATCGTCGACGCACCCGGCGGACCCTGCTCCGGTGGCGAGCCGTCGGTGTGCGCCGGCGACCGCCAGCACGACGTGGTCCCTCGCATCGATGGCCCAGTCCTCGTAGAGGTCCTCCGGCAGGATCGGCCCCGTGTAGGTCCTGGTCGCCGTGTCGTCATCGCCGTGCGCGAGCGCATCGAGGACCCTGTGGAGATCGAGGTCCACGGCGGCGGTGTCGAGCGCGACGGCGGCGCGATCGGCGAGGAGCCCGCCCCCGAGGACGCGGCGGACGTTCGAGAGCAGCACCGAGAGCCGTGCCCCGAGCCGGCCGATGTCGCTCTCGTCCGGCCACAGCATCTCGATGAGCTCGTCGCGGGGGACAGGCTGGCCGGCGGCGACGGCGAGGCGCTTGCAGAGCTGGCGGGCGCGCCGCGAACCCCACGCTGTCTGCGGGACCTCGTCACCGTCGACGCGGACGGCGAAGCCCCCCATCGTCTTGATGGCGGCCTGGGTGCGACTGCGCAGGAGGGGAGTGCGCGGCGAGCGGAGTGAACCTGTCGTGAACGCTTCCACGTGGTCCAGCCACGCGTGGACGTCGCCTGCCTGCGCCATGTGGTCCTCGCCATCGAGCTCGACGAGACGCGCGTCCGGGGCGCCCGCTGCGACCTCCCGGGAGCGCTCGATCGAGACCACGCGGTCACCCCGGCGATGGAGGGCGAGCACCGGCACCGTGATCGAGCCGAGCAAGGGGCGGACGTCGATCGTCTCGATCATCTGGAGCAGCTCACGCAACGCCGCCGGGCTCGCCGACTGACGCTCGTACCGGGGCTCCCATGCCCGGTAGGCCGGGTCAGAGGCGAGGCTCGGCGCGAACACCTCGAGGGTCAGAGAGGCCTCGGTGCCCCAGCGGTCGGCGAAGGCGGCCTGCCACTCCCGCGCGATCGCCAGCTCCCCAGGCGTCGCGTCGCCGTTGATCCGGGCGCCGGAGCTCATCAGCACCACGCCGTCCGCGAGGTCCGGGTAGGTGGCCGCCGTCGCAAGGGCGACGGGACCGCCCTCGGACAGGCCGATCAGGTGCGCTCGCGAGATGCCAGCGTGGGCCATGATCGCCCTGAGGTCCTCGACGCGCTCGTCCATGGTCGGCATGTGCGCCGTGCGGTCGGAGGCTCCCGTGCCTCGCTTGTCGAAGTGGAGGCAACGGGCGAAGGACCCCAGCCGCTCGAGCAGCGTGCGGTACTCCGGCCGCTCCCAGGTGAGCTCGATGTTCTGCGCCAGGGGCGGGATGGCGACGATGGTGGCCGGACCAGCTCCCCAGGTCTGGTAGGCGAGGCTCACGCCCCCGACGCGGGCGTACCGCACAGGCGACGGCCCGTTCACGCCTCGATTGAACCACAGGGCATGCCGGTGGTGGTAGGCAACCGGGATGAGCGACGTCGACAGCGGGCTGCCCAACGACCCGGAGGGCGCTGCCACCGGTGAGGAAGCCGAGGGGGTGAGCGCGATCGACGCCGCCCGGTTCCGCCAGGTCCTCGGCCACTTCGCCACCGGCGTGACGGTGATCGCCGCGGTCGATGGAGGGACTCCGGTCGGCCTCGCCATCGGGTCGTTCACCTCGCTCTCACTCGACCCACCGCTCGTGGCGTTCTGTCCCGACAAGCGGTCGTCGAGCTGGCCCCGCATCCGAGCCGCGGGCGCGTTCTGCGTGAACGTCCTGGCCGAGGACCAAGAGCTGCTGTGCCGGGCGTTCGCCTCCAAGGGCGCCGACAAGTTCGCGGGTGTCGGCTGGACGCCCGCCGCCTCCGGGTCGCCGCGCCTCGCCGGTGCACTGGCCTGGATCGACTGCACGATCGAGGCGGTGCACGACGGCGGCGACCACGAGATCTGCGTCGGGCGGGTCCGCGAGCTCGACGTCGGCGCCGAGGCGGAGGGGCCGCTCGTGTTCTACCGGGGGGGCTACGGGCGCTTCGAGCCCTAGGGTGCGGGCGGTGCCCGAGCTGCAGCCCTCTCCCGACATCGACGGCGTCGTCGTCGTGGTCCCCGAGCGCCACGGTGACGAGCGGGGGGTGTTCGTCGAGACCTACCGCCGATCGTGGTTCCCCCACGGCAGGGAGATGGTGCAGGGCAACCGGGCCGACCGCCAGGCCGGTTCGGTGGTCGGTCTCCACTACCACCTGCACCAGGCCGACTACTGGTACGTCCCGTTCGGCACGGCCCGGGTCGTGCTCCACGACCTGCGTGCTGGCTCGCCGACCGACGGGGCGACGCTGTGCCTGGACCTCGACGGCACCGACCACCGTGGCGTCTTCATCCCCCCTGGCGTCGCCCACGGGTTCGCAGCCGTCACCGACATGACGATCACGTACCTGGTCGACGGCTACTACAACCCGGCCGACGAGCTCGGTGTGGCGTGGGACGACCCCACCATCGTCGCCGACTGGGGTGTCACCGACCCCGTGCTCTCTGATCGGGACCGGAAGAACCCGCTCCGGGCCGACATCCCCGAAGGTCGTCGCCCCTACGTGGGCTTGCGCACCTGACGGTCGGTCAGCGCGAGCGCCTCGCCGCTGCCGTGCGGGCGGCGTCGAAGAGGCGCACTGCGGTCATCGCTGCGGGTGAGACCGGGGTGCGCGGGGGTGCCAGGCCGAGCTCGGCGGCGCGTGCGGCGCGCCGCCTCGCCCGCCAGGAGCGCCAGAGGCGCCGGCCGAGCGCGAGGAGGAACAGCAGGCCGAGGACCAGCCAGATCTTGGGGTTGACGGCTAGGAAGACCACGGTGCCCACGCTACGACGGTGACACCGGACGGCGGCGAACGGGGGTCATCGACACGTTCCGGCGAGGACTTGAGAGGTTTTTCACGCGCCGTGTCGAAGAGTGTGGGTAACCTCGTTACGTCGCCGAACACTACGGAGCGTGAAATGTCCGGAACGGACCTCCCCAACGTCACCCCCGCTCCCAAGCGGACCGCCCGGCCGACTGCGGTCGACCTGGCGACCCTCGGGCAAGCGGCCCTCCTCGGGGGTGCCGTCGGCGACGTGGCGATGGGCCGCGAGGCTGCTCGGCTGCACCGGGTCAGGCGCATGGCCGTGCTGCTCGCCGTGCCGACCGCGCTCCTGTGGTGGCGGATGCTGCGAGGCGACACGATCACCTTCGGGCTCCCGTCGCTGCCGGCAGGGTTCGGTGACTACTTCCCGGCCATCGCCCTCGTCACCCTGTTCGCCCTCGTCCTCCTCGTGCCGCTGCTCGGCGCCGGCCGCTCCCCACACGTGCTGTACCGAGCCGAGGAGATCGACGTCTCGCTCGACCACGTCAAGGGCGCCGGTGTCGTCAAGGACGAGGTGATCCGCACCCTCAACCTGTTCCTCGCCCACAAGACCTTCCGGGACGGCATGGGCGGCACCCCCCGACGGGGCGTGCTCTTCGAGGGGCCGCCCGGGACGGGCAAGACCCACATGGCCAAGGCCATGGCCCGCGAGGCCGGCGTGCCGTTCCTCTTCGTCTCGAGCTCGGCGTTCCAGTCGATGTACTACGGCCAGACGAACCGCAAGATCCGCAGCTACTTCCGGGCGCTGCGGGTCGCCGCCCGTCGCGAGGGTGGCGCCATCGGCTTCATCGAGGAGATCGACGCCATCGGCGGCGCCCGCTCAGGCATGGGCGGTGGCGGCCAGCGCGAGGGCGTGAGCGGCGTGGTGAACGAGCTGCTCATCCAGCTCCAGAGCTTCGACGAGCCGGCCAAGGGCACGAAGCTCAAGAGCGCGCTCATCGA
>JBBSLC010000125.1:0-8345 GCA_038255685.1 Acidimicrobiales bacterium | reverse complement strand
GTGGTCGGCGACTGGGACTGCGACGGCCTCCCCACCCCGAGCCTCGTGCGCCCGGTCGACGGCTCGGTCTGGACGTTCACGGGGTGGGCGGGGGAAGGCGAGGTGCTCGTCGCCAGGTCGCTCGGCTTCGCGCCCACACCGGTCGCCGCCACGGTGGTGGCTGCGGACGATGGCTGCGACGCCATCGCTGTCACCACCGCCGAGGGCAGCGAGGTCGTGATCGAACCGGCCTGACGGCCACGGCCGACCTGCCGGCGCTCAGGGTGCACGCGGAGGTCGTCAGCGCAAGCGGACGGCAACCTCGTTGGCGAGCAGCCGCCCCTCGAGGGTGAGCGTGGCCCGGCCCGCCTCCCGGCGCACCAGGCCGATCAGGTCGTCGTCGTCGGGCACGGCCTCGTCAGGGACCCCGCGCCTCGTGCGCAGCGCGAGCTGGAGCCCCTCGAGGTGACGATCTGCCTCCTCGAGCACCTCGTCGGCGGCCATGGTCGACCGACCCTCGGCCACGAGGGCGAGGTAGCGCTCCGGGGTGCGGACGTTCCACCAGCGCCGGCCAGCCTCGTGGGAGTGCGCCGCGCAGCCGAAGCCCCGGTAGTCACCCTGGCTCCAGTACAGCTCGTTGTGCCGGCACTCGTGGCCGGGTCGCGCCCAGTTCGACACCTCGTAGCTGGCCAGGCCGGCGGCGCCGAGCGCCTCGTCGGCGAACAGGTACTTGTCCGCCTCGTCGTCGTCGTCGGGATGGCGGGCGGGGTCGCCGGCGAGCGGCGTCCCCGCCTCGACCGTCAGGCCGTACGCGCTCACGTGGGGTGGTCTCAGGGAGACCGCAGCAGCGATCGTGGCCTCCCAGTCCGACGCCGACTCACCGACCGCGCCGTAGATGAGGTCCATGTTCCAGGACGGGAAGCCGACCGACTCGATGGCCTCGACCGCCCGCTCCACGTTGGCTGGGTCGTGCGTGCGCCCGAGGGCGAGGAGGACGTGGGGCACCATCGACTGCACGCCGAGGGAGATCCGGTTCACCCCAGCCGATCGATAGCCCGCCAGCTTGTCGAAGGACAGCGTGTCGGGGTTGCACTCGACGCTGACCTCTGCTCCCGGCACGAGGGGCACGGCGGCGAGGATCGAGCCGAGCTGCTCGGGGGCGAGCAGCGATGGGGTGCCGCCACCGAAGAACACCGACGTCGCAGGCGCGAGACCGGCGGCGACGGCGGCTCCCACCTCCTGCACGACCGCAGCGACGTAGTCCGGGATCAGCTGGGGGCGGTCGTCCCAGGTCGCGAAGGCGCAGTAGTGGCACCGCACCTCGCAGAACGGGACGTGGACGTAGACCCCGAACGGCTGCGTGAGCACGCAGCGAGGCTACGGGTCAGGCGGTGACGCGCAGGCCCAGCTCGGTGAGGCGGCCACGTGCCCCGTCGGGGTCGGTGTCGAGCAGGACGGCGATGGCTCGCAGGTCATCGCGGCGAACGGTGAGCACCCGCCCGTTGAAGTCACCCCGCTGGACCTGGATCATCTCCAGGAAGCGCCGGAGCAGCGTGCGCTCGGGCTCTTCGAGCAGCTCCACGCGCTGCAGGTCGATGACGACCGGATCGAACGTCTGGGCGCCGACGGGAGCGTCGAGGTCGATGACGGCCGGGGCACGCTCGCCCGCCCCGTTCCGGGGGAGGAGCTGATCGATGGGGACGCTGTAGTGGTGCGCCAGGCGCTGCAGGCGAGGGACCGAGATCGCCCGCTCCCCGCGCTCGTAGGCGCCGAGGACCGACGCCTTGAACTCCTGCCCCGAGCCCGACTCGACGTCCTGGAGGGAGAGGCGCTTCTGCTTGCGGATGGCACGCAGCCTTGATCCCACGCGCCGTGCGTAGCCAGCATCGATCGACTCGACATCGCGCTCTGAGCTCATGGCCCCACCATGCCCCGTTCGCTCGAATCACGACCACGCAGCGGATCAGGGCCGTCACTCCCTCAGGTCGAGGCGACCAAGCGCTCGCGCAGGGCGGCGAGGAGGGCCCCCGCAGCGATCGCTGCGGTCTCGGCCCGCAGGACGAGGGGGCCGAGGCGCACCGTGGCGCTCGCCGCCGACCGCTCCTCTGCCGTGAAGCCACCCTCGGGCCCGATGACCACCGTCGGGTGGGCGAGCGAGGGCGCGTCGCCGCCAGGGTCGGCAAGGGCGACCCCCCGCGCACCGAGCAGCACGTCGAGCGCAGCGAGGTCGTCGACCACGGGGAGCCACGCCCGACGGGACTGCATCGCTGCCTCCCGAGCGACCCGGCGCAGGCGCTCGACGTGGCGGGTCGCACGCTCACCCTCCCACCTCGCCACCGAGCGCTGGGCGTGGAACGGCGTCACCCGGTCGACGCCGAGCTCGGTCAGCTTCTGCACCACGACCTCGGGGCGTTCGCCCTTGGTGACGGCGAACGCAATGGTGATCGCCGGTTCGGGTGCGGGCACGTAGAGGACGTCGCCGGTCGGTTCGAGACTCCCACCCGCGCCGAAGACGCAGCGTCGCCACCCGCCGACGCCATCGGAGGCGGTGACCGCCGTCCCGGCTCGGAGCCGCAACACCCGCTCGAGGTGGTGGCGGTCGTCGTCCTCGAGCGACGGCTCGGCGAGGTCGGCGACGAAGGCGTGGGCCGCCGCCCCTGCGCCAGCCGGCGTGTGCGTGGTGGCCCGGTGGTCGGCTACTTGAACGCGCTCCTGATCCGGGAGAGGAGCCCGTTGTCGACGGGCGCCACCTCCTCGCCCCGCAGGGCGGCGAGCTGGCGGAGCAGGTCCTCCTCCTCGCGACCGATCGACGAAGGGGTGTCGACCACCACCTCGACGAGCAGGTCGCCTCGCGCCCGGCCGTCGACGCGGGGTACGCCACGGCCGCGCAGGCGGAAGACCCGACCTGTCTGGGTTCCGGCCGGAACGACGAGGTCCTCGGTGCCGTCGAGGGTCTCGAACGGCACGTGGACGCCGAGCGCCGCCTGCGTCACGGGCAGGTGGAGCTCGTGGACGAGGTCGAGGCCGTGTCGGCTGAAGCGCTCGTGCGGCTGCACCCGCACGTGGACGTAGAGATCCCCGTTCGGGCCACCGCGGGGTCCGGCGGCGCCACGCCCGGAGAGCCGAAGGGTGTTGCCCTCGTCGATCCCCGCGGGGATGTCGACGGTGTAGGAGCGCTCCTGGGTGCGACGGCCCTCGCCCCGACAGTCGGGACAGGGATCCGAGACGGTCTTGCCGAGGCCGGAGCAGCGTGGGCACGGTCCAGCGGTGACCATCTGACCGAGGATCGACTGGCGCACCCGACGGACCTGACCCGCACCCTGGCACTCCGCGCACGTCACCGGCGAGGTGCCAGGTGCCGCTCCCGTCGCCTCACAGGTGTCGCAGTGGACGGGCGCCCGCAGGGACACCTCGCGAGCCACACCGAAGACGGCCTCCTCGAAGGCGATCTCGACCGCCATCTCCATGTCCGCACCCGCCGGAGGTCCCCCAGCGGCTCGCCCGCCACCACCACCGCCCCCCCCGAAGAAGGCGTCGAAGATGTCACCGAGGCCGCCGCCCGCGCCGAAGCCGGCGAACGGATCGCCACCGGCGCCACCGGTCCCCCGGGCTGCGCCCTCGGGCCCGAAGGTGTCGTAGCGACGTCGGCGCTCCGGGTCGGCGAGCACCTCGTAGGCGAGCGCGACCTCCTTGAAGCGCTCCTCGGCGGTGGGATCAGGGTTCGTGTCGGGGTGCAGCTCGCGAGCGAGTCGTCGGTAGGCCCGCTTCAGCTCGTCGGCCGAAGCCCCGCGCCCGACCCCGAGCAGCTCGTAGTAGTCAGCTGCCACGTCAGCCCTCGCTCAGGCGCTTGCCGAGCCGGCGCGACACGAGGGCCACCGCAGCGAGGGCCTCCGGGTAGTGCATGCGGGTGGGGCCGAGCACGCCGACCGTGCCCACCTGCTCGCCCTCGATCTCGTAGGGGGCGACGATGAGCGAGCACTCCGAGAGCGGCTCGAGGCCGTGCTCGGTCCCGATGGCGACCGAGAGGCCACGGTCGACCACGTCGCGGAGGAGCGTCACGACGACGTACTGCTGCTCGAGCGTGGCGAGGACCCGCCGCACGCTCTCGACGGCGTCAAAGGCAGCAGCGACCTTGGCGGCGCCACCGACGTAGACCTGGTCGGGCTCGCTGTCGTGGGCTGTCCCCAGCGCGGCGACGGCCGCCGTGCAGACGTCGTCAAGCACGACGTCTCCTGAGCTGGCGACGGTGGGGAGGTCGGCGAGCGAACGCCCCATGAGGCTGCCGGCGAGGTGCGCCGTCGCCGCAGCGATGCGGGCGTCACCGAGCTCGTCGGCCAGGTCGACGGTCGCCTTCTCGACTGCGCCGTTCGCGAGCACGGCGACCACGAGCGCGGTGCGGGGCCCGAGCCCCACGAGCTGGACGGAGCGGATGCCCGCCTCCTCGTGCGCGGGGCCGACGACCACGGCGGCGTAGTCGGTCAGGCTGGAGAGCAGCCTGCTCGTGTCCTGCAGCATCTCCTCGAGCGCGCCGTGGGCCGAGGTGAAGAAGCGCTGCACCTGCTGGCGCTGGCCTGCTCCGAGCATGCCGGGTTCGACGAGACCGTCCACGAAGAAGCGGTACCCCTTGTCGGTCGGGATCCGGCCGGCGCTCGTGTGGGGCTGGTGGAGGAAGCCCTCCTGCTCGAGTGCGGTCATCTCGTTGCGGACCGTGGCCGGCGAGACGGCGAGCCCCGAGGTGCGGGCGACGTGGCCGGAGCCGACGGGTTGCGCCGTCTCGATGTACTCCTCCACGACGCTGCGGAGGATGGCAGCCTTGCGCTCGTCCACCTGCTGGTTGCTCCGGCCCTCGTCGTTCGTTGGCACTCGATTCTACCGAGTGCCAACCGGTCGGCCAAAGACTCCCGGATGCCCCGAGGCCGGCCAGGGCCGGTGGCTCAGTGCTTGAGCGCCTCGAAGCGAGCGAGCGCCTCGGCGCGCTCGGCGGCGTGGTCGACGATCGGGGGCGGGTAGTCGCTGAAGAGGCCACCCTGGCCATCGAGCGCCCACGGCTCGTGCACCGCTGCGCCGGCGACGCCGGCCAGCTCGGGCACGAAGCGGCGGACGTAGTCGCCGTCGGGGTCGAAGCGCTTCCCCTGAGCCACCGGGTTGAACACCCGGAAGTACGGGGCGGCGTCGGTGCCTGTGCCGGCCACCCACTGCCACCCGTGGTTGTTGGAGGCGAGGTCGCCGTCTTGCAGGTAGCGCATGAAGTGGCGAGCGCCACGGGTCCAGTCCAGGTGCAGGTCCTTGACGAGGAAGCTGGCCACGATCATGCGCACCCGGTTGTGGACCCACGCCTCGCCGCGCAGCTGGCGCATCCCGGCATCGACGATGGGGTAGCCGGTGCGCCCCTCCGCCCAGGCTGCGAACCGCGCGTCGGCGTCGGGGCCTTCGTCGACCTCCATCGTCGCCATCTCGGTCCGGAGGGCCTGACGAGCGGTCTCGGGACGCTCGGCGAGGATCGTCCCGTAGAAGTCCCGCCACGCGAGCTCGGATGCGAAGACCTGCGCGCCCTTGCCTCGGCCGAGGCGGGCGAGCACCTGGCGGGGGTGGATGGTCCCGTACTTGAGGTCGACGCTCAACCGGCTCGTCCCCTCGAGGTCGGGCCGGTCGCGATCCTCGGCGTAGCGGGTGACCGCCTCGTCGAGGAACCGGTCCAGCCGGTCCTGCGCTGCAGCCTCCCCCGAGGCGAGGATCCGGGTGTCGCCGGTCTCGGGGGCGTCGGGAAGGTCGTCGCTGCCGACCCCTGTCGCCCACGCGGGGTCCGACGGGGCAGGCTTCGGCTTCGGTGCGCCCACCGCCTTCCACGCCTTGAAGTACGGGGTGAACACCTTGAACGGGGTGCCGCCTCCGGTCGTGAGGGTGCCGGGGGCGACGACGTAGGGCGTGCTCACCGAGACGAGCTCCCTTCCGTCCTCGACGAGCGCCGCCGCGACCCGCTCGTCACGGACCGACCCGTAGGGGCCGAAGTCCTCGGTCACGAACACCTGGTCGGCCCCCACCTCGGCGGCGAGGCGAGGCACCTCGACGACCGGGTCACCGGAACGGAGCACGAGCGCGCCGTCGGTCGACTCCCGCAGCGCATGGAGGCACCCGAGCAGCTGGGCGATCCGGGGAGCCCCCGACGGCCCCAGCAGCGCCGGGTCGAGCACGAACAGCGGAACGACGTCGTCGGCTGCCTCGAGCGCTTCGAGGAGCGCCGGGTGGTCGGCGAGTCGCAGATCCCGACGGAACCAGAGCACGGAGGTCGTCACGTCCCCACCCTGCCCAGACTCGCCGGCCTACGCGAAGCGGGGCGGGCCGGCGTCGACGACCTGCAGCGACAGCGCCAGCGGGTCGAGGTGGATGAGCGACTCCATCCACCACGTGGCACCGGCCTCGGCGAGCCCGCGCAGGTCGACGTGCATGTCCTCGAGCCACGCAGCGCTGGCGTTGCCGGCGACGGCCACGTCGAAGGGCAGGTCTGGCGACCGTCCGGCTCGACGCACCGCAGTCACGATGGCGGCGACCTCGTCCGGCGTCAGGAGGTGCTCGGCGATGGGGAAGATCCCGTCACAGGTCGCAGCGCGCCGCAGGACCGCAGGACTGCCGGTGGAGCTCGCCGCCCAGATGGGGATCGGGTGCGGTTCGGGAGGAGCGGCGTCGAGGTTGACGCGGAAGTGGGCCCCGTCGTGGTCCATGGGCGTGCCCGCCCACATCGAGCGCACGATGTCGAGCCCCTCGTCGAGCATCTCGGCACGAGTCGGCGGATCGATCACCTCACCGAAGCGGCTCAGGTCGCCGGACTCGTCCGATCCCAGCCCGACGCCGAGCACGAGCCGACCACCGGACAGACGGCTGACCGTCGACGCCTGGCGCGCCACGACCCACGGTCGCCGTCGCGCCAGCGGCGTGACCGTCGGTCCGAGCAGCAACCGCTCGGTCGCCTGGGCGATGGCACCCAGGGTCGTCCACGGGTCGACGATGGGCATGGCGTCGCTGACGACGTGGTCCCACAGGAACAGCCCGTCCCACCCTGCCGCCTCTGCTCGCACCGCCAGGTCGACCAGGACGGTCGGATCCCCGAACGGCCCGAACGGCGGAAGGTACACACCGAACCGCAGCGGAGCCTCGGTCACGGCTCGACCGTCGCGGCGAGGACGGGCGCCGTGGCGTCAGCGGGGGCGAGCGAGTGGACCGAGCACGACTCCTCGGCGATGAACGTCGCCAGACCATCCGCTTCCCCCTGCAGCCGCACACCGACGATCGGTGGGGCGCCGGCGACCACCTCGGCGTCGGCGGGAGCGAACGGACCAGCTCCCTCGCCACCGACACCGCCGATCGTCCTCCGGAGGACGTGTTCGGCGAACGCCTCGATCTCGTCGGGTTCGATCGTCCCCTCGGGAGGTGCGTCGATCACCTTCGCAAGCGTTCCCTGCTCTTGCTCGTAGGCCAGGAAGATCCCGCTCACCCCGAAGCCCGAGACGAGGCGCGTGACCTCGCCAGCGCTCGTCACCTCTGCCAGCCCCACCCACACCTCCGAGGGAGCCCCTGCGTCGGCGAGCAGCTCCTCGCGTACGGTCTGCCACTGCTCGAGTCGCTGGTCGTCGGTGCTCCGGCGTCCCTCGCCCGCACACGCCGCAGGCTCGACCGGCAAGACGGGCGACGCATCCTGGCTTCCTCCACAGCCGGTCAGCCCGATGCACAGAGCGACCCGAGCGATGCAGCTGCGCACGTCGCCTCCTCGGATCTGCACCGCCTCGCCAGTCACGAGGCTGGTTCAACGTCGACGCATCGTCGCGCATCCTCGAACGCGAGGACTGCACCGACCGATCGCACTCGAACCCGAAGCGTCAGCAGCCTCGTCGATCGGATCCGGTGGGCGACGAGGAGATGATCTCCGACTGCAGAGCAAACGTGGTCGCGCCGCCAGCGCCGCCGCCTCGACCGCATGCTTGACCGGAGGGAGCGACGCGAGCAGCTTCGCCGAGCTCCAGTCGCCCGGCATCCCAAGCTGGCGCCAGTGGTCGAGCGCGCCGGTGCGGCCGCTGGTGGCGGCCCTCCGGTCGGTTGCTGGGGGTGCTGGCCGTGCCCCCGCCGGGTCAGCAGCGGGGTGGGGGTCTGGACTCGTGGACGACCCCGTCGGGGCTGGTGACCTCGACGGTGGCGTCGGGGAGGAGCTTGATGTGCCAGCCGTGCTTGTGGATGCGGGTGTGGTGCCTTCGGCACAAGAGGACGAGGTTGTCGGCTCGGGTGGGGCCCCCGTCGTCCCAGTGCCACACGTGGTGCCCGTCGCACCAGGAGGAGGGCCGGTCGCACCCTGGCCACCGGCAGTGCCGGTCTCGGAT
>JBBSLC010000124.1:0-8405 GCA_038255685.1 Acidimicrobiales bacterium | reverse complement strand
TACGGCGGAGCGCGCACCGTCGACGTCCACGTGCGCCGTCTCCGAGCGAAGCTCACCGACGAGCACGCGCCGCTCATCCAGACCGTCCGCAGCGTCGGCTACCGCTTCGGCGAGGCTCGCTGGAGCATCTGACCTGACGGGGCAAATGGCCCGCGCGGGCCATGGACGTGCACCGTTCGATGGCGGACGATGCCCACGTGGATCACAAGGGGGGGATGGTGGCCGGCGGCCGCCTGCGCAAGGTTCTGATCGGGCTCGTGGCGCTCGCCGCCACCGCTCCGGTGCTCGTCGCACCACCTGCGGCAGCCGAGGACCCGATCTTCGTCGCCTGGTCGGACTACCTGCCGTCGCTGTCGGCCGGCCACGACCCCTCAGCGGCGAACGACTGCAAGGCGGGTCGCGTCCAGTGCGTCGACGCCGTCATCCGGGAGATGACCCGGCGCTTCGACCGACAGGCCGCGGTGTGCGACCACGACGCCGTGTTCGCCCTCACCTACCTCCGGACCACCGAGGAGTACAGGCGCACCATCGAAGACCCGACCTTCTTCGAAGACACAGCGTTCGTGAACCACGAGGACGCGGTCTTCGCTCGCTACTACTTCGAGGCGACCGATGGCTGGGAGAAGGGCACCCGGTCTGGGGTCCCCGAGGCGTGGCGCATCGCGTTCGGTGCCGCAGATGCTCGATCGGTCAGCGGCTCGGGGAACCTCTTCCTCGGTCTGTCCGCACACATCAACCGCGACCTCCCGTACGTGCTCGCCGAGATCGGCCTGGTGAAGCCAGACGGGACGAGTCGCAAGGCCGACCACGACAAGGTGAACCAGTTCCTCAACCGGGTGACCGAGCCCGTGCTCGCCGAGGCGGCGGCACGGTTCGACCCGACGATCGACGACCGCAACGCCCCCGGCACGATCGACGAGGCCGCTGCGCTCCAGCTCGTCGTGGCCTGGCGCGAGGAGGCGTGGCGCAACGCCGAGCGCCTCGTCGCCGCCTCGACGAGCCTCGAGCGCTCACTCGTCGTCTCCTCCATCGAGAGCAGCGCCGCATCCAAGCAGGAGGCCCTGCTCCTCACCCTCAGCTACGGCCCCGGCCAGACGAGCGCCACCCGCGACGCCCACTGCGCCGTCAACGGCCCCAGCTGACGCTGCCGCTACGAGCGGAGGACGATCCGGCTCCGCCGGTCGTCCGGGAGCAGCGCAGCGGATTATCGCTGCGCAAAATCACACGTTGAGGTCGAGCAGCTCGCTGCCCTCGTGGCGCTGCTCGGCGTCGTCCTTCAAGAACCAGCCGAGGACGGCAGCGCCGACCCCGCCGCTGATCAGCACCGCTGACGGCAGGACGAACACGATGATGACGGCGAGGATGATCGCTCCGAGCACGACGTCAGTCTGCCCCGGACGCGCCGGCGCCGCCCACCCAGGCCCACGCCTCGATCTCCACCGCCGCGCCGAGCGGCAAGCCTGCGACCGCCACCGCAGAGCGGGCCGGGCGGTGACCGTCGAAGGCCGATGTGTAGGCCTCGTTCACCGCGACGTAGTCGGCCATGTCGGTGAGGAAGACCGTCGTCTTCACCACGTCGACGAGTGAGGCGCCCTCGCCCTCGAGCAGGCTGGCCAGGTTCGCGATCGCCTGTGTGAGCTGCGCGCCCACACCGCCCTCGACGAGTGCACCGCCGGACAGGCCGAGCTGGCCCGAGGCGACGAGCCAACCACCAGCGGCGACGATCGGGGTGTACGGACCCACCGGCTTGCTCATGGCGCGCTCCAGTCTCGGGTGATGCCCGGGTGCGAGAGGGCTCACCCTACGCTGGGCGACGATGCCGACGCCCCGACGCGCCACCTTCGATCCCACCCGGCGCCGGCTCCTCCTGGCAGGCGCCGGCAGCATCGCCCTCGCCGCCTGCGGCGGCGGTGGCGACGGCGGCACGGCGTCGCCCGCGAGCACCACGACGACCTCGGTCGGGCCGCAGCGGCTCTCGCTCCTGCGGGTGTTCGCCCTCGAGCAGCCCGCCGGCGTGGCGCTGCGCCTCCCCCTCGCCTTCGCCGACGCCGACGGCGTGCCGACCGCCGAGGTGCCCGACGAGATCACCGTCCGCGCCGTCTCACCGCGTGGCACCTCGCTCGACCCCGTGACCGTCGCCAGGCGTGGCACCGGCATCCCCTCGCCCTACTTCCCGTTCACCCAGACGCTCGGCGAGGCCGGCACGTGGGAGCTCGTCATCGCCGTCGGCTCGGCGGAGACCTCCACCGAGCTCACCGTCAGGGCTCCGGAGGAGCTCGCCGCCGTGCCCAACCCCGGCGACCCGCTGCCATCCATCCCCACGCCGACCGTGGGCGACGCACTCGGCATCGAGCCCCTCTGCACCGCCACGCCACCCTGCCCGCTGCACGAGACGTCGCTGGACCAGGCCCTCACGAGCGGGCGCCCCATCGTCCTGCTCGTGTCGACCCCGGCGTTCTGCCAGACGGCGATCTGCGGACCGGTCCTCGACCTGCTCGTCGAACGCCAGACGAGCCTCGGGGACCGCGCGACGCTCATCCACACCGAGGTGTACACCGACGACCGGGCCGAGGAGACGACGCCGACGGTCAACGCCCTCGGCCTGCGGTACGAGCCCAGCCTGTTCCTCGCCGATGCCGACGGCACCGTGCGAGCGAGGCTCGACTACACCTTCGACGCGACCGAGCTCGACGAGTCGCTCGACGCCCTGCTCGCCTGAGCGAGTCGAACGGACGGCGAGATCGGCTCAGGCGTCAGCTGAAGCTCTGACCGCAACCGCAGGTGCGCTGGGCACTCGGGTTGTTGATGGCGAAGCCACCGCCCTGCAGGCTGTCCTTGTAGTCGAGCGTGGCGCCCTGGAGCAGCTCGGCGCTCGACGGGTCGACGACGACGGCGACGCCGCCCTGGTCCACCTTGATGTCGTCCGCACCGAAGTCACCGTCGAAGAACATCTCGTAGCTGAAGCCCGAGCAGCCACCGGGGCGGACGGCGACCCGCAAGGCGAGCGTGGTGTCGCCCTCGGCCTCGAGCAGCTCCTTGACCTTGCTTGCAGCGCTGTCGGAGACGGTGATCACGGCTTCCTCCCAAGGTGGACGTGGAACATCGCCACTGTACCGGTCCGACCTCGCCGACAGCAGGGTCAGCGATCGGCGACGACGAGGCCGACCTGGCACGGCCGCCGGTCGACGAGGGTCCCGAAGTCGGACACGTCGAGCCCGCCGGCGACCTCGACGAAGCCCTCGACCATGCCCCGGTGGAGGTGGCACACGATCTCCGGGTGGGCGGCGGCGAGATCGGCGTAGGGGCAGTGGGCGAAGGCGACGGTCGTCCCCTCGTCGTCGGCGACGACCGCGGGATCGAACCCGAGGCTGGCGAGGTCCTGGAGGAGCGCCTCGAGGCAGACGGCGGCATCGATCCCCTGGTCCGCCTCGTCATCGCCTGACGCTGGGGCGGTCGCAGCGGCGAACCGCGCTGCCGCCTTGTTCCCCTGTCGTCGCCCGATGGCGGCTGCCTCCTCGGGAGCGACGCCAGCAGCGGCGGCGACGCCGACGAGCATGGCGGCCATGAGCGGCATCGCCGGCGGTTCGAGGCCGAGAGACGGGGCATCGGGAGCGACGGCGTAGCGGTGCTGGGGTCGGCCCACACCTCCGCGACCCTCGGTCTCCATGACGAGCAGGCCGACGTCGCGCATGCGCTCGAGGTGGGGTCGCACCGTGTTCGGGTGGAGGTCGAGGGACTCGGCCACGTCGGCGGTGGCAAGCGGCCTCGGGGCGCGCGCCAGCTCGAGGTAGATCGCGTAGCGGGTGTTGTCGCCGAGCGCCTTCAACAGGTCGAGGCGGGATGGTGTCCCGGCGTTGCCGTCCACGGCCGGAGTTTACACGGAGCGCCCCGGTAGAATCGCTCCGTGGTCCTCATCTCGCCGCCCAGCACCGAGGATGTCCTCTCCCTCCTGGCCGGCGTCGTCGACCCCGAGCTCGGTTGCGACATCGTCGAGCTCGGCATGGCCAGGGACGTCTCGGTCGACCCGGACGGCACCGTCCACGTCACGATCGCCCTCACCACGGCCGGCTGCCCGCTCAAGGCGCAGATCAAGCGCGACGTCACCGCCCGGCTCGACTCCACGCCCGGGGTCACCACGGTGGCGATCGACTGGACGGAGATGGACGACGAGCAGCGGGCGCACGCCATGGCCCGGGCCCGCTGGCACGCAAAGGAGCGAGCTCCCGACACCGAGATCCCCGCAACCGCACGGGTGGTCGGGATCGCGTCCGGCAAGGGCGGGGTCGGCAAGAGCTCGATCACCGTGAACCTCGCCGCCGGGCTGGCGGCCGAAGGCTTCACCGTCGGCGTGCTCGACGCCGACATCGGCGGCTTCTCGGTGCCTCGCATGCTCGGGCTCGAGGGACGACTCGGCGGGGTGGCGGGCGAGAAGAAGATCGTTCCCCACGAGCTCCCGATCGGGCCCGGCCTGCTCAAGGTCGTCTCGATGGGCTTCCTCGTCGACGACGAGGAGTCCGCGCTGCTCTGGCGCGGCCAGGTGCTGCAGCGCGCCGTCCAGCACTTCCTCGAAGACGTGCGGTGGGGCGACCTCGACTACCTCCTGATCGACCTGCCGCCGGGGACCGGCGACATCCAGATGGGCCTCGCCCGCCTGCTCCCTCGTGCCGAGATGATCATCGTCACCACCCCCGCGGTCGGCGCTCAGAAGGTGGCCGCCAGGGCCGCCGACCTCGCCCGCAAGACCTACCTCCGCATCGCCGGCGTGGTCGAGAACATGTCGGCGTTCACCTGCGAGCACGGCGAGTCGTACCCGCTGTTCGGCAGCGGTGGCGGCCAGCAGCTCGCCGACGACATCGGGGCACCATTGCTCGGCCAGATCCCCCTCGAGCCAGGCGTGTCCACCGGTGGGGACACCGGGCGCCCCGCCGCCCTCGGCGACGGGCCTGCAGCCGAGGCGTTCGCCGCCCTCGTGCGTCGGGTCGTGGACGAGGCGATCCCGCCGGTGGCCATGGGTGGCTGCACCGCCCGGATCCTGGAGAACGTCGAGGCCGCCCTCGGGCCGGCCCCCGCCCAGCCCGTCTGAACCCCGGCCCCGGCAGCCCCGGTTACGTTCAGCAGGTGCGCATCGGGACGAACGAGGGCGCAGCGAGCGCCGACAGGTCGCTGCGGGAGCTCGCGCCCGCATGAGCAACGAATCGGGGTTGCTCGCCGGCAAGCGCGTGCTGGTCACCTCGGCCACCACCTACATGGGGCCCGCCATCGTCGAGCTGTTCGGCGAGGAGGGAGCCGACGTCGTCGCCGACAGCGGCCGCTACCTCGGGATCGGCGACGCCGAGCAGGCGATCGCCGCTGCGGGTGCGATCGACGTGCTCGTCGCGAACCTGGCGGCACCTCCCTCGCCGGCGCGAGCGCAGGCCATCACCGACGAGGACTGGTCGGCGCTGTTCGACGCCCTCGTCCACCCGTTGATGCGCCTCGTCCGAGCGGTGCTGCCGGCCATGCTCGAGCGGGGGCATGGCAAGGTCGTCGCGGTCACGAGCGCCGCACCGCTCCGAGGGATCCCGGGGGCGAGCGCCTACACCGCAGCTCGGGGCGCGCAGAACGCGTTCATCCGCTCCGTCGGGCTCGAGGTCGCCCGCAACGGCGTGCAGGTCAACGCCGTCGCCCAGAACAACGTGGAGAACGACACCTACTACCCGCCGGGGATGCTCGCCGACGAGCAGGTGCGCGAGCGCATCCTCCGCGAGGTGCCCATCCGCCGCTTCGCCACCGGGCGCGAGTCAGCCGAGCTGGCGCTCTGGCTCGCCTCCGATCGGTCGAGCTACGTCGTCGGACAGGTCGTGCCGTTCGCAGGGGGCTGGGCGACCAACGCCTGAGGTGCGGTCGACGAAGGCCCCGGCGACCGGCCGTTGCGCTCGCGGTGCTTGCAGCCCGGCCAGCAGCAGGGGCGACGCTGGCCTTCCTCGAGCTCCTCGACGGTCCGACGGATGCGGCGCTCACGCGTCTTCGCCTGCTTGGCGTCCTCGACCCAGCAGATGAACTCGTTGCGCGCCAGCCGCGTGATGTCCTCCCAGCGGTCGAGCGCGGTCGCAGCGCCCAGCAGCGCCTCGCGCAGGTCGCCCGGCAGCTCGTGGACCGCGCCACCGGACAGGACGAGATCGCTCACGGCGCGAACGGTAGCCGCAGCTCCCCACGCGCGGCTGGGGCGCCGAGCCGCTAGGTGCTGGCGCGCCGGTCGGCCGGGGTGCTGAGCACCAGGCTGAAGCGGCTGCCGTCGGGGTGGCGCTCGTAGCGCACCTCGCCCCCCATCGCCTCGACCAGCCCGCGCACGAGGGTGAGGCCGAGTCCGGTGCCGGCAGCCCGATCGCGATCTGCCCGACCCAACGTCCGGTTCCGTGAGAACAGCGTGGGCACCAGCTCGTCAGGCACCCCGGGGCCGGCATCGGCGACGACGATGCGGACGTGGCCGTCGCCGGTCTCGGCCGAGATCACCACGGGCGGGACCCCGTGCACGAGCGCGTTCTCGACCAGGTTGGCGATGACCTGCTCCAGGCGACGGGCGTCGGCGAGCACGACAGCGCCGGCCGGCACCTGCACCTCGACGAGGTCGCCCGAGGCACCGGCGACGCTCGAGAGCGCACCGGGGATCACGTCGGCCACCGACACCGGCCGCACCTGCAGCTCGAGGCCACGACCCTCGAGACGGCTCACGTCGTGGAGGTCGTCTGCCAGCCGGGCGATGCGCTCTGACTGGCGACGGATGGAGCCCCCGATGCGCTGGACGCGCTCGCCGCCGAGCTCGCCGGCGTAGGCCTCCAGGGTCGCGCCCAGGCCGAGGATGGCCGTGAGCGGTTGGCGCAGGTCCTGGGTGATGAGGCCGAGGAACTCGCTCTTCTGGGCGTCGATCTCCTCGTCTCGAGCGATGACCGCAGCCCAGTACCCCTGCGCGATCGCATCGGTCAGGCGGTCGACGGCCGGGAGCACCCGGGTGAGCAGGAGCGACAGGGCGAGCCCCCAGTGCCGCCCTCGCTCCTCGGCGACCTCGACCGCCGTCGCCACGACGAGGTCGCGCGAGATCCGGAGGACGACGAGCAGCTGGGGCAGCGACGAGCCCGTCTCGGCGGCAGCGGCACCGACGACGGCCATCTCCTCGGCGAGGTCGACGTCGTCACCGTGCAGCGTGATGGCGAGGATCGCCTCGAAGCGGCCGCGCGCCTGGTCGATGAAGCGGGCCTGCTCGGCCTCACCCCACGACGACGACTCGGGGAACACCGTCTGGAACAGCTCGAAGGCGCGCCTCGCCATCTCCGAGGACCGACCGTCGAGCGCGTCGAAGAGCGCCTGCGGGTCGACCCCGTCGGGATCCTCGGAGAACAGGTCTCTCGCCACGTCATCGGCGAGGCGCGCCTGCACGGCCTTGACGTCGCCGAGCAGGAACCGCCCGGGCGCACCTTCGGCGGTGGCGAGGAAGCCGGCGTCGACGAGCGCCTGGACCCCGACCTCGGCCATGCCGAGCTGTCGTGCGGCCGTGGCGAGGTCGACGGTGGTGGCGGGGACGGCGGTCACGGGCGCTCTCCGGGCATCCAGCGCGACCCTTCCACGCTGGTTCTCTCACAACGGAACATCGGTGCACGTCCTCCCGCAAGGGTCTTCGCCACGCGCCCCCCCGAACCCTGTCGCGCCGGCGCAGCGCCGCTGCGCCGTCAGGCTGCGGTCCAGGTCCCCTCGAGACCCTCACCCGTCGCCCGCCCCTGGTCGGCGAGGTGCTGCAGGTGGGCCCACACGGAGTAGCCGGCCATCGCATGGAGGTGCTCGGGCACATCGGTGTAGATGGTGGCCACCAGCTCCTTGATCGAGGCGCTCCCGGCCGTCTGGAGCGCAGCCGCCACCATCTCCTCGCGTGCACGCCGGTGGGTGAGGTACTCGTCGATCTTCGCCTTCGGGTCGGTGATGAGCTGGCCGTGGCCAGGTGCGATCGCCTTGATCCGCATGGCGCGGAGCCGCTCGAGCTGCGCGAGGTAGGCGCCCATGTCGCCGTCGGGTGGGGCGATCACCACCGTCGACCCCTCCATGATGTGGTCGCCGGAGAAGAGCACGTGCTCCTGCTCGAGCTGGAAGCACAGGTGGTTCGAGGCATGGCCGGGCGTGTGCAGTGTGGTGAGGCGGAACTCGGTGCCGACGAGGACGTCGCCGTCGGTGAGCTCGCGGTCGACCGTGAGGGTGTCGCGCGAGCCGAAGCCGAGCACCTCCGCCCCCGTCCGCTCTGCGAGCCCGGCGGCCCCCGGCGAGTGGTCGCTGTGGGTGTGGGTGCAGAGGATCCAGCGGATCCGCCCCCCCCCGCAGCCGGCGATCGTGTCGAGGTGCGCCGAGTCATCGGGGCCGGGGTCGATCACGGCGATCTCGTC
>JBBSLC010000123.1:0-8410 GCA_038255685.1 Acidimicrobiales bacterium | reverse complement strand
GTGGCGCCACACCTGGTGCGGCCGCATGGCGTCGTCGGGCCTCGTGTAGAAGAACGTCCGGTTGTCGGCGCCCCAGGCGGTGCCGTAGTAGGTGCCCTCGATGACATCGGGCAGCTCGTCGCCCGTGGTGAGGTCGCGGAAGCGCATCGTGTAGACCTCGGCGCCGGCGGTGTCGCTCGACCACGCGAGGAGGCTGGCGTCGGGGCTGGCGTCGAAGGCGCCCACCGCGAAGAACTCGGCCTCGCCCGCCTCGAGGTTCTCGTCCAGCAGGACATGCTCGGCGACGTCGTCGCCCGGTACCTCGTCGCTCCACCCGCCGTCGGTCAGCGGCGCAGCCGGCTTGCGGCAGTGGATCCCGTACTGCTGGCCCTCCACGGTGCGGGAGTACCACCACCAAGCCCCCTTGCGCACCGGCACCGAGAGGTCGGTCTCGAGGATGCGGCCCTTGATCTCCTCGAACAGCGCTATCTGCAGGGCTTCGGTGTGGGCCAGGCTCGCCTTGGTGAAGGCGTTCTCGGCTGCCAGGTGGGCGAGGACCTCGGGGTCGTCCTTCACCTGCAGCCAGGTGTAGGGGTCGACGACGGTGTCGCCGTGGCGGGTCCGCTCGACGGGGACCTGCTTGGCGATGGGCGGGCCCTCCGGGGAGGCGTGCTCGGGGGTGGCGGCGTCGGTCACGGCGGCCACGCTACGGGCGACCCCGCCCGACGGCGATACGTTCGGGGCCATGGCCATCTACGCCCTCGGCGAGCGGGTGCCCGACGTGCACCCCGACGCCTACGTCCACCCCGACGCCACCGTGATCGGCGACGTCGTGATCGGCGCTGGCGCCACCATCTGGCCCGGGGCCGTCCTGCGGGGCGACTACGGCCACATCGAGGTGGGGGAGGGGTCGAGCGTGCAGGACGGCACCGTCGTGCACGCCACCCACGAGCACGCCACGATCATCGGAGCGCGCTGCGTGGTGGGCCACCTCGCCCACCTCGAGGGCTGCACGATCGAGGACGGGTCGCTCGTCGGCTCGGGTTCGGTCGTCCTGCACCGGGCCGTGGTGCGGACCGGCGCCCTCGTCGGTGCGAACGCCGTGGTTCCGAACGACATGGAGGTCCCCTCAGGCGCCATGGCTCTCGGCATCCCGGCCAAGCTCCGCGAAGGCGTGGTCGCGGCCGGCTCGTTCGAGCCCGCCGCTGAGCTCTACGTCCAGAACGGCAAGCGCTACCGCGACACCCTCCGCCGCCTGGACTGACGCCGCCGCCGGAGGGGGGCGGGCCAGCGGTTGCTCGCTCAACTTTCCCCCGGGAACGCCGATAGTGTGGGGTACAGCGCCACCTTGAAGGATCAGGGAGCCCGCTCGCCATCGAGTCGAGAAGGTCCCCCGTGGTCAAAGGCAACGCTCTTTCGCGTGGTGCCCTGCGCTCCGTCGCCCCCGATCAAGGCGGAGGTGGTTGGCCGATCCAGGCAAGTGCGCAGCGGTTCGCAGCACGCCTGCTGGAGCACCTCCCCGCTGCGGTGGTGGTCGGTGATGAGAACGGGATCATCCGGTTCTGGAACGACGCTGCGACGGACCTGTACGGCTACTCGTCCGCCGAGACGATCGGCCGTCCCTTCACCGAGCTCCTCGTCGGGCCGACCGGCACCGAAGGGGTCAAGTCCATCACGCGCACCCTTCGGGCGACCGGCCGGTGGGAGGGGAGCTACGAGGCTCGACGTGCCGGGGGGTCGGTGATCCCGATTCACCTCGTGGTCGAGCGGATCGACGACGAGGAGCTCGGGGTCCACGGCGTCGTCGGTACCTCCCTGAAGGTCGAGGAGCACGCTCGCCTCGAGGAGGACCGCGCCTTCGCAGCGCTCCACGACGAGCTCACGGGCCTGCCGAACCGTCGCCTGTTCGTCGAGTGCCTCGCAGACGAGCTCGCCCGCAGCGACCGCTCGAACCGCCGGAGCGCGGTGCTCGTCCTCGACATCGACGACTTCAAGGGGCTGAACGACCGACGGGGGGCGCTCGTAGGTGACGAGGTGCTGCGAGCGGTCGCGACGTTGCTCGAAGGCATCCTCCAGCCCGGCGACCTCGTGGCCAGGGTGGGAGGCGACCGCTTCGTCGTCTGCTGCCACGACGCATCGGACGCGCAGGCCGCATGTGGCGTCGCCGATCGCATCCGGCGAGCGCTGGCGAGCCCGTTCGGCTCCCGAGGAGACGCGTTCACGGTCTCGGCCGGCATCGGCATCGCCTTCTCGGTCGTCGGTTCGAAGGTCGAGGGCCTGCTGCGCAACGCCGACGTCGCGCTGCACGAGGCCAAGAGCGTCGGTCGCGGGCAGGTCGCGGTGTTCGACGACGACGCCGCCGAGCAGGAGCGGCGGTGGCACCGCTCGGTCATCGAGCTCGAGGAGGCGCTCGACGGCGGGCAGATCCACACCCACTTCCAGCCGGAGATCGACCTTGCGACCGGCCATCTCGTCGGCTTCGAGGCGCTCGCCCGATGGTCCCACCCCGCACGAGGAGCGGTTGCGCCGGACGTGTTCATCCCCCTCGCCGAAGGCAGTGGTTTGATCACGCGCATCACCGAGGTCGTCCTCGCCGATGCATGCTGCGCCGTCGCCTCCTGGCGGGAGCTCGCTCCCGAACGATCGCTCCAGGTGGCGGTGAACATCTCACCTCGACAGCTCTCTGATCCGGACCTCCCGACGATGGTCGCGCAGATGATCGAGCGGGCCGGGATACCTCCGGATCGCATCTGCCTCGAGGTGACCGAATCCGCCCTCGCCGACGCGAACGCTGCAGCATCGACGCTGCAGACGCTCCGATCGATCGGGGTCCGGATCGCCATCGACGACTTCGGCACGGGCTACTCGTCACTGAGCAACCTCCAGTGCTTCCAGCTCGACTACCTCAAGGTCGATCGGAGCTTCGTGGCCGGCCTCTCCGGTGGCACCACGAGCGAGGCCATCGTGTCCGCCATCCTCGGCATCGCCAAGGCCCTCGGCCTGCGGACCATCGCCGAGGGGGTCGAGGACGAGCACCAGCTCGAGCGGGTCACCGCCCTCGGCTGCGACATCGGGCAGGGCTACCTGTGGAGCCGACCCGTGACGTTCAGCGAGGCGACGCTCGTCGTGCGCAGACCCGGCCCCGTGCTGGGCGCGGATGCCGTCGGGAGTCGCTCGGCTCCTGCCGAGCACCCCCGACCTCTTGCGGCTGGCGACCTCGTGATGGCGGGCGTGTCACCGGCGCCGAGCGGGAGCGTCGACCGGTTCCCTCGCCGGGCCCACCACGCGTCCCCGAACGGGGCCGAGCGCCACTCGGCGGGGCCGACTCGTTCCACCACCGAGCACCCAGACCTGCTGCTCCCGGAGCTCGAGCAGCAGCGATCGACCTGGAGGAAGGTGCACGTGCGTACCCACAGCGATGCCCAAGGCGGCGACGTCGAGCTCGGGGCGACGAAGGCCCTCCTCGATGCCACCCATGCACTGCTCTGGATCAGGGAGCCACATGAGGCGAGTGACGTGACGTGCGACCTGGTGCGCCGTCTCGGCGGGGGGGTCGTCCCAGCGACGGATGCGTCTCCCGAGGCCCTGCCGATCGACATCTCCTTCGCCACAGGTCCGACGCTGCTCCCGGCCGCTCCGGTCGACAGCGTCGCCCGCATGCTCTTGGAGCGCCACCTGGCCTCCTTCGTCGAAGAGTGCCACCGCGCCGTGGGTCTGCTGCGCAACTCGGTGCGACTGACCGAGGAGGCCTCGATCGATCCTCTCACCGGGCTCGCCAACCGACGCGCCAGCGGACGCGCCCTCGGTCGTCTCGAGCCAGGGGACATGGTGATGCTCATCGACCTCGACCACTTCAAGCAGGTGAACGATCGCTTCGGCCACGACGAAGGCGACCGAGTGCTGCGCGTCTTCGCCCGGGCTCTCAGGAGCGAGCTGCCCATGGGTGCACATGCCGGGCGCCAAGGAGGCGAGGAGTTCCTCGTCGCCCTGCAGCGCAGTGGGCGGCCGCCAGCTGCCTTCTTCGCCGGCCTCGTCGCTGCGTGGGAGGAGTGGCGTCCCCAGCCGGTCAGCTTCTCGGCCGGCGTCGCCGTCATCCGCACCACGGCCGCCGACGCGATCGCCGCTGCCGACGCCGCCCTCTATCGGGCCAAGGCCGGCGGTCGAGCGCAGCTGGCCGTCGCCGACGAAGGAGATGAACGGTGACACCGCAGGGTGCGCAGCGACCCCGGCCGAGCCGGTTCCGCCGGTTCTCCGCGGTGGCGACATGAGCACCATCGGTGTCGAGGACGTCGAGGCGTACCTGGCGTGCGCCCACCTCGGGGATCACCGCGGAGCCACCGACATCGCCCTCGGCTTCGTGCACGTCGGGGTACCTGTCGAGGTCGTGCTCGACGAGCTGCTCGCCGCCGCCCAGCGCCTCTCGGGCGAGCGCTGGCACCGGGCGATCTGGACCGCAGCGGATGAGCACCTCGTGACGACCACCACGATCACGGTCGTGGAAGCAGTGGCGGCGACCGCTGCGCCGGTGAGCACGTGCGGTCAGGTCGTCGTCGTGTGCGCCGAGGGCGACTGGCACTCGCTGCCCGCCCGCCTCTTCACCGAGGGGCTGCGGAGCAGGGGCTGGCACGTCGACTTCCTCGGTGCGTCGACACCGGCGGAGCACCTCGACTCCTTCCTCCGTCGGCGCCGCCCCGACGCCCTCGCCATCTCCTGCGCCCTGCCGACCACCTACTCCGGGGCTGCGCGGCTCGCAGCCGTCGCCTACGACCACGACCTCCCCGTCGCCATCGGCGGCGCCGGCATCGGGACCCAGGTGCAGCGCAGCATCGCTCTCGGAGCGGGCATCGTGGTCACCGGCGCAGCGGACGTCGATCGAGCGCTCCGCGACGAGCCGAGGCTGGCCCCGGCCCCGTCGCTCGACCTCGAGGCGCTCGAGCTCGAGGCGACGGCGGTCGGGTTGGCCGAGGCGGCGATGGTCGACCTCCTCCGCACCTTTCCTGCCATGCAGCGCTACGACCAGCGCCAGCGAGCACGGACCGTGGAGGATCTGGCATTCATCGTCCGGTTCGCCGCCGCCTCCCTCCTCGTCGCCGACCCCTCTGTCTGGTCTGACTTCGTGGCGTGGCAGGTGCCCCTGCTGGCAGCGCGCCACGTGCCGGAGGCTGCGTTCCTCGCCGGCGTCGAGGTGCTCGTCGAGCTCGTCGCACCGATGTCGCCGGCTGCGGAAGCCCTGCTCCGCGGCACGGCGAGCCGTCAGGAAGAGCGGGGGCGGGCCGGCGGTGCGCAGTAGCGTCACAGGCGTGAGCGAAGCGGACGTCGACCTCGCCGAGGCCTTTGCAGCGTTGGCGCGCAAGCTCCTCGCACACGACGCCGATGTGATCCTGGGGGAGATCGTGGGGTCTGCGGTCTCGTTGATCGACCCCTGTGAGCACGCCAGCATCGATGTCATCGAACGGCGCGAAATCAGGCCCGTGGCGTCGAGCAGCCCCACCGCAGCCCGGGTCGCCGAGATCCAGGCCGAGGTCGACGAGGGTCCGTGCTTCTCCGCCATCCGTGAGCACGAGACCTTCAGCACCGACGACCTGGCCACCGATGCTCGCTGGCCGCGCTTCGCCGCCCGGGTGGCGGAGGAGACGGGCATCCGCTCCATCATCGGGTACCGCCTCTTCGTCGAGGGCCACACGATGGGCGCCCTGAACCTGTACTCCACGAGCGCCTCGGCGTTCGATCACGAAGCAGCCGCCATCGGCGCAGTGCTCGCCGCCCACGCCGCCGTCGCCATGTCGTCCGAGCGAGAGCGCCACCACCTCCTCGAGGCGGTCGACACCCGGGACGTCATCGGTCAGGCCAAGGGGATCCTGATGGCCCGCGACGACCTCAGCGCCGATGAGGCCTTTGACATCCTCCGTCGGGCATCACAGCGGCTCAACGTCAAGCTCGTCGACGTCGCAGGGCAGATCGCCAACGGGACCGATGAGGACGCCGAGCCGGCCTGAGTGGCGGCTCCACGTGGTCAGGCGCGCCTGGTCGCCCACCAGGCGGCCTCCTGGTGGCCGAGGTCGGTGGAGGGCGGGGCGTCCACCGTGGGCCAGAGCTCCTCGGCGATGCGGCGCCAGTTCGCGGTTGCCCCGAGCCGGCCGAACAACCCGTAGAGCCCGAGGTTGATGCGCTGGATGAACACGAACATGGCCCCGCCGCCGCTGGTGTGGCGGGTGATGGGGCTGTCCCGGTCGAACAGCTTGTGCACGACCCGCGAGGCGTACTCGGGCGTCCAGGTCAGCACGGCGTCGTCGCGCACGAGCTCGTAGTAGGGGGTCATGGCGTCGTAGAGCTCCTGGTCCGAGACCGGCGCGCCGGGGAGGATCGCGCTGCTCTCCTCCAGCACCTGACGGAACGCGGCGGGGTCGGGTTCGAGGACCATGTGCTGGATGTAGCGCTCGAAGTAGTCGACCTCGGCGGGGTCGAAGCGCTTGACGAGGCCGAAGTCGAGGAACGTGACCCGCCCGCCCGGGCGGAACAGGTAGTTGCCGGGATGGGGGTCGCCGTTGAAGAGGTGGAGCCGGTACAGGCTGCGGAACACGAAGCGGTAGATCGACTCCGCGGCCAGGTCGCGCTCGGATTGGCTCCACGTCTCCAGCTCGGCGAAGCGGGCGCCCTGGGCCAGCTCGGTGGTGAGCACCCGTCCCGTCGACAGCTCGGGCAGCACGTCGGGCACGTGGATGAAGGGGTGCCCCCGGTACCAGTCGGCGAAGATCTGCTGGTTCGCGGCCTCGAGCCGGTAGTCGAGCTCTTCGACGAGGCGGGCTCGGATCTCGTCTGCGAGGGGTCGCGGGTCGAGGTTCGGGAAGATCAGGCGCATGGCCTGGGAGAGCAGATCCGACGTCTCGAGGTCGGCCTGGACGGCGTCGTCGACGCCGGGGTACTGGACCTTCACCGCCACCGCCCGGCCGTCGTGGGTCATGGCCCGGTGGACCTGGCCGATCGAAGCGGCGGCGATCGGCACCGGGTCCCACTCGGCGAAGATCTCCTCCGGCGGCGCGCCGAGCTCGCGCTCGACGACGCCCGCAGCCAGCTCGGCGCTCATGGGCGGTGCGTCCTGCTGCAGCTGGGCGAGGGCGACCCGGAACGGCTCGGGCAGCGACTCGTCGACGTAGCTGACCATCTGGCCGAGCTTCATCATCGCCCCCTTCATGTTCCCGAGGGTCGCCGCCACCTCCTCGGCCGTCTGCAGCTGGAGGGCGAGGTCGAGCTCCTCCCGCCGCTCAGCCGAGGCGAACACCCCGCGAGCTCGGCTGACCGCCTGGCGACGGCCGATCCGGGCGCTCATCCCCGCCAGCTGCGCGTTGCGCCCGAGCGAACCACCCCGCATGAGCGCCGGCACGGGGGTCGCCCGCAGCTTGGTGGCCACCGCCGCCGTCGCTGCGAGCGTGGCGACCACCAGGAGCACACGGGACCTCGTCACCCCGGCAGTGTCGCAGCGCTGCACCCCGCCTCGCGCGACCGGCTGTCTCGCCGGGGAAGGCGTTGGGGTTTCGGATTGTTACCATGGCCGTAGGGGAAATCCCCGCCGCTCGAACGCACCGCCCCCCAGCAACGAAGGACTGATCACATGGCAGTCACCGATCTCGACCTCGGCAAGTACAAGCTCGGTTGGAGCGACGCCGAGGAGTACGTCTTCAAGCCCAAGCGAGGGCTCGACGAGGACATCATCAAGGAGATGTCCTGGATGAAGGGCGAGCCCGACTGGATGCGCGACATGCGCCTCAAGGCCTACCGCCAGTTCATGAAGCGCCCGATGCCCAGCTGGGGCGGCGACATGTCGGAGATCTACTTCGACAACATCTACTACTACATCAAGCCGACCAACAAGCAGGTCGACGCGTGGGACGAGCTGCCGGAGTCGGTCAAGAACACCTACGAGAAGCTCGGCATCCCCGAGGCCGAGCGCAAGTACCTCGCCGGCGTCACCGCGCAGTACGAGAGCGAGGTCGTGTACCACAAGAACCGCGAGGACCTCGAGGCCCAGGGCGTCATCTTCACCGACATGGACACCGCCCTCCGGGAGCACCCCGAGATCGTGCGGGCCTGGTTCGGGAAGATCATCCCGCCCAACGACAACAAGTTCTCGTCGCTCAACACCTCGGTGTGGTCGGGCGGCAGCTTCATCTACGTGCCGCCCGGCGTGCACGTGGAGATGCCGCTGCAGGCCTACTTCCGCATCAACGCCGAGAACATGGGCCAGTTCGAGCGCACGCTCATCATCGCCGACAAGGGCTCCTCGGTGCACTACATCGAGGGCTGCTCGGCCCCGGTGTACACCACCGACTCGTTGCACTCTGCGGTCGTGGAGATCGTCGTCGGCGAGCAGGCAAGGGTCACCTACACGACCATCCAGAACTGGTCGAACAACGTCTTCAACCTGGTCACCAAG
>JBBSLC010000122.1:0-8622 GCA_038255685.1 Acidimicrobiales bacterium | reverse complement strand
TGGGGGACCTCGACGCGGCCGATGTTCTTCATCTTCTTCTTGCCCTCCTTCTGCTTCTCGAGCAGCTTGCGCTTGCGGGTGATGTCGCCGCCGTAGCACTTCGCCAGCACGTCCTTGCGCTTCGCCTTGACCGTGGTGCGGGCGATGATGCGAGCGCCGATGGCGGCCTGGATGGGCACGTCGAACATCTGGCGAGGGATGAGCTCCCGCAGCTTCTCGGCCATGCGCCGTCCGTAGTCGTAGGCCTTGTCACGGTGGACGATCGTCGAGAAGGCGTCGACCGGGATGCTGTTGAGCATGATGTCGACCTTCACGAGGTGCGATGCGGCGTAGCCGGCCGGCTCGTAGTCGAGGCTGGCGTAGCCCTTGGTGCGGCTCTTCATCTGGTCGAAGAAGTCGACCACGACCTCGCCGAGGGGCATCCGGTACACGAGCTCGAGGCGCTCGGGGCTCAGGTACTCCATCTTCTCCATCTCGCCCCGGCGCTCCTGGCACAGCTCCATGAGCGTGCCGGTGTAGTCGGTCGGGGTGAGGATGGTGAGGCGGAGGAACGGCTCCTCGATGGCCTCGACCTCGGCGGCGGAGGGCATGTCGGCGGGGTTGTCGATCTCGAAGCGCTCGCCGTTGGCCTTCACGACGATGTAGCCGACCGACGGCGCGGTGGCGATGAGGGTGAGGTCGAACTCCCGCTCGAGGCGCTCGCGCACGATCTCCATGTGGAGCAGCCCGAGGAACCCGCACCGGAAGCCGAAGCCGAGGGCACCGGACGACTCGGGCTCGTAGGTGAAGCTGGCGTCGTTCAGGCGCAGCTTCTCGAGCGCCTCCCTGAGGTCCTCGAACTCGTCGCCGTCGACCGGGAAGATCCCGCAGAACACCATGGGCTTCGGATCGAGGTAGCCCTCGAGGGCCTCCGTGGCGGGCTTGGCGGCGGAGGTGACGGTCTCACCGGACCGGGCCTCTCCCACCTCCTTGATGCCGGCGATGAGGTAGCCGACCTCACCGGGGCCGAGCTCGTCGACCGGGGTGGGGACCGGGGAGCGGACCCCGATCTCGTCGGCCTCGTGGGTGGCCCCGGCCTGCATGAAGCGCAGCTTGTCGCCGGTGCGGAGCACACCGTTCATGATCCGGACCGAGGAGACCACACCCCGGTACTGGTCGAAGGACGAGTCGAAGATCAGGGCCTGGAGCGGGGCGCCAGCATCGCCCGTCGGGTGGGGGATGCGCTCGACCACGGCGTCGAGCAGCTCTCCGACGCCTTCCCCGGTCTTGGCGCTGATGCGGAGGATCTCGTCAGCGGGGATGCCCAGCACCTTCTCGATCTCGGCGGCGTAGCGGTCGGGCTCCGCTGCGGGGAGGTCGATCTTGTTGAGGGCGGCAACGATCTCGAGGTTGCTCTCGAGGGCGAGGTAGCAGTTGGCGAGGGTCTGGGCCTCGATGCCCTGCGCGGCGTCGACGAGGAGGATGACGCCCTCGCACGCGGCCAGGGACCTGCTCACCTCGTAGCCGAAGTCGACGTGGCCGGGCGTGTCGACCAGGTGGAGCGTGTGCCCCTTCCACGGCACCCGGACGTTCTGTGCCTTGATCGTGATGCCCCGCTCCCGCTCGATGTCCATCGAGTCGAGGTACTGCGCCTTCATGTCCCGCAGCTGGACCGCGCCGGTGATCTCGAGGATCCGGTCGGCCAAGGTGGACTTGCCGTGGTCGATGTGGGCGATGATGCTCAGGCAACGGCTGGTGGTGATGTCGAGCACGAGGCCTCGGGTCTTCCGGGAACGGTCGGGGGACGGTCCAGCGTACCGAGGACACCCAGTACGTCCCGCTCAAGCGCCACGAGTGGTGCCGTGGCTGGCGTCGCTGGTAGCCTCGCCCGGTTCCGTTCCCAGCCTGGAAGTCGTGGTAGGTACCCGTGGCCAACATCAAGAGCCAGATCAAGCGCAACCGCACCAACGAGAAGGCGCGCCTGCGCAACAAGGCGGTCCGTGCAGAGCTGAAGACCCGCGTGAAGTCTGCGATGACCGCTGCCGAGACCGGCGCCGAGAACGTCGTCGAGACCCAGCGCGAGGCGATGCGCAAGATCGACAAGGCTGCGGCCAAGGGCGTCATCCACAAGAACGCCGCTGCCCGCCGCAAGAGCCGCCTGGCCAAGCGCCTGGCCAAGGCCAGCACCACCGCCGAAGGCTGAACCACCCTGACGGCCAAACGCCGTCAGGAGGATCCGGTCAACGACGCCCGGGCCGGGGGGCGAGCCGGCTGAGTCGGGCGACGAGGACGTCGAGGACGACACCTTCTTCCAGGCCCGACGCTCCCTTGAGGTCGAGGTCCGCTCGGGCCAACAAGGCGATCGCGCGCCGCACGTTCTCACCGCCGAGCTTGCGCCCCTGCTCGAACGCCTTCTTCGCCGGGAACGTCGACCCCTTGATCCCCAGCACCGCTGCGGCAGAGGCCTCGTCTGTGGCCCCTGCCCCGTCGAGGCGCAGCATGCGGCCGAAGTGGCTGTGCAACGTGGCGATGATGACGAGCGGGTGACGCTCCCCCGCTGCCACCATGCGCCGCATCGCGCTGAGGGCGACGTCGGTGCGACCACGATCGATTGCATCGGTGAGCTCCCATGGCGGGACCGAGCCGGCCTCGCCGAGGAAGGGCCGCACGTCCTCGGGCCCGACCTTCGCCCCGGTGCCGTAGGCGGCTCCGAGCGCAGCGAGCAGGTTCTCGAGCCGGCCGAGGTCCTCGCCGAGGTGCTTGTCGAGGAGGTCGACGGCCGCACCGTCGAGCCGTACGGGTGCGCCGGCGAGCTGGTGCTTCAGCCACGGGGCGCGAGCACGCGCGGTGCGAGGCGCGCTCGCGTCGACCACGTGGCCCACCTCCTTCACCGCCTTCGTGAGAGCAGGCAGGACAGCACGGTCGCCGGCGACGAGCACGAGGGCTGACGTCGGCGACGGGTCCTGGATGTAGGCGAGGACAGGCTGCAGCCCGGCCGCTGGGTAGGCACTGACGTCGCGCACGACGACCACCCTGCGATCGGTCAGGAAGGGCGGGGTGCGAGCGGCGTCGACGGCGGCGGCCGTGTCCGGATCGGCGTCCGCAGTCGCCAGGTCGAACTCCTCCACCATGAGACCCCGGTCGCCGTCGCCCACCAGCGACGCAACGAGCGTCCGGACCGCATCGGACCGGAGCGCGGCATCATCGCCCTTCACCAGGTAGACGGGGAGCGGCGCAGCACCGTCGGTCACCGGCACGCCTCGACACGACGTTCGAGGACGGCGGCCAGGACGTCGGCGGTGCGGCGGGCGCCGAGGACGTCGTGGGCCCGCACGATGCGACAGCCGCCGAGGATCCCGACGGCGTGGGCGGCATGGCTCGCCTGCCGACGCTCGCCGACCTCGAGGTCGAGCAGGCGACCGAGGAAGGTCTTGTTCGAGGCCGAGAGCAGGAGCGGGTACCCGAGCTCGGCGAGCTCGGCGGAGCGGCGCAGCAGGACGAGGGACTGCTGCCAGGTCTTGCCGAGGTCGAGACCAGCGTCGACGACGATCCGATCGCTCGGGATGCCTGCTGCCTCCGCACGAGCAGCTCGGTCGAGGAGGAACGCGGCCACGTCGCCGACGACGTCGCCGTAGACCGGCGTCGGGTCGGGGATGCGGGGTCCCAGTCGGATGTGGGTCGCCACGACGGTCGCCCCGGCGGCGGCCGCGACCGCCAGGTAGTCGGGATCGGCGAACCCGCTGATGTCGTTGCCCACGACTGCTCCTGCCTCGTAGGCAGCTGCGGCGACCGGCGCCCGCCACGTGTCACAGGACAGCGCCACGTCGAAGCGCTCAGCCAGCGCAGCGACGGCGGGCACGACCCGATCGAGCTCTTCCGCTTCGTCCACCTCGGGTCCGGGACCTGCCTTGACCCCACCGACGTCGAGCAGGTCGGCTCCCTCGGCGACGAGCTGGTCGGCGCGGGTGAGGAAGGCATCGAAGGCGAAGTGCGCGCCCTTGTCGAAGAAGGAGTCGGTCGTGCGGTTCAGGATCCCCATCACGAGCGTCCGAGAGGTCAGGTCGTAGGTCCGCTCCCCCAGCACGAGCTGCACGCCGGGCGACGCTACCGGCGCTCACCGATCCCTGAGGCGCCCCTCGCTCACGTCCGTCGACCCGCTCCGGCGCGCACGACGGTGACCTCGAGCGAACCTTCCGTCGCCCCGACGTCCACGACGAGCCCACCGACCTGTGTCCGACCGACCGCTGGGACGATCGCACCTCGCACCCGGTGACCGGTCGGCGCGAGCACCCGACGGACCGGGACCCGGCTCCGCAGCTCGAGCACGGAGCCGGCGACGAGCCGCCCACCTCGTCGGATCACGAGCACGTCGATGTGGCGGACGCCTTCGTCGCGCAGCTCAGCGAGCACCCCGGGGACCCACGGGTCGTCGAGGACCACCACGACGGCCCCGCCCGATCGCCACAGCGCAGCTCCGCTCCCCCCGTCGACCCCGACCAGGTCTGACGGCAGCGCGACCACAGGTGCCAGGAGCACAGCGGCGACGGCTGCTGCCCCGATGGGGACGACCCAGCGCGGCGCGCCTCGCCCGAGGAGGGCGAGGCCACCGCCGAGCACGACCAGGGCGACGGCGTGACCGATCCGGAGGGTGCCGAGCGGCAGGCCTGCGCCCCACCTCGCCACCGCCGCCACCCAGCCGACGAGCCACGACGACGGGAGGTGCAGCCACCCGTCGAACGGCGGCCCGAGGACACCCGCCATCGTCCCGCCCGTCAGCCCCCACACCATGAGCGGACCGGAGGCTGGCACCGCCAGCACGTTGGCCGGCAGTGACGCGAGGGGGATGCCGCCGAAGATCGGGAGCAGCACGGGTGCCACACCGACCTGGGCGGCGGCGGTCACGCCGACCACGTCGGCCAGCCACCGGGGTCCTCGCACCCGTGCGGCGAACGGGCGTGCGAGCACGATGATGCCAGCGGACGCGCCGACGGAGAGCAGGAAGCTGAGCGACCGCACGAGCAGGGGGTCGACGAGGAGGACGGCGGTCACCGCAAGGGCCAGGATCCGAGCTCTGGGCGCTGGGCGCCCGAGGCCGCTGGCGGTGCACGCGATCGCCGCCATCGCCGACGCCCGCAGCACTGACGGTTCGAAGCGCGTCACGAGGGCGAAGAACCCGATGAAGGCGAGGGTGGCGACCCATCTGCTGCGCAGCCCGAGGCGCGAGAGCAGCGGGCTGGCGAGGATGAGGACGAAGGCGACGTTCTGGCCTGAGACCGCGAGCAGGTGCGTGAGACCTGCCGCCTTGAAGTCGTCGGCGACGACGACGGACTGCCCACGATCGTCCCCGAACACCATGCCGAGGAACAGGGGGCGATCGTTCCCGAGTGGCGTGGCACCGTCGGCCAGGGTCCGACGGAGCCCGTTCGCAAGCGCGTGGACGGCTGAGCCACGCATCACGACCCCGACCGAGTCGACCGTGAGGCGACCGGCGACGTGGCGGCGGGCCAGCTGGTCAGCGAGCGCCGGGGGTGGCGGTCCGAGCCGACCCACCACCTGGATGCGCTCGCCCGAGAGCAGGCGGGCGACGACGTCGGCTGCCTGCCCCGTTGCCGTCAGCTGGACCCGGCGCCCGCCTGCGTCGACGTCGGCGCGCACCGCCCCGAACGACGCCGTGGTCGGGTCGCCGACCAAGGTGACCAGCCCGCTGAACGACGCCTGGGCCGGCGGCTCGAGTCCCGCCCATGCTCGTGCTCCGAGCGCTGCGGCGAGCAGTGCGACGCCGATGACGAGCAACAGAGGCCGTCGGATCCCGAGGGCGAGGACGACGACGAGGAGTGCCACCGCCAGCGGCACAGGACCCGACCACCATGCCCCCGCCGCAGCCGACACGGCGAGCGCGATCGCGCCGGCATCGGTGAGGCCCCGCTGCGCCCGGCAGCGGTCTGCAGGTTGGTTGGCGTGCACGCGCGACCCCGGCGGTCGGTGACCGAGCCGGGGAAGCGCAGGTGATGGTGAGCAACGTGCTGCTCAGCGGGCGCTCTCGCCCGCTGCAGGCGCTAGCGGCTGCGGAGCTTGGAGAGCAGGCGCAGCAGCTCGAGGTAGAGCCACACGATGGTGACGAGCAGCCCGAAGGCGCCGTACCACTCGAGGTGCTTGGGTGCGCCGGCAGCGGCACCCTTCTCGATCATGTCGAAGTCGAGCAACAGGTTCATCGAGGCGATGGCGACCACGGCGAGGCTGAACCCGATGCCGATGAGGCCGGTGTCGTGGATGAACGGCACGTCGGCACCGAAGAGGCGCATCACGAACGAGGCGATGTAGACGAGGAAGACCGCCCCCGTCGCCATCATGATCCCGGCCCTGAGCTTCTCCGTGACCTTGATGATGCGAAGGGCGAAGAGCGCCAGCATCACCGCGAAGACGCCGATGGTGAGACCGACGGCCTGGAGCACGATGCCGGTGAACGCGGCGTTGTAGACCGCAGAGATGGCGCCGACGACGAGGCCTTGGACCACGGCATAGGCCGGTGAGGTGTACGGCGACAGGTTGGGCTTGAAGATCGTCAACATGGCGATGCCGAGCCCGCCGAAGAGGGCGATCAGCAGCCAGCCGGGGAGCTGCGGGTCGCCGAACGCGCTCTGGTCGACCTGGGACCACCCGAAGGCACCCGCGGCGACGAGGAGCAGGAGGAGGAAGGCGGACTTCTCGACGACGCCGCCGATCGTCATCCGGTCGCCGGCGGGGGGTGGCGCCTGGTCGGCGAACGTGCTCTGCCCGATGGCCGTGGTGTCGATCACGGCCGTCTGCTCGGGACGAAAGACCTTGTCGGAGAGGGCTGGGTTCGACGTCCGCATCATGTGCTCGATGCTACCGACGCCAGACCGTTCCCCCTGGTCACGAGCAGCGCGCTTCGCTCACGAGCCGTGGCCCGACTGGTGCAGGACCCGGCGAGGTGCTCCACTGGTGGGTTCCCGGAGCACCACGGCGGCCTCACACCCATGACCACATCCCTGCGCGACATCCCAGGCGCCGCTCCCTCGCGGCGTGGAGGCACCCGAGAGCGCCGGACCTCCGCGCCCGTGCACGCCTACCGCCCGCCGGTCCTGTTCGATCCATCTGCCGGCATGCGCTTCCCCGTGCGACGCAAGCGGCTCTTCGGCCAGCGCCGCCGACCTGACCTGTTCCTCATCGTGCTCGTCCTCGGGAGCCTGGGCGTTGCGGGCTACCTCTGGAACGCGGCGTCGGCTGCCAACGCCGTGACTGCAGGGATCGAGGGCGTCGACGACGGTGCGCTGTTCACCGCTGCGGGAGCCGCCGAGCTCGACGTCACCATCTCGGTCGACAAGGCCGAGCACCTGGCCAGCGCGCTGGTCACCCTCGACGGCGAGCCGCTCGACGACCGAGAGGTGGAGCTGCTCGACCAGGGCTGGCGCTGGCGACCGAACCCCGAGCGCCCCCTCGCCGACGGCGACCACACGCTGCAGCTGACGGTGAACCGCACGTTGAACGGCACTGCGGTGCACACCGCGTCCTTCACCGTCGACGGTCGCCCACCCAGCTTGGAGGTCCCGCCGCTGCTCCCCGCCGTGGCCATCGACGCGCCCGTCACCGTCGCCGGCACGTTCGAGGAAGGGGCGACCCTCACCCTCGACGGTGAGCCGGTGGACGCCGAGGGCGGTCGCTTCGCCGTCGACTTCGACTTCCCCCCCGCCGTCCCGCTGCGCTTCGAGGTGACAGACCCTGCCGGCAACACCACCGGCGCCGAGGTCATCGTCCCCGTCGAGCGCCAGGCGTGCCACGCGGTGCACGTCTCGGCTGCAGCCTGGGACCACGACGGCCTGCGTGACGGCGTCATGCAGCTCGTCGACGAGGGTCGGGTCGACTGCATCGAGCTCACGCTGAAGGACGAGGGCGGCGATGTCGGCCACGTCACCTCGGTGGCGCTCGCCAACGAGATCGGTGCGGCACGGGACCTGTACGACCTGGAGGAGGTCGTCGACGAGCTGCACGCAAAGGGCATCCGCGTCGTCGGTCGCCTCGTCGCCTTCCGGGACCCCATCCTCGCCGAGGCTGCCTGGGCCAAGGGTGACGAGGACTGGGTGATCCAGACGCCCGAGGGCGAGCCGCTCCCGAACTACGGCGGGTTCACCAACTTCGTCCACGAAGGCGTCCGCCAGTACAACATCGACATCGCCGTCGAGGCCGCCGATGCCGGCATCGACGAGGTCCTGTGGGACTACATCCGTCGGCCCGAGGGCTCCCTCGCCGGCATGGTGGTCCCCGGCCTCGAAGGTGACATCAAGGACGCCATCGTCGACTTCATGGCCGAGACCCACCCCCTCATGCGGGAGCGGGGCGTGCTGCAGGGCGTCTCGGTGTTCGGCATCGCCGCCTCCCGACCCGACCCGGTCGGCCAGGACGTGCCGGCGCTGGCCCGCCACGCCGACGTCATCGCGCCGATGGTGTACCCGTCGCTGTGGGTGAGCGGCGAGTACGGGGTGAAGGACCCGAAGGCGATGCCCTACGAGATCGTCACCGAGTCGCTGAAGGACTTCCAGCTCGCCGTGGACGGGACCGGCGCTCGCGTCGTGCCCTGGCTGCAGCACTTCAACCTGGGCCACGTGTACGGGCCGGTCGAGATCA
>JBBSLC010000121.1:0-8700 GCA_038255685.1 Acidimicrobiales bacterium | reverse complement strand
GGCGGTGCGGTGCCTCGGTGAGGGCCGGGGGCCTCGGGTTGATGCCCACCTTGGGGGGTTAGCTGCCCGCTCCGGGGGGCGCCCCCGGCACAGCGGCGGGCGGGGCCGCCGCACGGCCGCGTCCCGGACCGGTCCCGGCTTCGGGTGGCGGGGTCGCGCTGCCTAAGGTCGCACCATGGCACCGACGAACGCCGCGTACTCGGTCCGCATCCGGGTCGAGGTCGGGAACGAACCAGGGACCCTCGGCCGTCTGGCGACGGCGATCGGGACGGCGGGCGGCAACATCACCGCCCTCGACATCGTCGACGCCTCGGGGGACCGCATCGTCGAGGACGTCAGCGTCGACGCTCGCAACGACACCCACGCCGATGAGATCGCCGATGCGGTCGGGGCGCTCGACGGGGTCAGCGTGCGGAGCGTCCGTGACCGGACCTTCCTGCTCCACGAGGGCGGCAAGATCGAGGTGCGGTCCCGCATCCCGCTGAAGGATCGTGCCGACCTCTCGATGGCCTACACGCCCGGCGTCGCCCGGATCTGCAACGCCATCGCCAAGGACCCCGACGAGGTCCACAAGCTCACCATCAAGAAGAACAGCGTCGCCATCGTCACCGACGGCACCGCCGTGCTCGGGCTCGGCGACATCGGACCCGAGGCCTCGCTGCCGGTGATGGAGGGCAAGGCCCTGCTGTTCAAGGAGTTCGCCGGGATCGACGCGTTCCCGATCTGCCTGCGCGTCGACCGCAGCGACGACCCGACGGGGGCGCGCGGCGCCGACCAGCTGGTCGAGGCCGTCGAGCGCCTCTCGCCGGTGTTCGGCGGCGTGAACCTCGAAGACATCGCCGCCCCCCGGTGCTTCGAGGTCGAGGAGCGCCTGCAGGCCAGCCTCGACATCCCGGTCTTCCACGACGACCAGCACGGCACCGCGGTCGTCGTGCTCGCCGCGCTGCGCAACAGCTTGAAGCTCGTCGACAAGGAGATGGCGGATCTCAAGGTCGTCATCGCCGGCGTCGGTGCGGCCGGCGTCGCCATCGCCAAGATCCTCTTGCAGGCGGGCGTCGAGAACGTGATCGGCGTCGATCGCAAGGGAGCGGTCTACCGCGGCCGGAGCGACCTGAACGCGTCGAAGCAGTGGTTCGCCGAGCACACCAACCCCGAGCACCGCACGGGCGCGATCCACGAGGTCATGCCCGGCGCCGACGTCTTCGTGGGCGTGAGCGGTCCCGGGCTCCTCCTGCGCGACGACCTGCGGGTGATGCACGACAAGCCCATCGTGTTCGCCCTGGCCAACCCCGACCCCGAGATCCTCCCTGAGGCAACCGCAGGGATGGCGGCCGTCGTCGCCACCGGGCGCAGCGACTACCCGAACCAGATCAACAACGTGCTCTGCTTCCCCGGCATCTTCCGCGGGGCGCTCGACGCCGGCGCCACCCGCATCACCGAGGGGATGAAGCTCGCCGCCGCCGAGGCCATCGCCAGCGCCGTCCCCGACGACGAGCTGTCGGCGAGCTACATCGTCCCGAGCGTGTTCAACAAGCACGTCGTCGAGCTCGTCGCTGCGGGGGTCGCTGAGGCAGCCGCCGCCGAGGGGGTCCTGCGCGTCGCCGGGACGCCGGCTGGCTGAGCCTGCGTGATCCCAGCGTCGATCGAACCGGGTGACGGCACGTGAGCGCCCGCGATGTCGTCGTCGGTGCCGGCCACAACGGCCTCGTCGCAGCCTGCTACCTGGCAGCTGCCGGTCGTGACGTGGTCGTGGTGGAGCAGCTCGACCGCCCTGGGGGCGGGGCGCGCACGGAGGAGACCGTCCCCGGCTACCGGTTCGACCTCCACTCGGTCGCCCACAACATCATCAACATGACCGAGATCCCCGTCGAGCTCGACCTCGCCGGGGCCGGGCTCGTCTACCAGCAGATGGACCCGTTCTCGATCGCCGTCTTCGCTGATGGCCGCATCGTGCGCTTCCACCGCTCGATCGACGAGACGGTTGCGTCGATCGCCGAGCACGATCGAGCCGAGGCGGAGGCCTACCGGGCGTTCATGGACAAGGCGCTCCCGATCGTGCGGACGATGCTGCCCGCCATCCGGGGGGAGATGTCGGTGCGGGAGGTGCCGACGAGGTTGGCCAACCTCGGTCGCGTGCTGCGATCGCAACCGATGGCAACGGTGCGAGACGCGCTCGGCCCCTACGAGTCGCTCCTGCGGCGGTGGCTGCCGAGCGACCTCACCCGTGGCCCGGTCTCGGCGTTCGCCGCCCACGCGGGGGTGGGGCCGACGCTGCCCGGCGGGTCGATCTTCGCGTTCTGGCAGGCCGCCTACCACCTGTTCGGCCAGTGGCATGCGGTCGGCGGTGCCCAGGGCCTCACCGATGCCCTGGTGGCGCGGCTCTCGGCACTCGGCGGTGAGGTGCGCTGCTCCGCACCCGTCGCCCGCATCGAGGCGAGCGGGGGCAGGGTGGTCGCCGTCGTGCTCGAGGACGGGGAGCGGATCGAGGCACGGTCTGTCATCACCGCCATCGATCCGAAGGTGGCGCTGCTGCAGCTCCTCGATCCGCCGCTCGACGGGAAGGTGGCGACCGACCTCGGGGCCGCCCGCCGCGGCAACGTCGTCCAGGCCCTCGTCCACGTCGCCACCGACGCGCTCCCCGCGTACGCCGAGGCACGTCCCGGTGACTGGAACGGCCTGCAGAGCTACGTCGACCACCTCGACACCCTCACCACCGCGTGGAAGCAGTCAGAGGCCGGCCGCCTCCCCGATGATCTCCCGCTCTACGCGTTCACGACCTCGGCGCTCGACGACTCCCTCGCTCCTGCCGGGCACCACACCGTGTACCTGGCGTGCCCGGCGGCGCCGTCCACGGTGGAGGGAGGGTGGCCGGCGAGGACCGACGAGCTCATCGAGCGCAGCCTCGACATCGTCGAGTCGAGGGCGCCTGGCTTCAAGGCGTCGATCCAGGGGGTCGCTGCGTTCACCCCCGACCTGATGGAGGCGACCGAGCGCTGGCCCGGTGGACACCCGATGTACCTCGACCTCGCCCTCGACCAGATCGGTCCGTTCCGGCCGACGAAGGCGCTCGGCGACCACCGGACACCGGTCAAGGGCCTCTACATCTCTGGAGCCGGCACCAACCCCGCCGGCGGCATCGCCGGCACCCCCGGACGCTCCGCCGCTCGCAAGGTCCTGGCCGACGGGGTCTGACGGTCGGGTTCGTCCGACGAGTGCTTCGTCGGTGCCCTGTCGGCCAGACGCGCTCGATCTTCAGCGCTGCGCTGGTCTCGCCTCCCGGCCGTTGATCTCGAAGAAGAACTGGGCGGCTGCCTGCTGGACCGCCATGGACCACGACGGGTAGGTGTGGACGGTCTGGGCGAGGCGCCCGGTGAACATGTTCGTGCGCATGGCGAGCGCGACCTCGTGGACGAGCTCGCCGCCGACCGCAGCCACGGCGGTGGCGCCGAGCAGCCGGCCGCCACCGGCGCCCCGCAGGACCGGGCGTGGCCCTGCGATGAGCTTGACGAACCCGCGGGTGTCACCGGTCGCGATGGCACGGTCGACCTCGGCCATGGGGAGGTAGGCGACCCGCCCGCCGTGGTCGACGGCGTCCGCCTCGGTCATGCCGACCCTGCCGACCTCGGGTGAGGTGAACGTCGCCCACGGCACCTGGTCGGCGTCGAAGCGCTGCTGGCGGACCTTCGCCCAACGTGACAGCGCGTTGCGCACGGCGACGAATGCCATGCGGTTCGCAGCATGGGTGAACTGCAGTGACCCGGCGACGTCACCCACGGCCCAGATCCCGGGTGCGGTGGTCGCCATCGTGTCGTCGGTGCGGATGAAGCCGCGCTCGTCGAGCTCGACCCCGACGTCCTCGAGGCCCATGTCCGCGGTGGACGGCCTCCGCCCGATGGCAACGAGGATCCGGTCGACCTCGACGCTCCCGCCGTCCTCGGTGCGGATGCGCGTGCCCTGGGGGGACGCCTCGACCTTGTCGACCTTGCCGCCGGTGCGGATGTCGATGCCATCTGCCGCCAGCGCCTCGCCCATCACCTCGGAGGACTCGGGCTCTTCCTTGACGAGGATCCGGTCCTCTGCCTCGATGAGGGTGACCTCGGCGCCGAGTCGAGCGAAGGCCTGGCTCATCTCGGCCCCGATGGCGCCGCCACCGAGCACGCCGAGCCGTCGGGGCAGGCTCGTCAGCTCGAAGAGGTTCTCGTTGGTGAGCGGGTCTGCGTCGCGGAGGCCGTCGATGGGCGGCACCGCAGGTCGAGCGCCGGTGGCGATGACGAAGCGCTGCGAGCGGATGGTCGTGCCGTCCACGTCGAGCGACGTCGGCGAGCGGAACACGCCACGGCCGTGGAGGACGTCGACGCCCTCGCGTCGGAGCGCCTCGTCGTCCTCGGTCGCGGCGATGGCCTCCACCGCTCGGTGCACCGCGACCATGGCGTCGTCGAAGGACTCGCCGCGAGCTGCGGCGGCCAGCAGCGCCTTGGAGGGGACGCAACCGGTGAAGGTGCAGTCCCCACCGAGCCGACCCTCCTGCACCAGGAGGGCCGATGCGCCGCGTCGCACGGCTTCGCGAGCGGACGACAGCCCGCCCGTCCCGCCACCGACGACGACCACGTCGTACTCATCGCTGATCGCGCCGCTCATGTCTCGGTCCTGATGGTGCGGTCGACGCCGCAGCGGTGGCCGCCGCCCACCTCGTCACCCTGCTCTCGGTGGAGCTCCATAGTGCCAACCGCCTTGCGCGCTCGAAGCCCACCGGGAAGGGCGCACCGGATGGGCGCCGGCGTCCGCAACACCACGGTAGGGCGTGCGCCGAGCAGGCGGGGAGATCGGGCCCTCCTGCGGGTGCTCACGGCCCCGTTACTCATTCGGTCCCGGGTCTGCGCCGGTGCGGACCAGCGACGGTCCTCTCGACGTACGGTCGGGAGGTGGGGGCCGACCTGACGCTGTACTCCCCGCGCCTGTTGCTGCAGTGGGAGGAGCAGGACCCCCTCGCTCGCCACAAGCTGGTGGAGGGGAGCACGCCGTGATGCCGCCGCCCGGGGCTTCGGAGCTTCGATTGGGGACTGGTCCGCGAGCTCCCCGAGGTGCACAGGAGGATCGACGCGCCGGTCCAGCTCGTGTGGGGTGAGCGCGACCCCTTCTTCCCCGTCTCGGGAGCACGGGAGATGTTCGACACGTTCCCCGACGCCGAGCTGCACGTCGTGGAGGGCGCCGGCCTCTTCGCCCACGAGGAGCGCCCGGCCGAGGTGGCGGAGGCGCTGCTGCCGACACTCCTGGGCAGGCGCTGACCTGGCGGGGCGACGACTGCGCCTATGGAGCCAGCGCTGAGCGATCTTGGGCGAGGAGGCGTGTGAGGGCCTCGGTCCGTGCGGTCATGCCGAGGTCTTGGGTGGCAGGCCATGCGTCGATCTCGACGCGTGCGAACTCGATCCACCGTTCGATGCTCTTGAACATCTCGATCTGGAAGGTGGCGAAGAGCACGGAGAGGTGTGTTCGTCGGGGGAACGGATGGCCGCCCTCGAGGTAGGAGCCCATGAGCTCGACGATGGCCTGGTGGTGGCCGTCGATGTCGCCTTCGAGCTCGTCGAGGGCCCTGAGCACGTCTTCTCGTGAGCCGTGGTCGGCGAAGAGGAGCCTCAGCAAGGCTTCGATCTCGAAGCGGGGCGGTTGGGTTCGGGTCCTCGTCCACTCGCTGAGCGCTTGACGGCCCTCTTCAGTGATGGTGTAGAGGTTGCGGCTTCGGGTGTCGCCATCCTCTTGTCGGACCGTGGCGTACCCCAGCTCGACGAGCTTCTTGGGCTCGGAGTAGAGGAGGCGCTCCGACTTGGGCCAGGCGTAGCGCAGGCTCCGCTGTGCTTGCTGCGTGAGCTCGTACCCGGTCCATGGTCTGAGGTCGAGGAGGGCGAGGACTGCGTATGAGGACGTGGTCGCGCTTGGCGGCATCTCTTGACACTACTGCAACATGCAGTTTACGATGCACTGCAAGTTGCAGTATCGGCGGATGGACCTGAACGAGCCCCGGGAGGACATCATGGAGATCGCCCGACACGCCGCCACCATCGAATCCGAAGCCCAGCTCTTCGCTGACGCCGCTCGGCTCAGCGAGCTCGACGCGGTCATCCCCACGTGCCCCGGGTGGGAGATGCGTGACCTGGTCCGCCACGTCGCCGAGATCCATCTCTGGGCTGCTGCGCAGGTGTCCAATCGCGCCACGAAGATGTGGGTCGGCGAGCTCTCCGAGCTCTCGGACTACTGGCCTGAGCTCGCGGTCTTCTGGCCGAGCGACGACGAGCTGATCGACTGGTACCTCGAGACGAACGCCAACTTGGTTCGTGAGCTCACGTCCGCTCCAGCCGACCTCGAGTGCCGGACGTTCCTGCCAGCGCCGTCCCCGCTGGCGATGTGGGCTCGACGCCAAGCCCACGAGCTCGCGATCCACCGCTTCGACGCCGAGCACGCTGGCGGGACCAGGTCGAGCTTCGACCCCGCGTTCGCCGCCGACGGGATCGACGAGCTGCTCGTCGCCTTCGCTCCCCGAGGGAGCTCGTTCAAGATCGACCGCCCCGGATCGATCGTGGCTCGCGCGAGCGACACAGGCGATCGGTGGCACGTCACGATGACCCCGACTGGCGTCACCACCGTCCGAGGGGACGGTCCCGCCGACGTCACACTCACCGGCCCGGCGTCTGATCTCTACCTGACCATGTGGAACCGCAGCGACGATTCGACGATCGAGGTGGCAGGTGACCGAGACCTCCTCGACACCTGGCACAGGGGTCACCGGGTCCGCTGGTCGTAGAAGACCTCAGGAGTGAGACCACCAGATCCCGGCCGCGTCCGACGTCGGACACCAGGCACCCTCCGTCATCACACCAAACACCCACAACGGCTCGAAGAGCCATGAGGAGACAACGAAGATGAAGAGCAACGTCGAAGACCTCCCGATCGCCCACGAGTCACTCGGAGAGATGATCCGAGGGACGGAATGGGGTGGGATGACCAGCGCGTACATGCAGTACCCGACCGGCCTCGACTTCTGCCCCTTGCTCGAGGGTCTGGAGCGGGACCACTGCCAGTGCCCGCACTGGGGGTACGTGCTCGAGGGCGCCATCCGCGTGAGCTACGAGGACGGCACTGAGGAGCTCACTGGCCCAGGCGAGATCTACTACTGGCCTTCGGGTCACACCGTCGTCGTCGAAGAGGCGGTCAGGATGGTCGAGTTCAGCCCTCACGACCAGATGTCGCAGGTGCTCGCCCACGTCGTCGGCAAGCTGTAGGGACCGCCGCCCGGGGGACGAGCGAAGCCCCGGCCCAGCTGCGCTGGTCCAGGGCTTTGTGGTGGTCGAGACCGGCGTCGATCCGGTGACCTCGCGCTTTTCAGGCGGGCGAGGGGGGTTCTCGGGGAACCGTCGGTGACCTGCTGGAACCGGCAAAAGTCCTGCTCAGAGCGCCTTTTCATGCTGCCGCCTGGTGTCGCCCGATGTCGCCCCGTATCGCAAGAAACCGTCCCGGTGTGGCACGGGTGTGGCACGGCAGCAACGACGATGTAGCCCTTCCAGACCAGGTTCAGCCAGCGCTCGTGAGCTCGTCGAGGTCGGTCAGGCTGACGGTGAGCTCGGCACCGAGCGCCACGGCGATGCGGTCCAGCGTCGGCAAGCTCGGCGAGTTGTTGCCCGACTCGAGTCGGGCGATGGCGGATTGCGTGGTGCCGACCCGCTCGGCGAGCTCGCGCTGGCTCAGACCGCGTGCCTCACGGAGCCGTCTGATCTCGAACGCCAGTCGGATCGCCCGGCCCGCCTTGTCGTAGCCGCGACGCCGCTCGGGGCTGTCCTCGCGGCCGGCCTTGATGTCGTCCCAGCTCTCCTGCTTCGTCATTCGTCCTCCTCGGCGACATGGCCTTCGTCGATGCAGCGCAGCATCGCCCGGTGTGCCCGGGTGATCTCGAGCCGCTCCCGTTGCCGGGACTTCGTGAACACCGTCAGCAAGACGATGCGCCTCCCACGTGCGATGTAGTAGGTGATGCGGACCTGCTGGCGCTCCAGGTGGAAGCGCAGCTCCCGGAGCTTCCCGTCGAGCTGGCGGGTGAACGGCTCACTGAGGTGCACGCCCTCCTCGGCCAGGAGGTCGATGTACCGCTCGGCTTGACCGAAGCGGTCATCGTCGAGCTCTCGAAGCCACGCGGTCACCTCCGGTTCGGCCTCCACCGTACCCCAGGTCATAGCAGCGACGCTATGCGCGGCGAGCGGAGGTGGACGGCTTCAGGCATCGGACGTGGCGGCGAGCGCCTCGGTGATCGGGACGACGGGAGCAAGTCCTGCCTGAGCGGTCATCTCGGTGAGCCGCTCGGCGATGAGGCGGTCTCGGTCCTCTGTGGCGTGCTGGTAGATCATCGCCGCCCGAGCACTGGAGTGGCCGAGGCGGGCCATGATCTCCTTCGTGGTCGCACCGGTGCGGGCTGCGAGGGTGCCGGCGGCGTGCCTCAGGTCGTGGAAGCGGAGCTCGTCCAGACCGACCGCACGGATCGCCGGCTGCCACACGCGGTAACGGAAGTTGCTGCGCTCCAGTGGGGTGCCCTCCGCAGAGGTGAACACGTAGGCGCCGGGGCCGGCCGAACCGTACGTGGCGAGGTGGCGCTCGAGCTCGTCGACCAGGGGCCGGGGCAGCGCCACCTTGCGCTTGCCTGCCTCGCTCTTCGGGTCACCT
>JBBSLC010000120.1:0-8817 GCA_038255685.1 Acidimicrobiales bacterium | reverse complement strand
CCGTGGACGCCGCCCACGAGATCGACGAGCTGGTCGCAGCCGGCGGTGATCCCGGTCCGCTGGCCGGCATCCCCATCGGGGTCAAGGACCTGGAGGACGCCGAGGGGCTGCCCACCACGCGCGGGTGCGCGCCGTGGAGCAAGGCCCGGCCGGCGAGCGGCGACTCGGTGCTGGTGGCCCGGCTCAAGGCCGCCGGCTGCATCGTGGTGGGCAAGACCAACACCCCGGCGCTCGGCCACAAGGCCGACACCACCAACCTCGTGCACGGCGCGACCCGCAACCCGTGGAACCTCGAACGCACCCCGGGGGGTTCCTCGGGCGGGTCGGCGGCAGCGATCGCAGCCGGCATGGTGCCCCTGGCGACGGGCTCTGACGGCGGTGGCTCCATCCGCATCCCCGCTGCCCTGTGCGGCCTGTCGGGGATGAAGCCCTCCCTCGGCCGGGTCCCGTCTGGCGGGAGTGAGCCGCCCGACTGGCAGCACCTCTCGACCAAGGGACCGATGGCCCGCTCGATCGTCGACGTGGCGCTCGCCCTCGATGCGGTGATCGGCCCGGAGCAGACCGACCTGCGCTCGCTGCCGATGCCCGACGTCGCATGGTCGAACGTGGTGAAGGACCCGAGCGTGCCGCTGCGGGTCGCGTGGTCACCCACGCTCGGCTACGCCACGCCGGACCGAGAGGTGCTCGCTGCCTGCGAGGCAGCGGTGGCGCGCCTCGAGGACATGGGCGCTGAGGTGGTCGAGGTCGACGCCGTCTTCGATGCCGACCCGGTGCTGACCTGGGTGGCGATGACCGGCACGTACCTCCGTCGCACGCTCCAGGCGGTCGGTGCGCTCGACAGCCCCGACATCGACGAGACGCTGCGCCCCCAGCTCGAGTGGGCGGCGTCGCTCACTGCGGTGCAGCTCGCCGATGCCGAGGACCAGTGCCATCGCCTGAACCTGCGCCTCGTCGACCTCTTCGCTGACGTGCGCCTGCTCGTGACGCCGACCGTCGCTGCCCTCGCTCCGCTGAGCGGCGGCCAGGGCACCATCGACGGGGCGGAGACGGCGAACTGGGTGCAGTACACGTACCCCTTCAACTGCACCCGCTCGCCGGCGGGGACCGTCCCGGTCGGCGTGAGCAGCCAGGGCACGCCCATCGGGCTCCAGGTGGTGGGGCCCCAGCACGCCGACCAGGTGGTGCTCCGGGCGATCGCCGCCCTCGAGGCCGAGCTCGGCCTGCCCGACCCGCCTCGCCTTTGACGGCACCGGAGGTCGCCGGGCCGCCGGGTCGTCAGGCGATCCACCGACCTTCGGGGACCGACGTGGTGCTGATCGCCGTGGCGGTGGCGGCGGTCTCCACGTCGGCACCGCTGATCCGCCAGGCCGCAGCACCTGCGCTCGCCATCGCCATGTGGCGCAACCTGCTGGCGTGCGGGGTCCTCGTGCCGTTCTCGCTCGTGACCGCCCGTCGCGAGCTGGCCGGCCTCGACCGTCGCCAGTGGCGGCTGTCGATCGCAGCCGGTGTGCTGCTCGCCGCCCACTTCGCAGCCTGGATCCCGAGCCTGTCGTTCACCACGATCGCGTCGTCGGTCGCCCTCGTCGCGACCCAGCCGGTGTGGGCGGCGCTCATCGCCCGCCAGCGGGGCGAGCACGTGCCCACCGCCGCGTGGCTCGGCATCGCCATCGCCATGGCCGGTGCGGTGCTGCTCACCGGCATCGACGTGCAGATCTCGTCGCGAGCGCTCTTCGGCGACCTGCTCGCCCTCGCCGGCGGCGCGCTGGCGGCGGCGTACGTCACCGTCGGCGCCGAGGTCAGGGCGAGCGTCTCCACCACCGCCTACACCACCGTCTGCTACTCGACCGCAGCGGCGGTGCTGCTCGTGATCTGCGTGGTGAGCGGCCAGGAGCTCGGCGGCTACGACGCGGGGACGTGGTGGGCGATCATCGGGCTGACGGTCGGGGCACAGCTGCTCGGCCACTCGGTCTTCAACCGGGTGCTGCGCACGACGAGCCCGACGGTCGTCTCGGTGGCGATCCTCTTCGAGATCGTGGGCGCTGCGCTGCTCGCGCAGCTGTGGTTCGGCGAGACCCCGCCCCTCGCCGCCGTCCCCGCCGCGGCACTGATCGCAGCCGGGGTCGTGCTCGTGGTGCGGTCGGGGAAGGACCCGGCGATCACGACCCCGGTGATGGAGTAGGGCGATGCGCCCCTCGGTCACGCTGCGCTCCTAGACAAGGGCCACCGGCGCCTGAACGAGCTGAGCGGCGAGCTCGTGGCCGCAGGGCCCCCGGCGGGTGGTGGCGCTCCGCCCCAGGTCGCAGAGATGACGGGGATCGAGCAGCGGCTGGCCGTGGCAGGCACCGGTCTCAACCTGCTCGTCGTGGTCCTGATCGCCCTGATGGTCTGGAAGCCTGGCCTGTAGGCGCTGACGCAAGGGTCGTCGCGGATCAGGCGCGGCGGAGGCGGCGCGGGGCGGTCCTCGCTGCGAGCTTCGCCTCCCGGGCGGTGAGGCGGGCCTCCTTGCGGCCACGGCGAACGGCCGCGCCGGCGTGCTCGGTCGCGTGGCGCGTGCGCCACAGGACACCCGGTCGGCCCTCGGTGTCGAGGGCTGCGAGCAGCAGCCCCCCGAGCATGCTGACGTTCTTGAAGAAGTGGATCTGCTGCTGGGAGCGGTCGTCGCCCTTGGCCTCCCAGAACCGGTGCCCTGCGGCGGTGGTGGGGACCAGGCTCGCGGCGAGGGCGAGCGCCGACAGGCGGGGCAGCTTGCCGATGGCGAGGAGGCTGCCGGCCGCGACCTGGACGGCGCCGTTGATCTTCACGAGCTGCTCCGTCTCGCCCTCGGGCAGACCCGGGATCCGGGCGGCGATGGGCGGGGCGACGTCGTCGGCGGCCGGGACCTTGCCCGCAGGGTTGCGGTAGGCGTCGTAGCCGCCGGTCACGAACATCGATGCGAGGAGCGGTCGGGCGAGGTGTCGAGAGATGGTCATGGCCGATCGCTACCGCGATCGGCGATCGCTCAACCCGCTCGCCGGGCGATGGGGAGGGTCAGTCGATGGGGAGGCGGGCCAACAGGTCCGCCTTCTTCTCCTCGAACTCCTCGAAGGTGATGCGCTCCTTGTCGAGGTCGCTGTGGATCTGCTCGATCAGTGCCAGCAGTGCCTGGGCGGAGAGCTCGCCACCCTCGTCGACGTGCACGGGGGGCGGCGCGTCAGAGGGTGTCTCCGGGCCTTCGATGCCCTGGCGGCGGTCGCGCTTGAGCGCCTGCTTGGCCTTCTTCGCCCGGTCACGCTGCAGCTTGTCGAAGCTCGTTCGTTGCGCCATCGTGCGCCTCTCCGGGTGGTGCTCACCCTTCTCGCTCCTCAGCGCCGACCGGGGGGAACCCGATCAGCGCGCCGTACACGCAAGAGCCGCCGGCACCGAGGTGCCGGCGGCTCTCACACGATGCTGCGTTCAGACGACGCGGACGTTCTGGGCCTCTTCGCCCTTGCGTCCGGGAGCGACGTCGAACTCGACCGTCTGACCCTCGTCGAGGGTCTTGTAGCCGCTGCTCTGGATGTTGGAGTAGTGCACGAAGACGTCGTCCCCCTGCTCGCGGGAGATGAAGCCGAAGCCCTTCTCTGCGTTGAAGAACTTCACGGTTCCGGTAGCCATTTCTGATCTCTTCTCTTCATTGCGAGCGGGTCTGATTGACGCTCTCGTCCCCACCAGTGTGCCTGTTCTCGCCGGTGCGTGCACATGCGGGGCGTTCTGCACCCCTGCTGGGACGGCTGCGCCCGCCCCACGAGCGAACGGATCCGCTGGTTCCGACACCCCGCAGTCGGTAAGGGTTGGGCCCGATGAGCGCCCGACCCGACCTCGTGCTGTCGCTCGTCGAGCTGCGCTCGGCGATCGCTGCGACGCGCTTCGAGCTCGAGGTGCCAGGAGCAGACGCGTCGGAGACGGAGCGTGACGCGCTCGTCCGCCAGATCGAGGACTACCTCCTGCCTCGTCTGCGCTCGCTCGACGCGCCGCTGCTCGCCGTCGTCGGTGGCTCCACCGGGGCGGGGAAGTCGACGCTGGTGAACAGCCTCGTGCGCGCCGAGGTGTCCAGTGCGGGCGTGCTCCGCCCGACGACCCGGGCGCCCGTCCTCGTCTGCAACCCCGCCGACCGCCACTGGTTCGAGGACGATCGCGTCCTGCCCGGCCTGGCCCGCACGACGGGAGTCGAGGCGGGGCCGGGCACGGTCCACCTCGTCGAGAGCACCGGCCTCGAACCGGGGCTCGCGCTGCTCGATGCCCCGGACATCGACTCCGTCGTGTCCGCCAACCGCGCGCTGGCAGCGCAGCTCCTCGCTGCCGCCGACCTCTGGATCTTCGTGACGACCGCTGCCCGCTACGCCGACGCCGTCCCGTGGGCGCTGCTGTCGGCGGCCGCAGAGCGGCGCGCCGAGGTCGCCGTCGTGCTCGACCGCACCCCGCCCGAGGCGGTCGAGGAGATCAGCGAGGATCTGCGCCGGCTGCTCGCCGACCACGGGATGGCCGGCGCGCTGGTGCGCTCGATCGAGGAGTCCGAGCTCGAGGGAGGGCGCCTGCCCGAGTCGCAGGTCGCGCCGCTGCGAGCGTGGCTCGCCGGGCTCGCCGGTGATGCGGAGGAGCGGGCGAGGGTGGTCCGCGCCACGCTCGACGGGGCGCTCTCGGGCATGGAGCGCACGGTCGGCGTCCTCGCCACCGCATCGAGGGAGCAGGAGCAGGCTGCAGCAGCGCTGCGAGCAGTCGCGACCGACGCCTACGCCGACGCGCGCGGGGACGTGGCGGTGGCCATGCAGGACGGGACCCTGCTCCGAGGCGAGGTGCTGGCCCGCTGGCAGGAGTTCGTCGGGACCGGGGAGCTGATGCGCTCGGTCCAGGCCAAGGTGGGCGCCGTGCGCGACCGCGCGTGGGCGGCGCTCACCGGGCGCTCGACCACGGCGGCGAGTGTGCAGGAGGCAGTCGAGAGCGGTGTCGAAGCGCTCGTGCACGCGGCTGCCGATCGGGCCGCCGGGCGCACGGTGTCCGGCTGGCGAGACGAGGCCGCCGGGCGAGCGCTCGTGCGAGGGCGCACGCGCGAGTTGGCCGAGGCATCCCCTGTGCTCCTCGCGTCGCTCCCCGACGAGGTGCGGGCGTGGCAGGGCCAGGTGCTCGACCTCGTCCGCGAGCAGGGAGCGGGCAAGCGCACGAGCGCCAGGATCGCTTCGTACACCCTCAACGGTGCGGGCCTCGCCGTCATGCTCGTGGTGTTCGCGCACACCGGGGGGCTCACCGGTGCGGAGGTCGCGGTGGCCGGCGGCACCTCGGCCGCCAGCCAGAAGCTCATCGAGGCCGTGTTCGGCGACCAGGCCGTGCGCGCCCTCGCCCGCCAGGCGCGCCAGGACCTCCTCGACCGGGTCGAGGGCCTCCTCGGGGGCGAGGTCCAGCGGTTCCACGCGCTCGTCGACCAAGCCGCACCCGCCGACGGAGGCCACGCCCTGCGCGAGGCCGTCGACGGGTGGCGCGCGGCGCGCCGGGCCGCGCAGTGGTGAGCCTCCGCCGTCGAGCGGCCCGTTCCGATCTCGACCAACGGCTCGACGCGCTGCGAGCTGCCATGGCCGCTGGCGAAGGGGTCGTCCCGTCCCCGGCACTGGAGGCATCCCATGCCCTCGTCCGCCGAGCGGGCGAGCGGCTCGGTCACGGCATCGACCACACCGTCGTGGCGCTCGCCGGGGCGACGGGCAGCGGCAAGTCCTCGCTGTTCAACGCGCTGGCGGGCGTCGACCTCTCGGCCGTGGGCGTCCGTCGACCCACCACCTCGACGACCCACGCCTGCTGGTGGGGCGACGACGCCACCCCGCTCCTCGACTGGCTCGAGGTCAGCCGGCGACACCACGTGACGGGTGGGACGGACCTCGACGGCCTCGTGCTGCTCGATCTGCCCGACCACGACTCCACCGCGCTCGAGCACCGGGCGGAGGTCGACCGCGTCGTGGCGGTGGCCGACGTGGTGGTGTGGGTCCTCGACCCCCAGAAGTACGCCGACCGGGCCGTGCACGAGCGCTACCTGCGGCCCCTCGCCCACCACGCCGGCGTCCTCGTCGTCGCCCTGCACCAGGCCGACCGGCTGACCGGCGAGCAGCTCGAGGCGTGCCGCAGCGACCTCGCCGAGCTGCTCCGCACCGACGGCCTCGACGACGTGGCGCTGCTGACGACGTCGGTCCGCCACGAGGCAGGGGTCGCCGCGCTCCGGGAGGTGCTCGTGGAGCGGGTCGTGGCCCGGCGCTCTGCGATCGCCCGGCTCGAAGCCGACCTCGACTCGCTGGTGGTGGTGCTCGGGGAGACGTGTGGTGACGGCGAGCCGCCTCGGCCCGACGGGGGAGGCCGCCGCCAGGTCCTCGACGCGCTCGTCGAGGCGGCAGGTGTCGGCCTCGTCACCGACGCCGTCGCCGGGTCGCACCGCGCCGCAGCCGTCGCCGCCACCGGGTGGCCGGCGACCCGGTGGCTCCGACGCCTCAGGCCCGACCCGCTGCGCCGTCTGCACCTCGGCGCCGAGGGTGGCGCTGGTCGCACCTCGCTGCCGGCGCCCAGCGCGGCGTCGACGGCGAGGGTGGAGACGGCGGTGCGCTCCTTGGCCCGTTCGGCGTCCGAGGACCTGCCGCTCGAGTGGAGCGACGCCGTCGACGCGGTTGCCCGAGACCGTCTCGGCGTCCTCCCCGCCCGCCTCGACGCCGCGGTCGCGTCCACCGACCTGGATGCGGGCCGCAGGCCACGGTGGTGGCGTGCCGTCGGTGGCCTCCAGCTCGTCCTCGCCGTGGTCGCCGTGGTCGGGGGGCTGTGGCTGGCCGCGCTCGCCGGGCTCGCCTACCTCCAGCTCGGGAGCCTGGGCACGCCCGACGTCGGTCCGCTCCCCGTGCCGACGGCGATGCTCGTCGGCGGGGTGGTCGCCGGACTCCTGGTCGCGTTCGTCGCCCGCCTCGCTGCAGGTGTCGGCGCCCGTCGGCGGGCGAGACGTGCCCGGGTCCGGCTCGAGGCCGCCGTCGCAGCGGTGGCGAGCGCCGAGGTGTGCGACCCGGTCGACGCCGTGCTCGCGCGCCACCAGCGCTTCTGCGAGTCGCTGGCAGCCCTGGCTGGCTGATCGGACGGGTCGGTGCGCCCGGGTCGTCAGCCAGGTTCGGCGTTGACCGCGCGCACGAGGTCGAGGAGCTGGCCGAGACCGGCGAGCTGTTCGTCGAGCGTCGCTCCCATCGGGTTGAGCCGTAGCGTGTCGACCCCGCAGTCCCGGTACTGGCGGAGGCGCCGGGTGATCTCCTCCGGTGGTCCGATCAGGTTGGTGCGCAACCCGATCTCGACCGGCACGGCCCGCCCGGCAGCGTCGCGGTCGCCGGCCAGCCACAGCCGCTGCACCTCGGCGACCGCGTCCCCGAAGCCCTGCCGCTCGAAGGCCTGGTTGTAGAAGTTCGTGCGGCCCGAGCCCATCGCCCCGAACGTGAACGCGTAGCCCGCCGCGTGGCGACGGCCTGCCTCCTCGAGGTCGTCGGTGACCTCGCAGCTCACCGACACGGTGAGGTCGAGGTCAGCCAGGGCTCGGCCGGCGGTCGCTGCGCCCGTCGCGATCTCGTCGAAGTAGGTGTCGGCGGTCTCGCAGAAGAAGGAGTTGCCGATCCACCCCTCGGTGAGAACGCAGCCGGGGCGTCGAGGTCGGTGACCACCTCCCACACCCGAGTCGGAGGGGCGTCGACGTCGACCTCGGCCCAGGTCCCCGGCTCGTCGGCGAGGCACAGCGGTTCGCTCGGCCCCGTCCCGTACGTGCGGGGGACGCCGTCGTCGGCTCCCGTGCTGGAGTCGTGGGGCGTGGCACCTGGCACGCAGCGAACCCTAGGCCGAGGGGTTGCGCTCTGGTCGGAGTGCTATCAGAATGAAAGCGTGCCGAGCATCCTCGTGCGAGATCTCCCTGATGACGTCCACGGTGCGCTGCAGGATCGCGCCGAGCACCGGGGACAATCGCTGCAGCAGTACCTCACCTCCGAGCTGACTCGCTTGGCACGGCGACCGACGCCTGACGAGGTCTTCGCGCGTGTGTCCAACCGTCGCGGTGGCAAGGTCGGGCTCGCGCAGGCGGTCGCTGATCTCGATGCAGAACGCCCCGCGTCTTGATCGTCGTCGACGCGTCGATCCTGGCAAACGCGCTGGCCGATGACGGAGCAGACGGTCGCGCAGCGCGCGTGCGACTGACGGCCGGTGACGATCTTGCAGCACCGGACCTCGTCGACGTCGAGACGGTCGCCGTGCTGCGGAAGCGGTGGATCGCCGGTGGTCTCTCCCCGAAGAGGTTCTCGGTCGCCATCGATGACCTCGAGGACGTCGATCTCGTCCGGTACCCGGCGTTGCCGCTGATGCGTCGGTCGTACGAGCTCCGCGAGAACGTGACGGCGTATGACGCGGTGTACGTGGCGCTCGCCGAGCGACTCGGTTGTCCGCTCGTCACCGCCGATCTGCGGCTTGCGTCGTCGCCCGGGGTGACGTGTCCGGTCGAGGTCCTGCGTTCCTGAAGGGGGAGCCGGGGTCACCTGCGACATCCGCATGGCGAGGCCGACTGCGGCTCATGCTGTGGACCCGGCGCGACGATGCCCCGCCTGAGCGGGGCATCGTGGTGGTGCTGCGGGTGGAGCTGGAGGGATTCGAACCCTCGTCCGTCGAGTGCGAGGAGCACGTGCTACGACCATTCCCGAGTTCGAGGCCTGTCGCTACCTCGGGCCCGGGTGCCCACGTCGCCACGTCTTCCCCGTGGTGCAGTCGTCTTTCCGACCGTCAGCTGGTCTCTCCCAGCCGTCCACCACCGCTTCTGTT
>JBBSLC010000119.1:0-9111 GCA_038255685.1 Acidimicrobiales bacterium | reverse complement strand
GCCGACCGACACCGCCGACCCGCTGGCTCGGCTGCAGGCGATCCACGACTCGATGGGCGACGCCAAGGAGGCGTTCGGCGCGCTGCCGGCAGAGGCGCTCACCGAGTTCGCCCAGTTCTCGCCGCCTGCGGTCTTCACCCGGGCCATGCGGATGTCGACGCGGTTCCGCCTCGGGGACCGCATGAACCCGACGGTGAACCTCGTGGTGTCGAACGTCCCCGGACCCCGCCAGCCGCTCTACGCCGCCGGGGCCAAGCTCGAGCACTACTACCCGGTCTCGATCGTGGTCGACGGACAGGGCCTGAACATCACCGTGCAGAGCTACCAGGACAAGCTCGACTGGGGCCTGATCAGCTGCCGTGAGCTGGTGCCGGACCTGTCCGTCCTGCTCGACTTCATCATCGAGGACCTCGACGGCATGGAGCACCTGGCCAAGGAGCTGACGACCACCGGCTGAGCCACCGTCGTGCGGGAACACGCCGGCTGGCAGACTGCTCGGGTGCTGGCTGCGATCGAGACGCCCGGGCTGCCCCCGTGGAACCCCTCGGTCGAGGGGACGGTACTGCGGGTGCCGCCAGTCGATGCCGTCAGCCTCGAGGAGCGGGCCGCCGCCCTCGGCGGGCGCTCGATCAAGAAGGACGCCAAGCTCGCCGCCCTCAGCCTGCTGATCCGTTGCATCGACCTCACCACGCTCGAAGGTGCCGACACACCGGGGCGGGTGCGCAGCCTGTGCGCCAAGGCGACTCGACCCGATCCGTCAGACGCCACGGTGCCGTCGGTTGCGGCCGTGTGCGTCTACCCGCTCATGGTGGCGACGGCAGTCGAGGCGCTCGCGGGCAGCGGCGTCAAGGTGGCAAGCGTCGCCGGAGCGTTCCCGGCGGGGATGAGCGCCCTCGAGGTCCGCCTCGACGACATCCGCATGGCGGTCGGTGCCGGGGCCGACGAGATCGACATCGTGCTCAACCGCTCGGCGTTCCTGTCGGGTGACTACCGGCGGGCGTTCGACGAGATCGCGGCATCCCGCCAGGCGTGCGGGCCCGCCCACCTCAAGGTGATCCTCGAGACCGGCGAGCTCGGCACGTACGACCAGGTGCGGCGAGCGTCCGCGCTCGCCATGGCTGCCGGTGCCGACTTCATCAAGACCTCGACCGGCAAGGTGCCGTCGGCCGCCACCCTGCCGATGGCGCTCGCCATGGCCGAGGCCATCCGCGACTTCGCCGACCAGACCGGTCGCCAGATCGGCTTCAAGGCCGCCGGCGGTGTCCGGACCGCGAAGCAGGGCTGGCAGTACCTCGTGCTCATGCAAGAGACCCTCGGACCCGAGTGGCTCACCCCCGACCTGTTCCGGATGGGTGCGTCGAGCCTGCTCAACGACGTGCTCCTCCAGCTCCGCTTCCAGGCAACCGGCCGCTACACCCGGCCCGACCACCTCAGCGTCGACTGATGTCGCCTCCCGCCGGTCGCCACCACCCCACCGTTCTGTGCGGGTCCTCTGGTGCCAGGCACGGGACAACCCGCACAGTTCGACGGGGGGCCGGCTGCCGTCCCGTTCTGTGCGGGTCCTCTGGTGCCAGGCACGGGACAACCCGCACAGTTCGAGGGGGGGCCGCCTGATGGCGGGCGAGGAGATCGACGCGCCGATGGGAGCCCTGGCGGGGGTGGAGCCCACCGACGGCGGGTTCGCCTACGCGCCGAGCCGCGAGGGCACCGACATCGTCACCATCCGGCCGACCTACGGGCTCTTCATCGGTGGCGAGGAGGTCGAGGCGCGCTCCGGGCGCTCGATCACGACCACCAACCCTGCGACCGAGGAGCCCCTCGCCGAGGTCGCCGAGGCCGGCGACGAGGATGTCGACCTGGCCGTCACGGCTGCCCGCGAGGCCTACGAGCAGCGCTGGCGCGACGTGCCCGGCAAGGAGCGGGCCAAGGTGCTGTACCGCATCGCCCGCCAGCTCCAGGAGCGGGCCCGGGAGTTCGCCGTGCTGGAGACCCTCGACGGCGGCAAGCCGATCAAGGAGAGCCGCGACATCGACGTGCCGCTCGCCGCGGCCCACTTCTTCCACCACGCCGGCTGGGCCGACAAGCTCGACTGGGCGTTCGCCAACCGCACCCCCCGCCCCATCGGCGTCGTCGGTCAGGTCATCCCCTGGAACTTCCCGCTGCTGATGGCGGCGTGGAAGATCGCGCCTGCGCTCGCCACCGGCAACACCGTCGTGCTGAAGCCGGCGGAGACGACGCCCCTCACCGCCCTGCTCCTCGCCGAGGTGCTGGCCGAGGCCGAGGTGCCGCCGGGCGTCGTGAACATCGTCACCGGCGGTGGTGCGACCGGCGCCGCCCTCGTCGCCCACCCGGGTCTCGACAAGGTTGCGTTCACGGGCTCGACGGGCGTCGGGCGTCAGATCCAAGAGGCGCTCGCCGGCACCCGCACCCGGCTCAGCCTCGAGCTCGGTGGCAAGGCGGCCAACATCGTCTACGACGACGCCGCCATCGACCAGGCCGTGGAGGGGATCGTCAACGGGATCTTCTTCAACCAGGGCCACGTCTGCTGTGCCGGGTCGCGCCTGCTCGTGCAGGAGTCGGTCGAGGAGCTCGTGCTCGACAAGCTGCGTCGCCGGCTCGCCACGCTGCGCCTCGGTGACCCGCTCGACAAGAACACCGACATCGGCGCCATCAACTCCGAGGCCCAGCTGGGGCGCATCACGTCGCTCGTCGAGGCCGGCGAGGACGAGGGCGGCGAGCGCTGGTCCCCGCCGTGCACGCTCCCCGAGAGGGGCTGGTGGTTCCCGCCGACGATCTTCACCGGGGTGAGCCAGACCCATCGCATCGCACGGGAGGAGGTGTTCGGCCCGGTCCTCGCCGTGCTCACGTTCCGCACGCCCGAGGAGGCGGTCGCAAAGGCGAACAACACGCCCTACGGCCTCTCGGCGGGCGTCTGGTCCGAGAAGGGGTCCAAGGTGCTCTGGACCGCCGAGCGGCTGAAGGCCGGCGTGGTGTGGGCCAACACGTTCAACAAGCTCGACCCGACGAGCCCCTTCGGCGGGTTCAAGGAGTCCGGCTTCGGCCGCGAGGGCGGCCTCCACGGCCTCGAGGGCTACGTGTCCCTGGACCGCCGATGAGCACCGCCGGGGACCGGTTGCCGGTCCGCAAGACCTACAAGCTGTTCATCGGTGGCGCCTTCCCCCGATCGGAGTCGGGGCGCTCGTACCCCGTCCACGCAGCAGACGGGGACGAGGTGCTGGCGTGGGCGGCGCAGGGTTCGCGCAAGGACCTGCGCGACGCAGTGCGTGCGGCGCGGGCCGCGCAGGCCGGATGGGCCGGGCGGACCGCCTACAACCGCGCCCAGGTGCTCTACCGGGTGGCCGAGGTGCTCGAGGGGCGGGCCGCGCAGCTCGTCGACGAGGTCGCAGCGACCGGGGTCGACGATCCCGAGGGCGAGGTCGCCATGTCTGTCGACCGGTGGGTCTGGTACGCCGGTTGGGCCGACAAGGTGCAGATGGTGGCGGGCACCCGCAACCCCGTCGCCGGCCCGTACTGGAACGTGAGCGCACCGGAGGCGACCGGCGTGGTGGGCATCGTCGCCCCCGAGGTGCCCTCCCTCCTCGGTCTCGTCACCCGCCTCGCCCCTGCGTTGGCCGGTGGCAACGCTGTGGTCTCCCTCAGCAGCGAGCGCTGGCCGCTCGCCGCCGTGACCCTCGGCGAGGTGCTCGCCACCTCCGATGTCCCCGCCGGCGTCGTGAACATCATCACCGGCCGCACCGCCGAGCTCGTCCCCTGGCTCGCCGGGCACCTCGACGTCGACGTCCTCGACCTCACCGGTGCACCGCACGAGCTGTGGTCCGATGCCGAGCGGGTCGCAGCGGCCAGCACCACGCGCGTGATCCCGCCGGCGCCCGACGACGACTGGCTCGACGACGACGCCCAGACCCCGCACGACGTCCTCGCCTCGATGGAGATCAAGACCGTCTGGCACCCCGCCGGGATGTAGCCGGCGACCGCATCGCCGATCGGTCAGGTCCGCGTCATGACCCGCTCGACCAGGTCGAGACCGAAGCGGCCGAGGGCGGCCCTTCGCTCGAGCAGGGCCTGGCGATCGTCGCCCTCGAGGTCGGGCCGGTGGTCGAGCAGCAGGGCGGAGAACACCGACCGGACGGCCAGGTTCGTGGCCCACGCCTCCTCGACCGACGGGCGGTCGGCGACGCTCCCCTCGCTGGTCAGACCCTCCAGGTAGCCGTCCACGATCGTGGCGCCGAGCTCGTCGAGCTGGCAGGGGTCGACCTCGCCGGTCTCCACCCGACCAGCCAGCAGCTGGCCCAGGTCGCTCCCGAGCGCAGCACACGAGCCGTAGCTCCAGTCGATCGCCACCAACGTCGCGTCGCCTGGCTCCAGGAGGTTGTGCGGGGTGGCATCGCCGTGCGCGAGGCCGTGGGGCAGCCGGTCGAGCCGGCCGAGCAGCACCGGCATGACATCCCTGAGGCGCTCGAGGTCGACCCGGTGGCGGTCGTCGACCACCGCGGCCACGGCGGGGTCGGCCCAGAAGGCGTCCTCGGCGTGGGCGGGCACGTCGACGTTCATGATCTTGCCGAAGAACAGGCGTGCCATCGGGCGGGGTCCGATCCCGAGCGCATCGGTCGCCGAGCTGCCCGGCCACCGCCCGCCGAGTCGGCCGAGGGCGACCGCCGCCCGGTGGTAGCGATCGACGTCCCACGGGCCGACGTCGACGACGTCCTCGAGCCACAGCGTGATGCGATCCGGCCCCTCGGACACGTGGTGGAGATCGGGCATGCGCAGCCCCCTGGGGAGCCCGTCGGCGAGCCCGCACCGGTAGAGGCGTGGCTCGTCGAGCCAGTGCAGGTCCTCCAGGACGGCGCCACGGTGCTCCTCGGGGATCACGTGCCACAGCGGCGACGCCGAGGCCGGGTGCAGCACCTTGGCGAACAGCGACCAGGGCGTGCCGTCTGCCAGCTCCCCCGCCACCCGATCGAGGCTGTCGGTGGTCATGTTCTCCACCCGGTGGGCCGACGGCTCGACCCGCCAGGGCCCGAGGCGTGCATCGGACCGACCGGTGGCCGCTCGCACGGCGGTGAGCAGGTCGTCCTCGTCGATGTGGGTCGTCATGTGGCAAAGGTAAACCGAGTTGACTAGAATCGTCAACATGGTTGACGAGATTTCCGATGCCCATCCCTCACACGTCCTCGCCGCCCTCGAGGCGCTCCAGCGTCGCATCGACGCAGACCTGCGAGCCATCTTGTCGGGGGCGCTCGGAGGCTTCCGGGGCTCGCACGGCCGCATCCTCGACATCATCCCGAACAAGGGTGCACGCCCGTCGTCGCTGGCCAGCGGTGCGTGGATCACCAAGCAAGCGGTCGGGAAGCGCATCGCCGAGCTGCAGGAGCTCGGCTGGGTGTCGGTGTCGACCGACCCGTCGGACGGCCGCGCCGTCGTCGTCCGCCGGACCGCTGCGGGCGACCGGGTCCGGCGCATGGCTGTCGAGGGCATCGGTGCCATGGAGGACGGTTGGGCCGATGCCGTCGGTCGCGAGCGCTACGAGACGTTCCGCGCCGTGCTGGCCGAGCTCGGAGGGCAGGCGAAGGGCAGCTGACCCGCGGCCTCAGTCGCCCCGCCCGAGCTCGATCGGGACGGTCGAGCGGATGTCACGGGAGGAGGCGGCGACGAGGAGCTCGTAGCGCCCCGGCACGACCGTCCAGCCAGCGGTGGCTCCGTCCCAGTGGCGGAAGGCGATCTCGTCGAGCTCGATGACCGCCTCGGCCGACGCTCCCGCGTCGAGGTGGAGCTTGGTGAAGCCCTTCAGCTCGGCGTCGGGGCGGCCCGAGCCCGCCGGCGGGCGGACGTAGAGCTGGACGACCTCGTGACCGGACCGGTCGCTCGTGTTGGCGACCGGGACGGTGACCCTGACGTGCGGCACGCCCACCGAGGCGTCGACCACGTCGAGCGCTGGATCACCCCACTCGAACGTGGCATAGGACAGACCGTGGCCGAACGGGAAGCGGGGCTCGATGCCCTGCGCGTCGTACCAGCGGTGGCCGGCGAGGACGCCCTCGTCGTAGGGCAGGCGACCGTCCCGCCCCGGGTAGCTCGCCGCCGCCGGATGGTCCTCCAGACGGACGGGGACGGTGTGTGGCAGCCGACCGCCGGGGTCGTCCTCGCCGAGCAGGACCGAGGCGAGGGCCGGGCCCATCTCCTGGCCGCCGAACCACACCTGGAGCACCGCAGCGCAGCGCAGCGCCCACGCGGTGTCGACGGGGCTGCCGGCGTTGACGACCACGACCGTGCGGGGGTTTGCAGCAGCGACCGCCTCGATGAGCTCGGACTGGCGGCCGGGGAGGTCCATGGTCGTCCGGTCGTTGCCCTCCGTCTCCCACTCCGAGGTCGTGCCGACCACGATCACCGCCACGTCAGCATCGGCCGCCGCCGCAGCGGCACGCTCGACGAGGTCCTCGGCCTCGGGAGGCCGCACCCCGAAGCGCACGCCGGCCACGTCGGCTCCGGTGTCCTCCCGGCGGTACTCGAGGACGACCTCGACCGGCTCGCCCTCGACGAGGGCGACCTCGGCGCTGATCTCGGCGGATCCGTTGCCGAAGAACGTGTCCCCCGGCTGTGGGTCGGTCCAGGCGTCGAGCACCTCGACCCCGTCGAGCAGCACCCGTCCCCGACCGACCACCGAGAGGCCGAGCACGTGGGTGCCGGTCTCGGCCGGGACGTAGGTCCCCGAGAAGCGCCCGGAGAAGTGCTTCGGGTCGGCGAGGGGTCGCAGGCGCCCGAAGAACGTGGTCGTGATGTCGCTCGCCCGGTGGGTCCGCACGACGGTGCCGCCGAGGTCGTCGCCGTCGAACAGCTCGACCAGGACGGGGCCGTCGGCGCTGACGGTGGCAAAGGGCATGCTCGAGATGCGAGGGGTCCCGGCGGCATCACCGCCCAGCCACCGGTCGGGCGAGATCATCGGTGCGAACTTGGCGATGCTCGGTCCCGGCTCGTGGACGACCTCGACGTCGCACCCGAGCGCAGCGCGCAGCGCGTCGAGCGGGCCGACCACCTCGCCGTGGACGAGCACCTGGCTGCTGCCACCGCCCTGGACCATGCCCACCTCGGCGTTCGGGCCGATGACGGCGACCTTGGTGATCGCTGCGCGATCGAGTGGGAGCACGCCGTCGTTGCGGAGGAGCACCATCCCCTCCACGGCGGCACGGCGGGTGAGGGCTCGCAGCGCCGGCGTGTCGACGGAGCGCTCGGCCGGCTCGTCCTCGTCGTCGAGGCGCCCGGCCCGCTCGGCGAGGTGCAGCACCCGGCGGGCGAGCTCGTCGAGCACGTCCTCGGCGACGTCGCCGGCAGCCACCGCCTCGGCGAGCCGAGGCCCGAGCCAGCCCTGCGGTCCCGGCATCTCGAGGTCACAGCCGGCGACGGCGGTGGCCGCCGTCTCGGTCACCGCGCCCCAATCGGAGACGACGAGCCCCGACCATCCCCACTCCTCCTTGAGGATCTCGGTGAGGAGCCGGCGCGACGAGGTGGCGTGCTCGCCGTTGACCTGGTTGTAGGCCGCCATGACCGTCCACGGGTCGACCTCCCGCACGGCCAGCTCGAAGGGGAGCAGCGCCACCTCGCGGAGGGTCCGCTCGTCCATGTCGGCGCTCACGTGGTGGCGATCGTGCTCGACGTCGTTGCCAACGAAGTGCTTGATCGACGCGCCGACCCCACCTGCTTGCAGGGCGCCGATGAAGGCGATCGCGAGACGTGCGGTGAGCAGCGGGTCCTCGCTGTAGCACTCGAAGTTCCGCCCGCCGACCGGTGTGCGCTGCAGGTTCACCGTGGGGCCGAGCAGCACGTGGGCGCCCTTCGTCCGTGCCTCACCGGCGAGCGCTGCGCCGACCTCGGCCAGCAGCTCGGTGCTCCACGAGGAGCCGAGGGCCACGCCGACCGGGAAGCACGTCGCTCGCGCCCCGCTCCGGCCGTCGCCACGGGCACCGGTGGGGCCGTCGGTGACCTTGACCCGCCCGACCCGGTGGTCGGGGAGCGCCACGGTGTGCCACGCCCCCGAGCCGATCGTGAGCGATGCCTTCTCGCCGACGTCGAGGGAGGCCAACAGCTCCTCCACCCTCGGCGACGCCCTCACGCCAGCCCGCCGCGGTTTCTGGACGATCGACCACCCCACCGGTGCTCCAGCGTCCAGAGAGCGTGCCGGTCGAGGTTTCTGGACGATCGACCCCGCCAGAGGTCGTCCAGCGTCCAGAAAGCGTGCCGGCTCGCCTTGGGCACCTCGTTCGACGGCACGGTCGCATTCGAGCACACGACGTCCGTGACTGCCTGCGGTGGGCGAGACTGGTCCGATGGCGGACCTGATCGGCGCGGCGCTGCGCACGACCCACGACTGGTTCGAGGTGAACAGCGGCTGGGCGGAGCCCGACGAAGCAACGCTCGCCGACTGGCTCGGCGACGACGTCTGCCGCTGTCCCGACGAGTGCCTCGTGCGCCCCGACGGGGTCTGTGTGCACGGTCTCGCCTCGTGGAAGCTCATCCTCGACGCGCAGGCCCTCGAAGACGCCGTCGCCCGCCACCCCTCTGCGGACGCCTGACGTGGGGGCGCGCATCGTCGCCGACGCCGTGGTGGTGCTCCACCTCGGCTTCATCCTCTTCGTCGGCCTCGGGGCGCTGCTGGCGTGGAGGTGGCCCCGCCTGATCTGGCTCCACGTGCCGGCCGCGCTCTACGGCCTCGTGATCGTCACCGTCGGGTTCGACTGCCCCCTCACCCCGCTCGAGAAGCACTTCCGGCGCCTCGCCGGCGAGGGTGGCTACGAGGGCGGCTTCGTCGACCGCTACCTCGAGGGCGTCGTCTACCCCGGCGACGCCACACCGGTGCTCCAGCTGGTCGGCGCCGTGGCCGTCGTGGTCGGGTACGCCGGCCTGGCACTCCGACGTCGTCGCGCGACCGAGCTGCCCGTGGTCACCGACAGGACCTGAGCGGCGTCTGCCCGCCACCGCACCTGCGCGAGGGGCTCAGCCGGTGACGGTGAGGGCGTGTGCCCGCAGGGCGGCGAAGCCGGGCTTGATGCGCTCGTTGATGATCGCGAGTCGCTGGTCGAACGGCAGGAAGGCGCTCTT
>JBBSLC010000118.1:0-9138 GCA_038255685.1 Acidimicrobiales bacterium | reverse complement strand
GGCCTCACCCGCCCCGGTGCCGAACGGTCAGCGGTGGTCGCTGGCGTCTCCTTCGACGTGTCGAGCCTCGAACCGGGCCCGCTGGAGGGGAACCGGTGACGGCGGGGTCCGGTGACGGGTTCGTCACGTTGCAGGACGGCAGCAGGAGGTGGGGCCGGTTCGGGGCGGCGGGCGTCCTCGTCCGGTGCGCCGTCGGCGACGGGGACACGGCATACTTCGTCGCACTCCGATCGCCGCTCTGCCACCACGGCGGGACGTGGTCGATCCCCGGTGGGGCGATCGACCGCGGTGAGAGCCCACTCGAGGGCGCCCTTCGTGAGTTCCGGGAGGAGATCGACCACGTCCTCGGCGACGTGGTCGTCGCCGAGGTCCACGAGGACGACCACGGTGGCTGGTCCTACTGGACGGTCGTCGTCGACGTGACCGAGCCGTTCGACGCGCCCGTGTCCTGCAGCTGGGAGACGAGCGAGTGCCGCTGGGTCGGGGCCGACGAGCTCGCCGCCCTCGAGCTGTTCGGCGCCTTCCGGGCGACCCTGCACCGCCTCGGCATCCTCACGCCGGCCCGGTGATCGACAGATGATGCTGCGCACCCGGCGCGAGCCGCCGACGTTCCGCCACGCCCAGGTGCGGCGGGTGGAGCACCTCGGACCACGCATGGTGCGGGTCACGGTCGCTGGACCGCAGCTGGAGGGGCTGGCAGTCGACGAGCCGGCGGCGAGCGTGCGGGTGCTGCTCGCACCCGACGGCGGCGAGCTCGTCACGCCGCAGTGGAACGGGAACGAGTTCCTCCTGCCCGACGGGAGCCGTCCCACGATCCGGACCTTCACGCCCCGACACGTCGATCCCGTGGCCCTCGAGCTCGACCTCGACGTGGTCATCCACGGTGGGGGCGTGGCGTCGGGGTGGGCTGCGGGGGCCGCGACCGGCGATCCCGTCGCCATCTCAGGTCCGGGTCGCGGCTACGCCATCGACGCTGGTGCGCCCGCCTTCCTCCTCGCCGGTGACGAGAGCGCCATCCCGGCGATCAGCCAGCTGCTCGAAGCGCTGCCCGCGGAGACGCCTGTCCAGGTCCACATCGAGGTCGTCCACGCCGATGCGAAGCTCTCCCTGCCCGACCACCCGGCGGCGACGGTCGAGTGGTCGGCGCTGACGCAGGGTGCCCCTCCAGGCGACGCCCTCCTCGCCGCCGTCCGAGCCACCGAGCTCGTCCTCGGCACGCGCGTGTGGGCAGCAGGCGAAGCCGCCGGGGTGCAACGCATCCGGCGCCACCTCTTCGAGGAGCGCGACGTTCCCCGCGACCACGCAACGGTGCGCGGCTACTGGAAGCGCGAGCGCACCCCTCGGGCGTAGCCATGGCGGCCTCGGGCGTGCCACCTCGCGGCGCTCAGGAGAGCTCCCGTGCAGTCCGACCGATCAGCCCGGCGCAGTGCGCTGCATCGGTGAGGGGGAGGTCGTGTCCCCCGGGACGCTCGTCGTACGTCACGTTGGCGTGGGAGGTCGAGACATGGCGGAGGTGGGCGTGATCGAGGACGGCGTCGTCGACCCCTGCCACGAGGTGGACGGGGCAGCGGATGCGGTCGATCCACGACCCGGACGTCGACGTCACGACACGACGACCCTGCGGGGCGACCCAGGACACCCGCTCCACCAGTCGCTGCCGGTAGGCGAGGGCGACCGCAACGACCGCAGCAACAGACGCGCCGGCGACGAGGGCAGCTCGGAGGTTCGACGCACGTGTGCGGTCGGGGCGTCGAGCTGGCGACCGGTCGAGGCCTCGGTCGACCATCACCGGGTGCGACCGGCACAGGCTCGATGTCCGTGGTCAGTGCGTCCGACACTTACCTGCGACCAGGCTTCACGCGTAGGTTGCCGATCGCTCACGGCGAAGCGCCGTGACGGGACTCCTGGGGGATCCGATGCGACGTCATCATCGTTGGCCGGCGCTGTTCGTGACGGTTGGCCTGCTGCTCGCTGCATGCAGCAGCGACGACGGCGAGGAGACCGACACCGCTGCCGGTGAGGTCTCGTCGACGACCACGGAAGCAGAGACGACGACGACGTCCGCACCCGTCGCCGGCGGCACGCTCGTGGTCGCCATCTCGAGCGACCCCGGCGGTCTCAACCCGGCGATCACGACCAGCGGTGGCACACACACGGCTTCTGAGCTCATGTTCAACGGCCTCGTCGAGCTCGATGCCGACGGCGAGCCTCAGCCTGAGCTGGCCGAGTCCTGGGAGATCACCGACGACGGTGCAACGTACACGTTCGCCCTGCGCGAAGACGTGACCTGGCACGACGGCGAGCCCTTCACCGCCGCCGACGTCGTCTACTCCTTCAACGAGGTCCTCACCTCGTTGCACTCCCGCACGGCCAGCTCCATCGGCAGCAACATCACCTCGATCGAGGCGCCCGACGACCAGACCGTCGTCTTCACCTTCGCCGAGCCGTACGCCCCGCTGCTCCAGCAGCTCGACGTCACCGAGGCTCCGATCCTGCCCGCGCACATCTACGAGGGGACCGACCCGCTCGAGAACCCTGCCAACAACGAGCCGGTCGGCACCGGCCCGTTCCGCTTCGTCTCGTACACACCGGATTCCGAGGTGCGCATGGAGCGGAACGAGGACTACTTCAAGGATGGGCTCCCCCTGCTCGACGAGGTCGTGATGCGGGTGATCGAAGACGGGGCGAGCCGCCTGGCCGCGCTCGAGTCCGGTGAGGTCGACTTCCTGTTCGACACGCCAGGCCCCGAGCTCGAGCGCCTGCGCGGGGATGCTGACTACGACACGCTCGACACGCTCATCAACCCCGGCGGCGCCAACTGCATCATGACCGTCGCCTTCAACCTCGACCGGCCGATCTTCGCCGACCAAGCGGTGCGTCGCGCCGTCGGCCACGCCCTCGACCGCAACCAGTTCCTCGAGCGCGTGCTCTTCGGTGGCGGCCTGGTGGCCGAGGCGCCGATCTCGAGCGGCATCGCCTTCGCCCACGCCGACGACGTCGAGCTGCCCGACTTCGACGTCGAAGCGGCAGCGACGCTGCTGGACGGCGCTGGCTGGACCCGCGACGGCGACGGCACCCGGACGGCGACGGGCGTGGAAGGCGTCGAGGACGGCACGCCGCTCGCCTTCGACTTCTTGCACTTCCCGACGTTCGCCGCCTACGGGGAGCTCTTCCGTGCGCAGCTCGCAGGGGTGGGGATCGACGTGACGCTGCGACCGCTCGACCCACCGGTGTTCGCATCCACGGTGTTCACCGACCGTGCCTTCGACACGAACATCATCTCGTACTGCAACGGTCAGGACCCCGAGATCGGCGTCCGCAGGATGTTCGACTCCGCACGCATCGGTCCGGTCCCGTTCAGCAACGCCGCCGGCTACAGCAACGCCGACGTCGATGCCCTCTTCGCAGAAGCGTCGACCACGATCGACCAGGACGAGCGCGGGGAGCTCTACCGCGAGATCCAGGAGCTGGTGGCGGAAGACCTCCCCTACCTGCCGATCGTCGAGACGCAGTCGACTCGCGTCTTCACCTCCGAGTGCAGCGACTTCGGGCCATCGGGCCACTTCGCCGAGACCGCCGCTTGCAGCTGACCCCCGAGCGGCCATGACGAGGCGCTACGTCCTGTGGCGCCTCGTCCAGCTCGTCCCGACCTGTGCTGGCATCCTGCTCATCGGCTTCCTGCTGGTCCACGCTGCTCCCGGTGACCCGGTCTTGGCCCTCGCCGGGGACAGCGGGGATGCCGCCTACTACGACCGGATACGAGAGCGGTTCGGACTCGATGAGCCGTTCCTCAGCCAGCTGGCGACGTACGCGGGCAACGTCGTGCGCGGAGATCTCGGCACCTCGTACACGCGAGGCCTCCCCGCCCTCGAGGTGGTGTGGGCCCGGCTCCCCGCCACCCTCCTGCTCACGACGACGGCGCTCATCGTCTCGACGATCGTCGGCATCGCCGTCGGTGTCGCCGCTGCCGCTCGGCCGCACGGCATGCGCGACGCGGTGATCGGCGCAACGTCACTCGGCCTGTACGCCGCGCCCGCGTTCCTGGCGGGCCAGCTCGCCATCCTCGTGTTCGCCCTGCGGCTCGGTTGGTTCCCGGTGCAGGGCATGACATCAGCCAGGTCGAGCGCGACCGGGTTCGGCCACCTCGTCGATCTCGCCCACCACCTCGTGCTCCCCGTGCTCGTCCTCGCCGCCCAGGAGATCGCGGCGGTCGCTCGCCTCACCCGGGCCGGGCTCCTCGACGAGCTCGGTCGAGACCACATCACCACTGCCCGTGCCAAGGGCGCGAGCGAGGCCAGGGTGCTCATCCGCCACGCCCTCCGGAGGGCGCTGCTCCCCGTCGTGACGGTGATCGGGGGGCGCGTCGGGCACCTCGTCGCCGGCACCATCGTCGTCGAGGCGGTGTTCTCCTGGCCCGGCCTCGGCGGGCTGCTCGTCAGCAGCGTCCAGGCACGCGACACCCCGATCGTCCTCGGGCTTTTCCTCATCATCGCTCTGACCGTCGTGATCGCCAACCTCCTGACCGACCTCACCTACGCCTGGCTGGATCCCCGTGTCCGCTACCGCTGACGAGATCGGCGCACCCGGCCTCGTCGGGCGGAAGGTGACGGCCAAGGGCAGGTGGCTGCGAGCGGTGGTTCGCAGGCCGTCCGGCGCCGTCGGCGCTGCGCTCGTCGCGGTGGTCGCGGTCGCCGGCGCCGTGGGACCCGAGGTGGTGGCGCGCGACCCGCTCGCCGTGGACGGACCCTCGCTGGCCAGCCCGTCGTGGACCTATCCGATGGGTACCGACGCGCTCGGTCGCGACCTCCTCAGCGGCGTGCTGCACGGGCTCAGGACCTCGGTGCTCGTCGCCCTCGCCGTCGCCCTCGCCGTCATCGCCATCGGCATGGTGGTCGGCATGGTGGCCGGCTACCGGACCGGTCGGGTGGACGACATCGCCATGCGAGCAACCGAGTTCGTGCAGGTGATCCCCCGGTTCTTCCTCGCCATCGTCGTCGTCGCCCTCTTCGGGGCGGGCATCGACCGGCTCGTGATCGTCCTCGGGCTGACGAGCTGGCCGCTCCTGGCGCGCGTCATCCGGGCCGAGGTCCTCTCACTGCGCGAGCGGGAGTTCGTCGACGCCGCGCGCGCCGACGGTGCCTCGAGCGCCCGGATCATCGTGCGCGAGCTCCTCCCCAACGTCATGCCTTCGACGGTCGTCACCGTCGGCCTCATCGCCGCGCAGGTCATGCTCATCGAAGCCAGCCTCAGCTTCCTCGGCCTGGGCGACCCGAACGTGATCAGCCTCGGCTACCTCGCCAGCCAAGGCCAGCAGCTGCTCCGGGTGGCGTGGTGGGCTTCGATCTTCCCTGGACTCGCGATCGTCGTGGCCGTGCTCGGCTTGAACCTGCTGGGGGACGGCATCACCGACGCGCTCGGCGGCCGGCGTTGACCGCTGCGACCACCCCTGTCTTCGAGGTACGCGACCTGACGGTCGACTTCGACACCAGCGAGGGCTCCTTCCGCGCCGTCGACGCCGTCAGCTTCGCCGTACACGCTGGACAGACGCTCGGGCTGGTCGGGGAGTCCGGGGCAGGCAAGAGCGTGTCGGTGAAGGCCGCGCTCCGGCTCCTCGACGAGCCACCCGCCCGGATCACAGGCGGGGAGGCGCTGCTCGACGGAGCGGACCTCCTCGAGATGACCTCGCGACAGCTCCGGCGCATCCGGGGGCGGGACATCGGCTTGGTCCTCCAGGATCCGCTGACGTCGCTGCACCCCTCGCTGCGCATCGGTGACCAGATCGCCGAAGCCATCCACCTCCACGACACGAAGATCTCGCGTCGCGCCGCACGAGCACGGGCGGTGGAGCTGCTCGACCTCGTCGGCATCCCCCAGGCGCATCGCCGCTGGCGTGATCATCCCCATGAGTGGTCGGGCGGGATGCGCCAGCGCGCGGTGATCGCGATCGCCATCGCCAACGGACCCAAGCTGCTCGTGGCGGATGAGCCCACCACCGCGCTGGACGTGACCATCCAGGCACAGGTCCTGGGCGTCCTCCGGGAGATCCAGGAGGCCACCGGGACGGCGATGATCCTCATCACCCACGACCTCGGCGTCATCGCCGAGCTCGCTGATGTGGTCACGGTCCTCCACGACGCCCGCGTCGTCGAGTCAGGACCCGCCATCGAGGTGTTCCGAGCGCCGAAGCTGCCGTACACCGCCAGCCTCCTGGCCCGCAGGTCCGCCATCGCCAGGCGTGGCCCCGACCCGGTCGCCCGCGAACGGGAGGTCGTGCTGGACGTCGAGGACCTCGTCACCCACCTGCCGAGCCGCGGGGGTGGCCGTGGCGCCGTCGTGCACGCTGTGGACGGCCTGAGCTTCTCGCTCCGAGCGGGCGAGACGCTCGGTCTCGTCGGGGAGTCGGGCTGCGGCAAATCGACCCTCGCCCGCTCGGTGGTGCGACTGCTCCAACCCACCTCCGGCTCCATCACGTTCGAGGGCCAGGACATCACCACGGTCGCCGGCGCAGACCTCCGAGCCGTCCACGCCCGTCTCCGGATCGTCTTCCAGGACCCGTTCGCATCGCTGAACCCGAGACGGACCGTGGGCGACATCGTCGCCGAGCCCCTTCGGATCCAAGGTCGTCACCGGAACGGTGTGCGGGAGCGGGTCGCCGAGCTCTTCGAGCTCGTCGGCCTCGACCATGACCTCCTCGTCCGCTACCCCCACCAGCTCAGCGGCGGGCAGCGCCAGCGCGTCGGGATCGCCCGTGCGCTCGCACTCGAACCGCGAGTGCTCGTGCTCGACGAACCCGTGTCGTCCCTCGACGTCCCGATCCAGGCACAGGTGCTCGAGCTCCTGGGCCGGCTCCAACGGGAGCTCGGACTCGCCTACCTCTTCGTGTCCCACGACCTCGGCGTGGTGCGCCAGCTCAGCCACCGGCTGGCCGTCATGTACCTGGGGAAGATCGTGGAGATCGGACCGGCGGCCACGGTGTGCGATCGCCCGGCGCACCCCTACACGCGCGCCCTGCTCTCGGCAGTGCCGATCGACGACCCCTCCGAGCGCGACTCGAAGCGCCGCATCATCCTCGTCGGCGAACCTCCCGACCCGACTCGTCCTCCCACAGGATGCCGGTTCAGCACGCGCTGCTGGCTGGCCTTCGACCGATGCCGGACCGAGGAGCCCGAGCTCGAGGTGGTCGACGGACGCTCGTGCGCGTGCCACCTCGTCGTCGACGCCTCATCCACAGCGGCGACTGCGCTCGAGCTGTAGCTCGCGCGCTCCCGGCCCGTGCGTGAAGAGGGTCTTGGCAATTCGCACCTACCGGGTCAGAATGGCCCAGGGAGGGGGATGTCGATGGTGCTCTGGTGGATCATGAACGTGGTCGGGCTGCTGGTCGTCGCTCCCCTGGTGATCTTCCTCGCCAACCGGGTGCTGCGCCCGGGTCGTGAGATCAACGCCTACGCCGACGACATCCTCGTCCACGGCGTCGGGATCACGGCAGCCCTTGACCCCGTCCCGGCCTTGGCGACGACGCGCGACGAGGTCGACGTGATCACCGGCCATGCCGTCCGCTACGTGACCGCCCTGCGCCGGATCGTCTAGGGAGAGGCTCCATGTCCATCGCCGCCATCGTCAGCCTGGTGCTCATCGCCGTCCTCGTCGCCGTCCTCGCGTACTACCTCATCACCGTGATCGTGATCTTGCGACGGGCGACCGACACCCTCGGCAAGATCACCTTCGGCGTGCGAGCCATCGCCCACCGCACCGAGCCGCTCGGCGAGCTCCTCGGCGAGGTCAACACCAACCTCTCGGCCGTCGCCGGCGCCCTCGAAGACCTCGTCGCCGACGTGTCGAACCCCACCGCGAAGGCGTCCTGACGTGGCCCTCCAGTTCCACTGCGCCGACGTCGGCGTCGCGTGCAAAGCGGTCACCACCGCTGACAGCAAGGACGAGCTGCTCGCCAAGGTGGGCGACCACGCGTTGAAGGTCCACGGCGTGGCGTTGACCGAGACGCTGGTCGACTACGCCCTCACCACCGTGCGCACCACGTAGCTCACCCTCGCTCCTCACGGCTCGACACCCTGTCCAGTCCGAGGATCGGCACCCGCTGGTGCAGGCCGGTGGCGGAGACGAGCTCCAGCGACCCGTGCGGGTCGACCCCTCCCACGGTGCCCCGCACCTCTCCCCTCGGCAGCAGGTGGGCGATGGCCCGCCGGCCGACCATCGCCGACCGCGCCTCCCACGCACCCGCCAGCTCCTCGGGTCCTGCGTCGAGCTCACCAGCGGCCCGGGCCAGCTCCGCCTCCATCAGGGCGAGCACGTCGGTCCGGGCGGCAGCGTCGACGGCGTCGAGGTCGATGCGCGCCGTCACCACCGCCGAGGTGATCCGGCCGGGACCGAGCTGGATCTCGGCGCGCACCTGCCCGACGACTCGACCGGACTCGTCGACGACCTCGTCCGGCCACCAGAGTCGGGGCGGGGCGCCGTCGATGCGCGCAGGGAGCGCCCGCACCAACCCGAGCGAGGCGGCGGTCCAGACGAGGTCCGCACTGGCGAGCGGGACGGTCGGGCGCCACACCATGGCGAGCGTCGCGGTTCGCTCCTGGGGTCGCTCCCACAGCCGGCCGAGGCGGCCCCGCGGGCTGATCTCGTGGTCGACGAGGACGACCGCCCCGGCGGGCGCCGCCTCCTGGCGAGCCCAGGCGAGGGCGGCGGCCTCGGCGCTCACGGCGACGGGGAGGTGGCGGCGGTGGCCGCTCGTCAAGTCGCTCACGCCCGACCCCTGACCCGAGCCACCGCCCACCGACCACCTGGCTCGACGACGAGCTCGACGGTGCCAACCGGCACGGGTCCTCCCATCTCCGGCGCCACGTCCTCGAGCAACGTGACCACCGCCCCGCCCTCGAGGCCGGCGCCAGGATCCTTGGCCACGCAGCGCACGCCATCGAGGTCGACACCCCTGAGGTCGACCCTGATCCCCTGCAGCAGGTCAGCGAGGAACTCGTCGCGCTCGGCGACACCTGCGGTCCCCTCTCGGAGGCGGGCGGCGAGGAGGGGGTCCATGCCCCGACGGCTGGCGACCCCGAGCACCGCAAGGCGGGCCGACGCCGAGAGCAGCTCCCAGACCCGGGTGTGCTCCGCCCACGCCACTGC
>JBBSLC010000117.1:0-9290 GCA_038255685.1 Acidimicrobiales bacterium | reverse complement strand
TGCCGTCGTCGCCGCGCGCGCCGACGACGCACGGTTCACCTCAGGGGCGGTGCGGACGCCCGAGGGCCTGCTCAGCGTCGTCTACAAGGCGGCGGCCGAGATCGGCGAGCTGGGCGACAACGGCCGGGCGCTGCGTGCGGCGGTGCGCTCAGACGAGCTGCTCCGCGCCGCGCTCAGCGCTGAAGGTGCCCGGGCGACGGTGCTGTGCCACACGCGCTGGGCGAGCGTGGGGATCGTCTCGGAGCCGAACGCCCACCCGCTCGACTCCTGTGAGGAGGGCGACCCGTGCGACGGCACGGGTGCTGCGCCCTACGTCGTGGCCGCGGCGAACGGCGACGTCGACAACCACCTCGAGCTCCGCGAGCGGCGGGCGCTGCGGATCGCCGACGACATCACCACCGATGGCAAGGTCATCCCCACGCTCGTGTCGCGCGGCATCGCCGCTGAGGCCGACGTCGTCGGCGCCTTCCGTGCTGCGGTGTCGACGTTCGAAGGCTCGGTCGCCATCGCCGCGTGCGCGGCGGCTGAGCCAGACCGCCTCCTCCTCGCCCTGCGCGGGAGCGGCCAAGGGCTCTTCGTGGGCCTCGCCGAGGACGCGTTCGTCGTGGCCAGCGAGCCCTACGGCGTGGTCGAGGAGACGGCGCGCTACCTCCGGATGGACGGGGAGGCACCCCAGGGCGCGTCAGGTGAGCCCGGGCAGATCCTCGTTCTCGACGGAGCGGCTGCGGGCACGCTCGACGGCGTGCGTCGACTGTCCTACGACGGCACCGAGCTGGCGGTGGCAGATGACGACGTCCAGATCGCCGAGGTCACCACCCGCGACATCGATCGAGGCAGCGCGCCGCACTTCTTCCTCAAGGAGGTCGGCCAGGCGCCCACCTCGGTCCGCAACACCTTGCGCGGGCGGATCGCCGATCGGGACGGCCGGCCGACGGTGCTCCTCGCCGAGGAGACCCTCCCTGCTCAGATCCGCACCCGCTTGGCCGAGGGCTCGATCCGCACCGTCTACGTCATCGGGCAGGGCACCGCCGCGATCGCCGGGCGCAGCGTCGCTGCGGCCATCGACCGGGCCTTCGCCGGGGACGGCGCACAGCTCCCGTCCCTCCGGGCCGAGGCCGTGCCGGCCACCGAGCTGTCGGGCTTCCGCCTCGTCGACGAGATGTCCGACGTGCTCGTCGTCGCCATCAGCCAGTCGGGCACGACGACCGACACGAACCGGACCGTCGACCTGCTGCGTGCACGCGGTGCAGCGGTGATCGCCATCGTCAACCGTCGGGGCAGCGACCTCGTCGAGAAGAGCGACGGCGTGCTCTACACCTCCGATGGGCGCGACGTGGAGATGAGCGTGGCGTCGACCAAGGCCTTCTACGCGCAGATCGCCGCTGGCTACCTCCTCGCCCACGGCCTCGCCGACGCTGCCGGCGTCGTGGACCGCGCCCGAGCCGGTGACCTGCTCGAGGGGCTGCGGGCGCTGCCCGACGCCATGGACGCCGTGCTCGCCCGACGCGACGAGATCGCACTCGCCGCTGCGACCCACGCCCCACCGAGGCGGTACTGGTCGATCGTGGGCAACGGAGCGAACCGCATCGCCGCCGAGGAGATCAGGATCAAGCTGAGCGAGCTCTGCTACAAGGCGATCGCGTGCGATGCGACCGAGGACAAGAAGCACATCGACCTCTCGTCCGAGCCGCTCATCGTCGTCTGCGCAGCCGGCCTCACCGGCGCCAACGCCGACGACGTGGCCAAGGAGGTGGCGATCTTCAGAGCCCACAAGGCAGCACCGATCGTGTTCGCCACCGAGGGGCCGGGCATCGAGCGCTTCTCCGCTGCGCTCGCCACCATCCCCCTGCCCGCCGTCCACCCCGAGCTCGGCTTCGTGCTCTCTGCGCTCGCCGGCCACCTGTTCGGCTACGAGGCAGCCCTCGCCATCGACGCACAGGCCCTGCCGCTGCGCGAGGCGCGCGCTGCGGTCGAGGCCGCGGTGGACGGCCCCGCCCACACCGTGCTCGACCGGCTCGCCCCGGGTCTCGCAGCACCGACGACCCGGTTCCTCGAAGGCGTCAGGTCGGGCTCGTACGACGGCAACCTGCAGGCGAGCACCATGCTGCGCCTCTCGACCCTCCTTCGCTATGCCTCGAAGCTGCTGCCACTCGAGGCCTACGAGGTCGACTTCGGCGTGCTCGGGACCCCGGCCGTGGTCGTCACCGCGCTCACCGATGCCCTGACCTTCGGGATCGACGAGCTCACGCGGCCCGTGGACGCGATCAAGCACCAGGCCAAGACCGTGACGGTCGGCATCTCCCGCTCGGAGGACGCCCTGCTCGAGTCCGACCTCGTGGGGGCCGCGCTCGCCGCCGGTTCCTCCCGGGACCGCCTCAGCTACCGGACGCTGTCGACGCTGGCCGCCCTCGACCCGGCCGTGGCGAGCGTCGACGGCTACACCACCTACCGGATCGAGGGTGACGTGGCGACCACGGCGACCATCCACGTCCTCGACAAGGGTGGGGTCGCAGCGGCGATGACCTCGCGGACCGAGGCCGACCCGAACGCCGTGCTCCGGGGCACGAAGCACCGTGCGGCGAGCCAGCGCCTGGTGACGGTGGCGAGGGGCCGCAGCGACGGGCGCACCGTGGTGATCGTCCCCGAGGCGAAGGACAACCAGGTGGTCGGCCTGACGCTGCTGCACGTCACCTTCGCGGGGGCGCTCGACGCGCCGGCGGCACGGTCGGTGCTCGAGGGCTACCAGGGCCGCTACGCCGCCCTCACCGACGCCGTGACCGAGACGGAGCCGTCCTTGCGCGACGACATCCTCGAGACGGTCCCGATCGTCGACCTCCTGACCGAGCCGGTCCACGTGCTCGCCGAGCGCTGGCGACCCGAGGCGTGAGCGTTCGCCCGTGATCGGCATCGGGACCGACCTCGTCGAGCTCGACCGGTTCCGCACGGCGCTGGCCCGCACGCCCAGCCTGGCGGCGCGCCTGTTCTCCGATGACGAGCGTGCCTACGCCGGGCTCCGCGCCGACCCGACGGAGCGGCTCGCCGTGCGCTTCGCGGCGAAGGAGGCGGTGATGAAGGCGCTCGGCGTCGGCCTCGGCGCGTTCGCCCTGCGCGACGTGGAGGTCGTCCGCACCGACGCCGGCCAGCCCGCCCTCGTCCTGTCCGGCCGGGCCGCCGAGCTCGCCGCCGAGCGCGGCGTGCGGGTGTGGCACCTCACCCTCACCCACACCGAGTCCCTCGCCCAGGCCATCGCCGTCGCCCTCTGACGGAGCCGCCAGGCACCTTTCTGGACGCTGGACCACCGCTGGCGTGGCCGATCGCCCAGAAGGTGAGCGCGATGCGGCGCCCCGCACCTTTCTGGACGCTGGACCACCGCTGGGGTGGTCGATCGTCCAGAAAGCGCGGGCGAGACCGTAGGAGGGGCTGCGGGTACGGTGCGCGCGTGCTGCCGATCGTGACGCCAGAGGAGATGCGGGCGATCGACGCCGACGCACCTGAGCCGGTCGAGGAGCTCGTCGACCGGGCTGGGCGAGCAGTCGCCCGCAGCGCGCTGCGACTGCTGGGTGGCGCCTACGGGCGCCGGGTCGTGGTGATCGCAGGGAAGGGGAGCAACGGAGCGGATGGGCGGGTGGCCGCCCGATGCCTCGAGCGAGCTGGCGTCCGGGTGACGGTGGTGGAGGTCGGCGTCGGTTCCATCCCCGACTCCGACCTCGTCATCGATGCCGCGTACGGGACCGGGTTCCACGGCACGTGGGAGCCACCCGACGTGGGCGCAGCGCCGGTCCTCGCCGTCGACCTGCCGAGCGGGGTGGATGGCCTGACCGGTGAGGCCGCCGGTCCGGTGCTCCAGGCTGCGGTGACCGTGACGTTCGCCGCGCACAAGCCCGGCCTGCTGCTCGGGCTCGGGAAGGGCCTGGCCGGCGAGGTCGAGGTCGTCGACATCGGGCTCGACGTCTCGCGCGCCCGTGCCCACCTCGTGACCGACGCCGATGTGGCTGCCTGGTTGCCTGCTCGCGCGGGAGATGCCCACAAGTGGCAGGGCGGCGTTTGGCTGGTCGCGGGGAGCCCGGGGATGACCGGTGCCGCTGCCCTCGCGACCCGAGGCGCCCAGCGAGCCGGAGCCGGCTACGTGCGGGTCTCGACGCCGGGCGGGGCAGCGGGGGAGGGCATCCCGCTCGAAGCCGTGGGCACCGAGCTCCCCGATGCCGGGTGGGCGAGGGAGGTGCTCGACGGGCTCGGTCGCTTCGGCGCGGTGGCCGTCGGGCCCGGGCTGGGCCGTGCGGACGGCACCGCCGAGCAGGTGCGGGCGCTCGTCGATGGCCACGGCGACGTCCCCATCGTGATCGACGGCGACGGTCTCCATGCGCTCGGCGAGGCCCCCCTCGTCGGACCCGGTGCGATCCTCACCCCCCACGACGGCGAGTACGAGCGCCTGACCGGCGGCCCTCCCGCCGCCGATCGGCTGGCAGCGGCACGCTCGCTGGCGGCGACGACCGGCGGGGTCGTGCTGCTCAAGGGGTCGACCACCGTCATCGCCGACCCGGACGGGCGGGCGCTGGTGACCACCACGGGCGATGCCCGGCTGGCGACCGCAGGCACCGGCGACGTGCTGACGGGCATCATCGCTGCGCTCGTCGCCGGTGGCGTCGAGCCGTTGCGGGCGGCCGCTGCTGGTGCCCACCTCCACGGGGTGGCCGGGAACCTAGGGTGGCGACGGGGCCTGGTGGCCGGCGACCTCCCCGACCTGCTGCCGGCCGCGCTCGAAGGCCTCCGGACCTAGCCAGAGGAGCCACATGCCCCGCCAGATGCTCGTGCGCCAGGTGATGACCACCGACGTCGTGACCTTCACCCCCGACGAGACCGTCGAGGTCGCCACCCGGCGCCTCCTCGACCGCGACGTCGATGGTGCACCCGTCGTCGACGGCGACGGAAGGGTCGTCGGCATGCTGAGCAGCGACGACCTGCTCGTCCAGGAGACCCAGCTGCACTACCCGACGGTCTTCTCCCTCTTCGGGGCGTACCTCGAGCTGCCCTCCTCCCACCGCAAGTTCGAAGAGGAGCTCAGGCGTGCGGTCGGTGCTGTGGTGGGCGATGTGATGCACAAGGACCCCATCACCTGCGCCGAGGACGACACGCTCGAGCGGGCGGCCACGCTCATGCACGAGCGCGACGTCTCCCGGTTGCCGGTGCTGAGCGACGGGCGGCTCGTCGGGATCATCGCGAGGGGTGACCTCCTGCGGGCACTGATCGCACCGCAGAGCCCGTGAGCTCGCCCCCGTGAAGGCCGCGGTGGGACGGGTGCCGTCTGAGCCAGACGCAGTCCTCGCCCTCCGACCTGCCTGGGCCGAGGTCGACCACGATGCCGTCGCCGCCAACGTCGCACTGCTCGCCGAGCGAGTCGGTCGCGCCCAGCTCTGCGCGGTGGTCAAGGCCGATGGCTACGGCCACGGAGCCGTCGAGGTGGCGCGGACCGCCCTCGCCAGCGGGGCCACGTGGCTGGCGGTCGCCATGGCCGGTGAGGGAGCGGTGCTGCGAGGCGCGGGCATCCAGGCACCGGTCCTCCTGCTCAGCGAGCCCTCGCCCCCCGAGTGGGAGGCGGTGGTCGGCCTCCGCCTGCGGGCCACCGTCCACCGCGCCGAGGCGGTCACCGGCCTCGGCCAGGTCGCGTCCCACCACGGCGCGACCGTCCCGGTGCACCTGAAGGTCGATACCGGGATGCACCGCATCGGCGTCGCGCCAGCGGCTGTGGTGGCGATGGCCGAGGAGATCACCGCCACCCCTGGCCTCGAGCTCGAGGGGGTGTGGACGCACTGCCCGGTGGCCGACGAGCCGGGAAACCTGTTCACCCTCGTCCAGGTCGAGCGCTTCGCCACGGTGGTGGCAGCGCTCGACGCCGCCGGACTGCGGCCCCCGCTCGTGCACGCCGCCAACTCGGCGGCGGCGCTGGACCACCCCTCCCTGTGCGGTGACCTCGTGCGCTGCGGCATCACCGTCTACGGCCTCGACCCGAGCCCCGCCCTCCACGACCGACTCCCGCTGCGCCCCGCGCTGCGGCTGGCGGCGCCGATCACGGCGGTGCGCGTCGTGCCCGCTGGTGAGGCGGTGTCGTACGGGTTGCGCCGGCCGTGTGCGGTCGACACGGTCGTCGCCACCATCCCGCTCGGCTACGCCGACGGGGTCCCCCGTCGTCTTGCCGAGGTGGGAGGCGAGGTGCTCGTCGGCGGCCACCGCCGACCCTTCGCCGGGACGATCACCATGGACCAGCTCATGGTCGAGTGCGGCCCCGCCGGCTCACCCGGGGCTGACGCGGTGGCGGTCGGCGACGAGGTCGTCCTCCTCGGCCGCCAGGGCGACGCCGAGGTCGGCGCTGCCGAGTGGGCCGAGCGCCTGGGCACCATCCCCTACGAGATCACCTGCGGCATCAGCCCGCGCGTCCCTCGTCGCCACGTCGGAGGCGGTCGGTGACCGTCGCTGCCGTCTCTGGGGCGATCGACCCGCCTTCCGGGCCAGATGTGCCGCAGACGTCGCCGGGGAGGCGGGCGTGACCGCCGTCGATCTCGAGGTGGCGGGTGTGGCCGTGGGGCACTGGACCGATCCGGTGGCGAGGACCGGGTGCACGGTGGTCCGGCTCCCGCCGGGCACGGTGGCATCGGGGGAGGTGCGGGGCGGGGCGCCCGCCACACGAGAGCTCGACCTGCTCGTGCCGGGGCGGCTCGTCCGCCACGTCGACGCCGTCGTGCTCACCGGCGGCTCCGCCTACGGCCTCGCCTCGGCCGACGGGGTGGCGCGCGCCTGTGAGGCAGAGGGCGTCGGCTTCCCGACGGCCGCCGGGCCGGTCCCGATCGTCGTCGCCATGGCGATCTACGACCTCGCCGTCGGCGATGCGTCCGTGCGCCCGGGTCCAGACGACGGTGCGGCCGCATGGGCCGCCGCCACGACCGGGGTCGTCGAGACCGGTGCCGTCGGGGCCGGCGCGGGGGCAACGACCGGCAAGTGGCGTGGACCGGGCGGGGTCGCTGCCGGCGGCCTGGGCGTCGCCAGCCTCCGCCAGGGCGACCTCGTGGTCAGCGCCATCGTCGTCGTCAACGCCGCAGGCGATGTCGTCCCGCTGGGTGGAGAGCCGGGTCCCACCGGAGGCGATCCCTCGCCTGGGCACCACGCGACCGGCCTCGGCACCAACACCACCATCGGGGTGGTGGTCACCAACGCCACGCTGGACGAGCTCGGCTGCCTCGCCGCCGCCCAGGGCGCGCACGATGGCCTGGCCCGCGCCATCCACCCGCCCCACCTCTCTGTCGACGGGGACGCCGTGGTGGCCGCCGCCACCGGGGTGGTGGACGCCACCCCCGACACGGTGCGCACGCTCGCCGTCCTCGCGTTCGCCGCAGCGATCCGCCAGGCGGTGCGGCGCTGAGCTGCTGCGAGCCCGCACGGCGACGGCCGACCCCGGCGATCGGCTCGTAGGCTCGGCGCATGCGCATCCTCGCCTCACTTGCCGCCCTCTCCCTCCTCCTCGCCGCCTGCAGCGACGACGACGGCGGAGCGGTCGCCACCGACGACACTGCGGTCGACGACACCGCGACCGACGACACCGAGGTCGAGGAGGACGCCACCACCGAGGAGGCCGAGGGCTTCGACGTGCAGCTCACCGGCACCGCCGAGGTGCCGGGACCTGGTGACGAAGAGGGCACCGGCAGCGCCGACGTCATCCTCGGTGACGGCGAGGTCTGCGTCGAGGTCGAGGTCACCCTCGGTGCGCCGCCCATGGCCATGCACATCCACGACGGCGGCGTCGACGAGGCCGGCCCGGTCGTGGTCGACTTCGGTCGCCCGACGAGCGAGAACGGCTGGTCCGTCTGCTCCGAGGCCGAGCAGTCCGTCATCGACGAGATCGCTGCCGACCCCGCCGGCTGGTACTTGAACGTCCACAACGAGGAGTTCCCCGACGGTGCGGTGCGGGCCCAGCTCAGCTGATCGCTGCGAAGGCCACGGTGACCGCTCACGTCCGGCGCTGAACGCGCCGATGGCGGAGAGGTGACGATCGGGGCGGGCTTCGGCGACGTCCTCGTCGCCGCGCAGACCGGTGCCGAGTGGGCGTGGGAGCGCCTGTTCGCCTCTGTCGCCGGTCCGGTGCGCGGGTACCTGCTCGCGCACGGGGCCGAGGACGCCGATGACCTCACCGGTGAGGTCATGCTCCAGCTCGTCAACGGGATCGGTCGCTTCGAGGGCGACGAGGCCGGCTTCCGGTCGTGGGTGTTCCTCGTCGCCCACCACCGCCTCGTGGACGAGCGGCGGCGCCGGGGTCGAGCGGCACGGGGGAGCGAGCGGCTCGAACGCCCCACGGACGCGCCGGGCGCCGACATCCCCACCCTCGAGGACCTCGCGGCCGGCGCGTGGCACGAGCGGCTCAGCCGGCTCAGCGACGACCAGCGCGACGTGCTGCTCCTGCGCGTCGTCGGCGGCCTCTCGGCAGAGGAGGTCGGGGCGATCATCGGCAAGCGGGCGGGTGCGGTGCGGGTCATCCAGCACCGAGCGGTGCAGCGACTGCGGGCCGAGCTGGAACCAGGTGTAACGGGATGACCTCCTGGAGCGGTGACGGAGGTGAGATGGGGAACCAGGCTGAGCTCAGCGTCGACGAGGTGGACCAGCTGCTCGGTGGGCGCACGCCTGCCGGCAGGGACGACCTCGCCGTGCTGGCGTCGGACCTGGCTGCGCTCTCGACGGTGGGAGGGGTGGCGGACCCGCACGACGTGCGCCGCTGGGCCTCCCTCGCCGCGAGCCGGACCCCCCTCACCCCAACCGACAAAGGCGACCCGGTGGCGACGCCGGCAAGCAACGCCAACAGACCTGCACGGCAGGCATCTGGGCTACCGAAGAGGAGGACCTCCGTGTTCACAGCGTTCCTGGCTTTCTTGGCGACGACGACAGGCAAGGTCGTCGCCGCCGGCGCACTCGTGGCAGCGACCACCACCGGCGGCCTGGCCGCCACCGGCAACCTGCCGGATCTCGGCGACGACGACCCGTCGGTCATCGCCGCGGCCGACGAGTGCGACGACCTCGAGGACGAGGCTGCTGAGGACGAGTGTGAAGAGGCGCTCGAGGCGGCTGAGGGCGACGACGACGAGTGTGACGACCTCGAGGACGAGGCTGCTGAGGACGAGTGTGAAGAGGCGCTCGAGGCGGCTGAGGGCGACGACGACGAGTGCGACGACCTCGAGGACGAGGCTGCTGAGGACGAGTGTGAAGAGGCGCTCGAGGCGGCTGAGGGCGACGACGAGTGTGACGACCTCGAG
>JBBSLC010000116.1:0-9324 GCA_038255685.1 Acidimicrobiales bacterium | reverse complement strand
TGCGAGGCCCTCGCTGCAGGAGCCGTGCTGGCGACGGCGGCCGGCAGGCGCAGGGTCTTGCCGACCCCGACGCGGTTGCGGTCGGTGATGCCGTTGGCGCTCGCCAGCGCTGCCGTGGTGGTGCCGTGGCGGGCGGCGATGACCGAGAGCGTGTCTCCTGACCGCACGGTGTACGTGCCAGCGCCACCCCCCGGGGCTGCGGTCGCACCGGGGATGCGCAGCGTGCTGCCGTGTCGCAACTGATCGGGGTCGGCGATGCCGTTGGCCGCGGCAAGCGCACCGCTCGTGACGCCGTGCCGGGCTGCGATCTCCGACAGGGTGTCGCCCCGACGGACGGTGTAGCTGCCTGTCGCTGCCGAGCTGACGAGGGCCAACAGGCCGATCAGGACCACGGTCCGCACGAGGGGCCCTCGCGGAGCGCCACAGACGGTGCCGACGAGGTGTTGACCGCCGTCACGTCGGTCGGCCCGCCTCGGATCCAGCTTGAAGAGCAGTGCACGCACGCGATCGACCTCCGGCCGCCCGCCTCTCGTCAGTCTGCCCGGTGTGGTCGACAACAGCAACCCCAGGAGCCACAGCAGCAACAACGCTACGGCGAGCTGCCCCTACTCGGCCCCGGCCCTGCGGCGCTCGGCGCGGCGCTCGGCCTCGAGCCGCTCGAGCTCGGTCTCGCCGTGGTCGACGAACGACATCATCCCGGCGATGGCCCGGTGGCCCGCCTGGTCGGCGATGAGCCGGTGCATCTGCTGGCACACCCGACGGTAGGCGGGGTGGCCCTGGGGCGTCGTGCGCAGCTCGAGCATGTGCATCGCCTCACGGGCGTTGACCTGCATGGAGTACCGCACCCGGTAGGCCAGGCTCACCGCATAGCCCGCCTGGGTGGGGAAGCGCTCAGCGAGAGCGTCGTGGAGGGATGCGGAGCGTGCCATCGCCTCCTCGAACCGGCTGGCGCAGCCGGACTCCACGACCGCTTCGGGGATCACGTAGCCGTGGGCAGGGCTGAGCGCCTGCCAGTCGACGGTCATCATCCGGTGGCGCTGCAGGTCCCGGAAGGCGCCGTAGTCCGAGCAGACGTCGAACCGGTACGCGACGCGCTCGAGCGCACGACCCGGCTTGTGGCGGCGGTTGCTCCGGTCGCCGACGTACGCGGCGACCACCGCTGCCCGCTCGTCGGCGCTGAGCCGCTTGACCGTCTCGAGCACCTGTGCCTCGGGGAGCCCCACGTGGCTGTAGAGCATGGCGGCAAGGACCTTGTCCTCTCCGTCGGGGTCGAAGTCGACGAGCATGACCTCGGGCGCAGCGTCGGGGACGGCGTCGGGGAACAACCGGGAGGCGATGTCGTCCATCGACGACCGTCGCTCCTCGAGGTAGCCCGACCAGGCGCCTCCGCGGTCGGGGAGGTCGACGCGCTTGAGGAACGACGGGATCACCTTGCGCAGCTCGACGAGCATGAGGTCGGCGTAGGAGCGGGCCTCGGGGAGCGGGCTGGCGCGCATGCGCAGGAGCAGCGCCTCGTAGCCCTGCCCCGAGCCGTAGATGCCGACGTTGGAGAGCGACGCTGCCGGCAGGACGCCCCGCACGGCATCGAGCGCCTTCGCCCGGATGCTCTGGCGGTAGACGAAGTCCGAGTCGCCGTCCTCCTTCGGGTAGCGCTCCCGGCACCACTCCTGGACGGCGGGGAGCAGCTCGGCGTAGGTGTCGAACAGCCGGTCCATGTCGCCGACGTAGCGGGTGCCGAGCGGTGAGGTGAGCACGGCAGGGTCCCGGTGGTACCGGTACCGGCCGCCGAGGCGGGCGTCGTAGGCGATGTAGCGGGTCGACTGCTCGAGGTAGGACATGAGCCGACCCCACTCGAGCACCTTGGTCAACAGGTTGGAGGACTGCTCGCACGCGAGGTGCACGCCACCGAGCTGGGCGACGGAGTCGTCGCCGTACTCGAAGAACACCCGGTCGTAGAGCTGCTCGGCCCGCTCGAGGCCGATGGTGGCGTCGATGCCGTCGTCTCCCTCGACGTCGAGCTCGCCGACGAACTCGTCGAGGAAGAGGCGGCGCAGGCTCTTGTGGGTGCGGCTGTAGCGGGCGAACAGTGCGCCCTTCACGACCTCGGGGAGGTTCACGAGGGCGAAGACCGGCCCGTCGAGGTTGGTGACGTAGCGGCGCAGGACGTCGGCCTCCTCCGCCGTCCACTCCTCGCGGATGTAGGTGCCGGCGTTGGTCGCGGTGGAGGTCACGCGCATCGCCCCGGGGTGGTCGGGGCGAGGTGGAGGAGCGGAGCCACCGGGGCAGCCTAGGAGCGTCGTCGGCGCAGGGCGCGGAGGGTCCCGACGGGATGGCGTGCGCCTACGAGGACGGGGCGAAGGCCTGCTTCGCTCCCTCGACGAGGGATGCGTCGGCCCAGAGGTCGGCGATGGTGGCGGCCATCGCCTTGGCACCGTGGATCACTGCGGCGTCACCAGCGGCCGAGCGTGCGTGCGCCGTGAACTCGTGGGTGTGGATGGAGACGCCGGTGGGCGCCACCTTGACCATCGGGTGGATGGACGGCACCAGGTAGCTCACGTTGCCCATGTCGGTGCTGCCGACGACGCGGGTCGTCCCGGCGCGCGGGTCGGCGAGGGGGCGGCCGAGCACCTCGCTGTTCGCTGCGTAGAGGCTGACGAGCACCGGGTTGTCGATCATGTCGGCGTAGGGAGGGTTCGTCACCCGGTGGCTGCAGGTGCAGCCGGTCGCTGCCGCCCCTGCCTCGAAGCACGCCTCGACCCGTCGCTGGAGCGGTTCCAGGGTGGCGAAGCGCGCAGAGCGGACCATCCACTGCATGCGGGTGCGCTCGGGGACGATGTTCGCCTTGTCGCCTCCTTCGACGAACACACCGTGGACGCGATCGGTCGACTCGATGTGCTGGCGCAGGGCTGCGACGTTCACGTAGCCGAGGACGGCGGCGTCGAGGGCGTTGCGGCCGAGGTGCGGGTAGGCAGCGGCGTGCGCCGCCTGTCCCTCGTAGACGACCTCGAGGTGGGTTGCGGCGATGGCGTCCATGGCGAGCAGATCAGCGTCGGCGGGGTGGACCATCATGGCGACGTCGACCCCGTCGAGCGCCCCTCGCTCTGCCATGAGGACCTTGCCGCCGCCACCCTCCTCCGCTGGCGTGCCGAGGATGCGGACCCGACCGCCCGCCTCTGCGGCGAGGGCGGTCGCAGCCAGGCTGGCGCCGAGCCCGGCGGCCGCGATCACGTTGTGCCCGCACGCGTGGCCGACGACGGGCAGGGCGTCGTACTCGAGGCAGACGGCGATCGTCGGCCCCTCGGTGCCGACGCTCGCGTCGAAGGCCGTCTCGAGGTCGAACGCGCTGCGGGTCACCTCGACGCCGTGGCGCTCGAGCGTGTCGGTGAGCAGCCCGTGGGCGAACCGCTCCTCGAAGCACAGCTCGGGGTTGGCGTGGATCTGGTGGGACACCTCGAGCAGCTCGTCCGCCCGTCGGTCGACCTCGGCGAGCATCCGGTCCTTGAGCGCAGCTCGGTCCATCGGGCCACCCTACGTCTGGGTGTCTCGCGCCGGGGCGGTACGTTGCTGCCCCATGAGCGCGGCTGACGACCTCCTCGCCAACAACGCGGCCTACGCGGCGAGCTTCCCCCACGGTCACCTCCCGACGGCGCCGGCGAGGCAGCTCGTGGTGGTGTGCTGCATGGACTCGCGCATCGACGTGTTCTCCGTGCTCGGGCTCGGCCACGGCGAGGCCCACGTCCTGCGCAACGCCGGCGGCATCGTGACCGAGGACGTCATCCGATCCCTCGTGATCTCCCAGCACCTGCTCGGGACCCGTGCCATCGTCGTCATCCACCACACCGACTGTGGCGCCCAGAAGTTCACCGACGCCGGCCTGAGCGCCGCCATCCGGGAGCGCACCGGCTTCACACCCCCGTTCGATCTCGGGCCCTTCGACGATCTCGACGAGAGCGTGCGCGATTCGCTCCGCAAGCTGCGGGGCAGCGCCTACCTCGTCGACACCTCCGACATCCGCGGCCTGGTCTACGACGTCGACACCGGCCGCCTCCGAGAGGTCACCATCGACCCCGACGCGGCTGGCGCCGACCAGGCGGCGCCCTAGACCACCACCCGCAGCGCATCGGGCTCGACCCGGACCGAGATGGTCCGGAACGATCCCACCCGCTCGCCGTCGAGGCGGACGGGGAGCGCCGCCTCGAGCACGACCTGGGCTGCCTTGGTCCGCTGGGTCCGCAGCGCCGAGTGCGGCAGGTGCGCGCCCTGGGGCAGGCGGGACCGCACCTTGAGCCGCTCCCCGACGGGGACCGTGGCGTCGGTGACGTCGAGGAGGCCGTCGCCGGGGTGGGCCTTGGGTCCGAGGTTCCACCGGCCGAGGTGCGCGGCGTTCATGGCGATCCACGCCCGCCCCCGCCACCAGCCCTGCCGGGCGACGAGGTGGGCGACGAACCAGTGGAGCCGCCCGTCGAGCAGGGCGACCCCGAGGTCGCAGGGGGCGGTGAGGGCGACGTCGGAGCGCAGCCTGCCCTCGTCACCACGCCCGCCGAGCGTCCGGCACAGGTCGCCGCCGAGGAGGCCGAGGGTGGGGATCGGCAGGCCGGCTCGCATCGCCTCGGTCACGACCCGCCGGGCCTCGGCGTCGGAGTGGACGACCACGCCGTCGGCAGGCAGCGGCCGAGCCTCGCCCCACGCCTCACCCTTGCGGATCGTCACCGCTCGACGGGCTCGTCGATCGTCGGGTCGCGGGCGTCCTCGACGACCGGCCCCGCAGAGGACGCGGAGACCACGCCTCGGAAGAGTCCCTCCGCGGCCGCTCGAGCCGCGGCGCGCGTCGCCGGCGCAGGCGCGACCTCCGCGAGCTGGCGGAGCAGGTCGAGCAGCTGCTTGGTGGTGCGGACGAAGTCGCCACCTGACACCTCGTCGTCGGCCAGGAGGTCGTCGAGCCCCTCCCCTGCGGCCCAGGCGTGGGCCAGCGCCACGAAGCCGGGATCGGGCCCCCGCGTGAGGGGGAGCGACCGCCTGGCCTCCTCCTCGTTCAGCTCGCGGTGCAGTCGTTCGATGACCCCCCACCGGGCGCGCGCGTCGGCGGACGGGAACCAGGGGGTCGGCGGCTCGGCGGTCCCACGGTGCTCGTAGACGAAGCCGGAGGCGATCCCCGCCAGCGCGGGGCCGTCCAGCCCGTCGAGCACGCCTGCTTCGAGGCACTCGGCGACGAGGAGATCGGCCTCGTGGTAGATCCGAGCGAGGCGGCCGCCGGCGTCGGTGAGGGCCCAGCCGTCGAGGTAGCGGCGCTCGGCGAGGAGGTCGAGGACGCGGTCGAAGTGTCGGGCGAGGGTGGCGTCGCGGCCGCGGACCTGGCGCTCGAGGGCATCCCGCTCCCGCTCGTGTCGAGCCAGCTGCGCGGCGGCGCGCCGGTGGCGAGCGAGGTCGGGGCACGTCGCTGCAGGATGCGTGGCGAGCGCCTCCCACAGCGCATCGAGGTCGGGGTCGGCGCCCCCCTTGCCCGGTGAAGGTGCTCGCCCCCCCTTGGCGATGCGAGCACGGGCGAGGGACTGGGCGGCCTCGCGCTGGAAGCGGGTGGTGTTCGGTGCGTAGGGCTCCGGCATGTCGATGCGGCCGAGGCGCTCGGGTGGGCGCTCGAAGTCCTCGGCGGTGAGCTGCAGGCGGCGGCGCTGGGCCGTGAGCGCCCGGATGCCGAAGCCCGATCGGCGGTTGGTCGTCGCCATCACCACTGCCGACCCGCCGTTGCGCCCCCCCGGAGCCTGGATCACGTCACCGGGCTTGAGCTGGGCGAGCGCCGCCTCGACGGCACGGTGGCGGTCAGGATCGTCGGCGCGAGCGGCGCTCAGGCGGCGTTCGATGTCGAACAGCTCAGCCACGTCGCCTCGATCGCAGCGCAGCTCGTCCTTGGCTGCGACCGTCCGGGCGGTCGCTCGTTCCAGCTTTGCCTCGATCCTGACGACCTCGCCGTCGGACTGGTACTGGGCGAAGGACAGGTTGAGGAGGTGGCGGGCCTCGTCGGGGGCGTAGCGCCGCACGAGGTTGGCCGCCATGTTGTACGTCGGCCGGAACGACGACGAGAGCGAGAAGCTCCGGCTGGCGGCCCGGCTCGAGATCTCCTCGAACGTCGTGAACGGCGACCACAGCACGAGGGCGTCACCGACGGGGTCGATGCCCCTCCGCCCCGCCCGCCCGGTGAGCTGGGTGTACTGGCCCGGCGTGAGCGTCTCGTTGCGCTCCCCGTTGAACTTGGAGAACCGCTCGATCACCACCGACCTGGCCGGCATGTTGATGCCCAGGGCGAGGGTCTCGGTCGCGAAGACCACCTTCACCAGCCCCTCGGTGAAGCACGCTTCCACTGCCTCCTTGAACGGGGGCACCATGCCGGCGTGGTGGGAGGCGATGCCTGCGGTCATGCCCGCCAGCCACGACCGGTGGCCGAGCACGTCGAGGTCCCCTCGGGCGAGACCAGCGGTCCGCTCGTCGCAGATCGCCCGGATGCGAGCCCGCTCGTCACCGTCGGTGAGTCGCAGGCCGCTCTCGAGGCACTGGCGCACCGCCTCGTCGCACGCCTTGCGGCTGAAGATGAAGTAGATCGACGGCAGCATCCGCTCCTCGTCGAGCCGGTCGATCACCGCCGTCCGCCGGGGGGTGGCCAGTCGGCGCGGCGAGGGTCGCTGGCGAGGGCCGCTGCGGCTGCGAGGACCGCGCTGCGCGCTGGCGTCGAGCTTGAGCCCTTCGGGGTTGGGCCGCCCGTCGACCAGCATGGGCAGGAGCTGGAGGCGGTCTGTGGTCCTGTCGGCGACCAGGAACAGGTTCCGGAGCTCGACGGGGCGGCGCTCCTCGACGATCGTCGCAGTCGGCCCCCGCACCGTCTCGATCCAGTCGGTGAGCTCCTCGGCGTTGGACACCGTGGCCGAGAGGCACACGAGGCGCACCGAGTGGTGGAGGTGGATGATGACCTCCTCCCACACCGGTCCCCGGTACGCGTCCTGGAGGTAGTGGACCTCGTCGAGGACGACGTAGCGCAGGCCTCGGAGCGCCGGCGAGGCGGCGTAGATCATGTTCCTCAGCACCTCGGTGGTCATGACGACCACGGGTGCGTCGCCGTTCACGCTGTTGTCCCCGGTGAGGAGGCCGACCTGCTCGGCGCCGTGGAGACGGACGAGGTCGGCGTACTTCTGGTTCGAGAGCGCCTTGATCGGCGCCGTGTAGAACGCCTTGCCGCCGGTGCGCAGGGCGTCGGCGATCGCGTGCTCGGCGACGACCGTCGTGCCTGAGCCGGTCGGGGCAGCCACCAGGACCGACATCCCGTCGTCGATCGCTGCGATGGCGCGCCGCTGGAAGTCGTCGAGCTCGAAGTCCCGTCCGAGCTGGGCGCTCACCGGCTCGTCGCTCACGGGCGCTTGAAGACGAAGCGCCCGATCAGGATGGAGATCACGTAGAAGATGCACATCGGCACGCTGAGGGCGAGCAGGGTCACAGGATCGCCGCTCGGGGTGATGATGGCGTTGGCCACGAAGATGAGCACCACCGCGTAGCGGGCGAAGCTGACCAGCTGTCGCCAGTGGAGGACCCTCGCCAGCTGGAGGAAGGTGAGGACGATCGGGAACTCGAACCCGATGCCGAAGGCCAGCATCATGAAGATGAGCAGGCCCAGGTACTTGCCCGGCGTGTACAGCGTCGTGAGGTTGTCGCCACCGAAGGCGGACAGGAACTCGAGGGTCTTCGGGAACGTCCAGAGGGCGAGCGCGGCGCCGGCCACGAACAGCAGCACCGATGACAGCACGAAGGGGATGGCGTAGCGCTTCTCGTTGTCGTAGAGACCCGGCGTGATGAACCGCCAGAGCTGCCAGAGCACGACGGGCGACGCGAAGAGCAGGCCCAGGTACGCCGAGACCTTGAGCCTGATCGAGAACGACTCGAGCGGGTCGGTCACCACCAGCTGGCAGCCGGTGTCGAGCGACTCCGCGTCCTCCAAGCCAGCGTCGGCTCGGCGCTCGGCCTGCTCGGCCTTCTGGTCGCAGTAGGGCTCGACGAGCCGGTCGAGGACGGGTGCGTAGAGCGTGAAGCCGAGCGCGCCGCCGAGGATGACGGCGATGACGGACTTGACCACCCGGTTGCGGAGCTCGGTGATGTGCTCCATCAACGTCATCCCCGACGGGTCGCGCGGGGGTGCGTCGGTGGCGCCCGCAGACGCCCGCTTCGAGCCGATCGCCATCAGGTGGTGGGGTCGCTCACGACGTCGTCCACCGGGTCGCCGGTGGGCACGCTCGCAGCCCTGGAGGCCTCCTCGTCCGTGCCGACGTGGTCGTCGACGCTGTCGCCCTCGCCTGCAGCTGCTGCGAGCGATGCCGACGAGGGGTCGGCGGCGTGGGCTTCCGGCACCGCCATCTCATCGGGGATCACCTTGCTCACCGGCTTGATCCCGGCTGCCGGTGTCGCCTTCGGGACCGGGTCGCTCTTGCGACCGTCTCCGTTCGAGCTGACCGGCTCCTGCATGGCGTCACGGAGCTCGTTCTGGAAGCCAGAGCTCATCCGACGGAACTCACCCATGAACTTGCCGACCTGGCGGGCGGCATCGGGGAGCTTGTTGGGCCCGAGCACGATCAGTGCGACGAGCAGGATGACCAACAGCTCGGGGGTCCCGACGTTGAACACGTTGCGAGCCTAGTGGTGCGTTCCACCCCTGCCGCGCTCGCCCGCTGCGAAGCGGTGGCGCTCAGCCCTCGACCATCTCGGCGACGGTGGTGAACCACGCATCGCCGTCGAGCAGCTCGTGGAAGGCCAGCAGGTCGTCGTGGGTGAACAGCTCGCCGACCCGGACCTCCAGCAGCTCGGCGGGCAGGTGCCACACGTCGAGGCGGACCCCTGACGAGACGAGCAGGTCGATGATGCGGGGTTCGGCGGTCTTGGTGACCGCCATGTGGCACGAGGGGCACCGGAAGGCGTAGGAGCCCCGGTTGTCCTCGGCGCACACCCGCACTGCGATGTCGGTGGTGGTCAGCTCCACGTCGCCGCAGTCGGGGCAGCTGGCCCGGATTGTCGCCATGATCAAAGCTCCTTGGGTCGATGCTCCCTCGCCAAGGACCATCGGCGGCACCTCAGGCGTTCTTGAGGATCCCGCGACGACCTCCTCGGGTCCGCGGCAGGATGAGCTCGATGCCCGCACCCCTCCCCTCACTCCTCGTGCCCCAGATCGGCTTCGCTCACCGCGGTGCGCGCGCAGATGCACCTGAGAACACCATCGAGGCCTTCCTGCTCGCTCGGCGACTCGGTGCCAACGGGCTCGAGAGCGACGTGTGGCTCACCGCCGACGGCGAGGCG
>JBBSLC010000115.1:0-9385 GCA_038255685.1 Acidimicrobiales bacterium | reverse complement strand
GCCTCCTTGGGCTTGGCGTTGGCCTCGAGGAACGCCGTCGCCTCGGCGGTGAACTCCTGCTCGGTGATGTCAGCCATCACGAGAACCTACTTGACCGCTCAGTCAAGAGCCACGCCGTGGTCGTGGTCGCTGGCCGGTGGGCAACCGAAGGCCTGCTGCGAGCGAGGAGGTACCGTCGGCGCGTGCGCCGCAACCCCATCGTGCCCGCTGCCCTCGCTGGATGGACCGTCTTCGTCTGGGGCACAAGGATCCGCAACATCGCCAGGGACGGCGGCAGCGCCATCTCGCTGTTCGTGGCGCTCGCCCTCGTCGTCCTCGCCGTGGTCGTGGCCGTCTCGCTCGTCCGGGACGGGGCGCCTCGCTGGGCGGTGCCAGCCCTCGCTGCTGCCACCGTCGTGGCATGGGCGGTGCGGACGCCACAGATCCTGCTCGGCGACCAGGGTGGTGCGTTCAAGGTCGTCCACACCGTCCTCGCCGTCGTCTCCATCGTCCTCGCCGCCGCCGCCTGGCGCTCCTCAGAGGCACGAGCGCGCGTCGCTGGCTGAGCCCGTCGGGCTGATGCCTCAGCGCTCCGTCACGAGGGCTTCCCTTGGCCGGTCCATCGATCGGGTGGGCACGATCGAGCGGGTCGAGCCCCCGGCGACCTGATCGCTTCAGGGGAGGTCGACGTCGAGGGCGAGGGTGAGGCAGCGGACGCCGCCGCCCGCCTTCAGGAACTCGCTCACGTCGGCGACGGCGATCGAGAAGCCCCACGCCTCGAGCTGACGACCGACGCGTGGCGGGCAGCTCGTCATGACGATGTTGTGGCCGACGACGACGGAGTTCGCGCAGAACGTCTCGGCCTCGTGCAGCTCGAGCACGAGTGGCTCGGGGACGAGGCCGGCGACGACCTCGGCACCGGCGGCATCCCACACGGCCGGCGTGGTGATCGCGTGGCGAGCGTCGAGCGGACAGAACGTGATGTCGAGGTGGTAGAAGCGCTCATCGGTGAGCCCCACGGGGCGCACGGGGAGCAGCAGCCGCTCGGCGAGGAGGGGCTGGGCGTCGAGGTCGCTGCGCCATCGGTGGCCGGACACGAGCACCCCGCCGAACGGCAGCGCATCGCCCGCCCCCTCGTGGGCGACGTCGGCGGGCAGCTCGTGCACGTCCCATCCGCCCGCCTCGAACCACGCGATGTCGTGGGGCATCTCGCCCTGGCGCTCCGGGTTGCGGAACCGGCTCGGCACGAAGCGCCTGCCGTTGACGAGCCCGGCGTTGGCGGTGAACACGAGGTCGGGCAGGCCGGCCTGCGGTGCTTGGAGCTCGACCGTCGCACCTGCGTCACGGAGCAGGGTGACGACGCCGTCCCACTGCGCCTGAGCGCGGTCGGGGTCGACCGGCACCTCGTCGACCATCCACGGGTTGATCTGGTAGAGGACCTCGAAGTGCGCCGGCGGGCACATCAGGTAGCGCCGACCCCAGCGGTTCTCCCCGTCCGCCGGGGCGTCCGACGTCAACTGCAGAGCCGGTCGGTGAGGTCGCGCACGAACAGGCCGACGTCGGTGACGATGCCGAGCGCCTGGTGGCTGCCACGATCGGCCAGCTTGGTGACCACTGCCTGGTTGATGTCCACGCAGTAGGTCTCGACGCCGGCGGGGAGGATGTTGCCGGTGGCGATGGCATGGAGCGTCGACGCCAGCATCAGCGAGACGCCGACACCAGCGACGTGGCTCCGCATCTCGTCGACGGCGGCGACGACGTCGGTGCGCACGTCGGGCAGGGGGCCGTCGTCGCGGACGGAGCCACCCAGGACGAACGGGATCGGCCGCCGCACGCACTCGTACATGACCCCGCCCGTGACGTAGCCCCCTTCGACGGCATTGGCGATCGAACCCCAACGCCGGACCTCGTTGATGACGCGGAGGTGGTTGCTGTGGCCGCCCTCGGTCGAGGTGCCGGCGGCGACGGAGACGCCCAGTGAGGTGCCGAGCACGTTCGACTCGATGTCGTGGGTGGCGAAGCCGTTGCCGGCGAAGAGCACGTCGATCCAGCCCTCCCGCACGAGCGTGGCCACGTCGGGGCCCGCCCCGGTGTGGATGACCGCAGGGCCGAGGACGGCGAGGGTGCGTGCTCCCCGCTCCCGGCAGGCCTGCATCCGGGCAGCGACCTGGGCCACGAGCAGCGCCTTGGGCTTCTCCGACGAGACCTCCGAGCTCATGAACTCGAAGCCGGCGGCGCCCCGCAGTCGCGCCGGCGCCTCGACCCGGACGCCTGCGCCGCCGACCACCACGAGGTCGCCCTCGACCACCCGGTGCATGGGGCAGGTGCGGACGAGGGCACCGGACACGATGAGGGCGCAGTCCATCTCCGGGTCCAAGACGTCGTGCCAGCGACCGTCGAGTCGGACCTGCGTCGGCAGGTTCGTCGTCGAGTGGAAGCCGGCGGGCAGGACGCCGTCGAGCTTGCACGCCACGAGCGTTGCGTCGCTGTCGCTGACGCGGTTCGCGCCGTGCTGCTGCAGCTCTTCGAGGAGGGCCGCCATCGAGGCCTCGTCGGGTGCGACGATCGACAGGTGGGCGCGGCTCGTGTCGGTGTTCGTCCGCCCGATCTGCACGTCGAGCATCGTGTAGTCGGCGCCTGCTGCGACGACGGCGTCGAGGACCTTGGCGAGGACGAGCGAGTCGATGATGTGGCCCGTCACCTCCAGCTCCTCGGTGACGGTCATGGCGCCTCTGGGTTGAGCGAGGGCTGGGCGACCCTGCGTGCTGCAGCGACATCATCGACCGAGCGCTCTGATGCGCCGACCGTGGGCGTCAGCTTCAGGCGACCGGCCCGCTCGTCGTAGAGGTTGCGCACGATCACCTGGATGATGCCCGCAGCGGGGATGGCGAGGAGCGCGCCGAGGAAGCCGAACAGCTCCACACCGGCGAGCACGCTGACGAGGACGGCGAGCGGGTTCACGTCCACGCTGCGGGACATGATCGTCACCTGGAGGAAGTGGTTCTCGAACTGCTGGTAGACGATGTAGAAGATCACGGCGGCGATCCCAGCGGGCGTGCTGTGCAGGAAGGCGAGACCGATCGTCGGGATGGCGCCGAGCGTCGCGCCGACGAGGGGGATGAGGTCGCAGAAGGCCACGAAGAGGGCGATCACCTCGGCGTACGGCACGCCGGCGATCCTCAGGAAGATGTAGGTCGCCACGCCGGCGATGAGGCTGATCACGAGGTTGCCGAACATGTAGCCGCTCACGGCGCGCGCTGCATCGGAGGCGATGAGGCGGACGCGCTCGCGGTGGCGTGACGACACGAGGGCGAGCGCCCCCCGGCACAGCTCCGGGCCCCGCAGCAGCATGAGGAACGACAGGACGAGGATGGTCACGAACGAGAAGACCCCGTTGAAGAAGCTGCGGAGGACACCGAGCGCCGGGCTGCCGGCTCCGCTCAGCGCCTCCTGCACGCGCTGCTCGTTGTCCTCCACGTACTGGGCGAGCTCGTAGCGCTCGATGAAGCGACCGATGGCACCGCGGCCATCGCGTGCGTCGTCGACGAGCTCGGGCAGCGAGCCGATGAAGGTGTCGACCTGGTCGACGATGGGGCGGATGAAGCTGTAGAGCAGGCCAGCGAGCAGCCCGAAGCCGACGAGGAACACCAGCGCGGTGGCGGGCGCCCGCCTGGCGTGGAGCTGACGTTGCACGATGTCGACGGCAGGTGCGAGGACCACGGCGAAGAAGCCGGCGACGATGAGCCAGGCGATGATCCGCCCGAGCTCGCGCAGCAGCAGGTAGGCGAGGTAGACGACGACGACCGAGGCGATCGTGGCGAGGATGGTGCGCCATGGCACGGGACGCATCGGATCCGCAGCCGGCAGCAGCGCGAGGCCCTCGGGGGCTCCGTCCTCCTCGTCCCCCGCCGGTGCCATGCGCGGAGCGTACCCACAGCCGACCTCGCCCACGTGGCTCTCGCGACCCCACGAGGATTACGCTCGGCGCCTCATGGGCCAGCAGATCACCGTCGTCGAGAAGCCGAGCGCGATTCCCGGCGTCATCCGCTTCGAGACCAACCGCAGCATCACCGGCATGGGTCACGAGCGCTACCGGCTCGACGAGGTCGTCGCTGGTGACCGGCCGCCTGACGAGCTGGCTCGACGGCTCTTCGCTCGCGGGGGCGTCGAAGGCGTCCACATCTACTCGAACGTCATCACCATCGACCTTGCGAAGGGCGCGCGGACGGAAGGCTTGCTGGAGCTGATCCACGAGCTCTTCACCTTCTACCGGCCGGGGGTGGTGGCCGGCCCGGATGGCTTCGCCATCTCTGCCGAGACGACACCTGAAGCGGTCGTCTGAGCGCATCGTGCGGTAGACCGGAGAGCGATGCAGACAGGTGCATGGGAGGCGGTGCTCTCCCGCCTCGACGATGCCGCTGCGCTCTCCGGGCTCGACCCTGACATCCACCGTCTGCTGCGGGTGCCCCGCCGGGTCCTCGAGGTCGCCGTTCCCGTCCGGATGGACAGCGGCGCGGTCGAGGTCTTCACCGGGTGGCGCGTCCACCACGACACGACGCGGGGGCCGGCGAAGGGTGGCATCCGTTTCCACCCTGATGTCGACGCTGCCGAGACGACCGCGCTGGCCGCAGGCATGACGTTCAAGACCGCCGTGCTCGACCTCCCGTTCGGGGGTGGCAAGGGGGGTGTCCGCTGCGATCCGGGTCGGCTCTCGCTCGGCGAGCTCGAACGGCTGACCCGTCGCTACACGTGGGAGATCCTGCCGCTGCTCGGACCTGACCGTGACGTCCCAGCGCCTGACGTGAACACCGACGGACGGGTCATGGGGTGGCTCATGGACACCATCTCCATGGCGCGCGGTGAGGAGAGCGGCGCGTCGGTGACCGGCAAGCCGCTGTCGCTCGGTGGCACGCGGGGTCACCAAGGTGCGACGTCGTCCGGCGTCGTCGTCTGCGTGCGGGCGGCGTTCGCCGAGCTCGGTCTCCCCCTCGCCGGGAGCCGAGTGGTGATCCAGGGCTTCGGCAAGGTCGGCGGGCCACTTGCCTTCCTGCTCCACTCGGCTGGCATGCGGGTCGTGGCGGTCAGCGATGTGGCGGGTGCGGTCGGCAACACCGGTGGACTCGATCCCTTCGCGCTCGCAGATCACGTCAGTGCCACGGGGTCCGTCGTCGACTTCGCGGGTGGCGAGCCTCTGCCTGGCGACGACCTCTGGTCGGTCGACTGCGATGTGGTCATCCCCGCTGCCCTCGCCGGCGCGATCGATGCAGGCGTCGCCCGGCGGCTCTCGACGAAGCTCGTCGTCGAGGCGGCGAACGGCCCGACCACGATCGACGCCGACCCTGTCCTGGCGGCACGGGGCATCGTCGTCGTCCCCGACATCTTGGCCAACGCCGGAGGCGTGACCGCGTCGTACTTCGAGTGGGCGCAGAACCGCCAGGGCTATGCCTGGGACGAAGAGGTCGTCGCCGAGCGGCTGCGCGCCAAGATGGAGGAGGCGTTCCATGCCGTGTGGGCTCGTGCCTCGCTCCTCGATGTCTCTCTGAGGCGAGCGTCGTTCGTCGTCGCCGTCGAGCGGGTCGCGGCAGCGATCGAAGCCAGGGGCTTGTTCCCGTGATCGAGGGGGGAGGCGCTGCCGACTGGATCGAGCCGCCTCCGCACTGGTCGTCGGACGTCGTGACCACCGACGGCGGGACCGTGCACGTCCGCCCGATCAGCCCCGGGGACGCCGACGCCCTCGTTGCGTTCCACGCCGGACTCTCACCGCGGACGATCCACTTCCGCTTCTTCTCCCCCCGCCCGAAGCTCTCGCCCCGCGAGGTCGAGCGCTTCACGACGGTCGACCACGACGATCGCGTGGCGCTCGTCGCTGAGCTCGGGGACGACGTGGTCGCCGTCGCACGCTACGACCGGCTCCCGGCGACGCCGACGGCCGAGGTGGCCTTCGTGGTCAGGGACGACCACCAGGGCAGAGGGCTCGGGACGCTGCTCCTCGAGCACCTCGCGGCGGCGGCACGCGAGCGCGGCATCACTCGCTTCTTCGCTGACACCCTGCCTGACAACCGACGGATGATCGGCGTCTTCCGCGACGCGGGCTGGGTCACGTCGGCCAAGCTCGAAGACGGTGTCGTGCGCATCGAGTTCGCCATCGAGCCGACTGCCAACGCAACCGCTGCGCAGCACGCACGGGAGCAGCGCGCCGACGCGCGGTCTGTGGCCCGCCTGCTCGAGCCGGCGTCGGTGGTCGTGATCGGTGCCAGCCGCCAGCCGGGCACGGTCGGTCACGAGCTCCTCCGCAACCTCGTCGCCGGAGGCTTCGCAGGCACGGTCCACGCCGTGCACCCGGAGGCGGCCGAGGTGGCTGGCGTCGTGGCGGTCCGATCGGTCGGCGACGTTGCCTGCGACGTCGACCTCGCTGTCGTGGTGGTTGCCGCTGATGCGGTGATCGACGTGGTGCGGGCGTGCGCCGACAAGGGCGTCCGCGGGCTCGTGATCGTCTCAGCCGGCTTCGCCGAGACGGGGGCAGATGGTGCGGCCGTCGAACGAGAGGTGGTGGCGCTCGCACGCCGGAACGGGATGCGGGTGATCGGACCGAACAGCATGGGCGTCGTCAACACCGACCCCGACGTCGCCCTCCAGGCGGTGATCGACGGCGCCCCCGTCCTGTCGGGTCGGGTCGGCTTCCTCTCCCAGTCGGGTGCGCTCGGCATCGCCATCCTGGAGTGGGCGAGCCGGCTTGGTCTGGGGGTCTCGAGCTTCGTCTCGGTGGGGAACAAGGCCGACGTCTCCGGCAACGACCTCCTGCAGTGGTGGGAGGCCGACGATCGGACCGACGTCATCCTCCTCTACCTCGAGAGCTTCGGGAACCCCCGCAAGTTCGCCCGCGTCGCTCGGCGGGTCGGGAGGTCCAAGCCGATCGTGGCGGTGCGGGGGCGCCGGTCGGGGGACGAGCATGGTGAGGAGCGTGCCGTCGAGGCGCTGTTCCGCCAGACCGGGGTGATCCGCGTCGACACCCTGGAGCAGCTCTTCGACACGGGCCTGGTGCTGGCTCGCGGACCGTTGCCGAAGGGCCGACGGGTCGCTGTCGTCGCTGCTGCCGGAGGGCCGGGCCTGCTCGCCGCCGGAGCGTGCGAGGCGTCTGGGCTCCAGGTGCCGGGGCTCGGCGACGCCACACGGACGGTGCTGCGCTCGGTGCTCCCTGCGGGCTGCGTGGTCGAAAACCCTGTGCAGCTCGTGGCACAGGCGACCCCCGAGGAGTACCTGGCGGCGTTGCGGACGCTGCTCGCCGCTCCCGAGGTCGACGCGGTCCTCGTCATCATCACCCCGCCGCTCCGCGCGCGAGCCGAGGAGCTCGCCGTCCTGGCAGACGAGGCAGCGCACCACGCCACCCCCATCGTGGTCAACCTGTTGACGGCCGACGGTGACCTCACCCAGGTCGGGCGCCTCCCGACCTTCCGGTCACCGGAGGCTGCTGCGATCTCCCTCGCCCGGGCTGCGACCTATGCGGAGTGGCGGGCTGCGCCTGCCGGACGCCTTCCCGATCTCACCCGTGTCGACGTCGTGGCGGCGCGGCTCCTCGTGGACGCTGCGCTCGCCGAGGGACCGACCGGCCTCTGGCTGCCCATCGACGACGCCGTCGCCCTCGCGTCCTACGTGGGGATCGGCGTCCTCACGACCGACCTGGCGCTCAGCGCCGAGGAGGCGGTGTCGGAGGCCGATCGCATCGGCTACCCGGTCGCCCTCCGCCCAGCGGGACCCGAGGTCGCCCGCGCCGCGTCGTCGGCCCGGCGTGATCTGGAGGATGCAGGGGAGGTCCGGACGGCGTTCGCAGCGATGACCGCGCGCGCAGCGGCGGCAGGGCTCGCCGTCGGGGTGGTCGTGCAGCCCATGGTCGAGGACGCCATCGAGCTGGTGGTCGAGGTCAGGCCCGACCCGAGCTTCGGCAACCTCATCCGACTCGCTGTCGGGGGACCCTCCGCTGCCCTCGTCGCCGATGAAGCCTTTCGAACCACCCCCCTCACGGACCTCGATGCTCGGGCGCTGGTCCGTTCGCTCCGCACCGCACCCCTGCTGTTCGACGGAGCCACCGGCCGAGCGCCCGACATGGCGGGGCTCGAGGACCTCCTCCTGCGGGTGGGCCGCCTCGTCGAGGAGCTCCCCGAAGTCGTGGACCTCGTCCTCGATCCGGTGCTCCTCACGCCTGACGGGGCGACCGCTGCTGGGGTCTGGATCCGCCTGGCGCCGTCGGGACCCGATCCCGAGCTCGCCGTCCGCCGGCTCCGCTGAGCGGTTGGACCTGTGGGCACAGCAGCGTGACCCGTCCTACCCTCGGGGCGGGTCGGGCCGTCGGGCGTGGGAGGGGAGGGGCAGTGCTGGAACGGACGCTGACCCTCCAAGAGGTCGCAGAGGCGCTCGGCGTCCACTACATGACCGCGTACCGGTACGTCCGCCTCGGTCTCCTCGACGCAACGAAGGTCGGTGCTGCCTGGCAGGTCCAAGAGGCCGAGCTGGAGCGCCTGCTCGCCGAACGGGGCGCCGATGTCGACCGTCGCCACCGCGGGAGGGCGGCGGACCCCGCCCCGTGGGCGGCCCGCCTGGAGTCGCGGCTCCGCGCCGGAGACGAGCCGGGGTCGTGGGGCGTCGTCGAGGCGGCGCTCTCGTCGGGCGCAGTGCCCCAGGACGTCTACCTCGAGATGGTCGTGCCAGCGCTCCGCAACATCGGTGCGGCGTGGGCGGCAGGTGAGATCGACGTCGGAGTCGAGCACCGGGCGACCGTCATCGTCATGCGCCTCATCGGGCGCCTCGGACCGCGCTTCAGCCGCAGGGGCCAGACGAGAGGGAGCATCGTGCTCGGCGCCCCTCCCGGTGACCACCACGGCCTCCCGACGGCGCTGCTCGGGGATCTGGTGCGGGGGGCTGGCTTCGCCGTGGTCGACCTCGGGGCCGACGTCCCTGTGGATGCGTTCGTGCAGTCGGCGGTGCGGGCCGAGCGTCTCGTCGCTGTCGCCGTGGGCGTGACCACGCCCGACAACGACGAGTCGGTGCGAGCCCTGACGGGCGCCCTGCGCCGAGAGCTGCTGGGAGACGTCCTGGTGCTCGTCGGTGGGGGAGCGGTGCGGACCAGAGAGGACGCCCTCGCGCTCGGTGCCGATGACTGGGCCCCCGATGCCCTCACCGCCATCGCGCTCTTGGAAGACGTGGTCGCTCGCGCCAGCTGAGTTCCGGGCGTCGAGGAGCTCAGGCGACCGCGGTGCCGGTGTGGGACTCCCAGGTCGCGTACATGGCTGCGTAGCGGCCACCGGCAGCGACGAGCTCGGCGTGGCTGCCGAGCTCGACGATGCGCCCTTCGTCGACCACGCCGATCCGATCGGCCCGCATGGCCGTCGCCAGGCGGTGGGCGATGATGATC
>JBBSLC010000114.1:0-9561 GCA_038255685.1 Acidimicrobiales bacterium | reverse complement strand
CCACGCGACCCTCAGCGGCACGCTCGGGTCCTTCACCACGTTCGACCAGGCGACGTCGGGCATCGGCAGTGAGCGCAGGTCGGTCTGCTCCGGGCCGACCACCGCATCGAGGGCGAGCGCGACGTCGACGATCGAGCGGGCCATCGGTCCCTTCGTCGAGAGGTGCTGCCAGTCGGGGGGCTCACTCCCGCCAGACGGGACCCGGCCGAGGGAGGGCTTCATGCCCGACAGGCCGCACAGGGCAGCGGGGATGCGGATGGAGCCACCGCCGTCGGAGCCCGTCGCCAGGGGGACCATGCCGGCTGCGATCGCTGCCGCCGACCCGCCCGACGACCCACCCGGGGTCCGTTCGAGGTTCCACGGGTTGCGGGTCGCGCCGTGCACGAGGTTGGTGGTGTCGGCCTTGTGGCCGAGCGCCGGCGTGTTCGTCTTGCCGACGACGATGCACCCGGCCGCCTTCAACCGCGCGACGAGCGCCGAGTCGCTCGACGCAGGAGGTCGACCGGTGAAGGCAGCGATGCCCCGACCGGTGGGGAGGCCGACGGCGTCCTCGAGGTCCTTGACCCCGATCGGGATGCCGGCGAGCGACCCTGCCTCGCCCCCCGATGCGACGAGCTCGTCGATCGCCCGAGCAGCGGCCATGGCGCCGTCGGGGTCGAGGGCGACGAACGCCCCCACCGACTCGTCCACCGCGTCGATGCGGGCAAGGGCGTGCGACACGAGCTCGCGCGCCGAGATCTCTCCGGCACGAACCTTGCCGGCGAGCCCGGCGACCGTCTCAGCGAGGAAGTCCACCCCTCGATCGTAGGGGCGAGCGGACTGGCGCAGCGCGGCGGCTCAGGCGAGCGCGTCGGCGAGGCGGACGAGGGCGTCGTCCTCGGACACGCCCCACGCCACGCTCAGCTCCGAGGCGAGGATGACCCGTGCCTTCTCGAGCATCGACTTCTCACCGGCGGAGAGGCCCTTGGCCGCCTCGCGCAGCGCCAGGTTCCGCACGACCTCGGCCACCTGGTACACGTCGCCCGACTTCAGCTTCTCCTGGTGGTTCTTGAACCGCCGGCTCCAGTTGGACGGCTCGCGCACGTCCTTCTTGCCGAGCAGCTGCAGGAGGTCCTCGACATCTTCGTTGCTGATCGGCGGCCGCATCCCGACCTCGTCGGCCTTGTCCGTCGGGACGGACAGGGTCAGGTCCCCGTGCATCATGTGCAGGACGAAGTACTCGAGCTTCTCGCCGAAGACCTCGCGCGTCTCCTTCTTCTTGATGACGGCTGCCCCGTGGTGGGGGTAGACGACGCGATCACCGACGTTGAACGACATGGGGCTCCTGGACGTGAGGCCCGGCGGGCGGTTGGTTCGGGCTCGGACGGCTCTCCAGTGTGCCACCCCGCCCGGTGTTCTCCCCAGCCAGGCGCAGCGAGTGCGTCACAGGTAGTTCGCCGGGTCCACCGGCGTGCCCTCGACGCGCACCTCGAAGTGGAGGTGGGGTCCCGTGCTGTTGCCGGTGGTGCCAGCAGCCCCGACCACCTGGCCGCGCGCCACCTGCTCCCCGGCCGAGACGGCGAGGCGGCTCTGGTGTGCGTAGAGCGTCGCCAGCGAACCACCGTGGTCGATGACCACGGCGTTGCCGTAGCCGCCCCGGTACCCGGCGGCCACGACCGTGCCGGCTGCGGCGGCGAGGATCGGGGTGCCGGTCGGCGCACGGAGGTCCATGCCGGCGTGCAGCCGGCGGCCGCCGAAGATCGGGTGCGTCCGGTAGCCGTAGCCCGAGGTGATCGTCGGGCTGGCGACCGGGTAGCCGAGCACGCCCGTCCCCGCTCGGAACACCCGCTGGGCCTGCCGGCGGGCCTCGGCATCGCGCGCTGCCTGCTCGGCGGCACGGACCCGGAGCAGCTCGGTGATCGCCGACGACTCCTCCTCGAGCGAGCTCGTGCGCTGCTCGTAGCCCGCCTTCTCGGCTTGTGCCTCGGCGAGGAGCGCCGACTCGACCGCCGCCTCGGCCCTCACCTGGGCGCGTGCCGTCGCCTGCTCGGCCCGCACCGCCTCGATCGACGCCTCCTGCTCGGCCACCGCCTGGCGCTGCGCCGCTGCCGCCGCCTCCGCCCGGGCGGCGTCGACCTCGAGCAGCTCGGTGTCCTCCTCGAGCTCCCTCGTCTCGTCCACGAGGTCGTCCTGCGCCTCGACGATGGCATCGGCGAGCGCGGCGATCGCCAGCGCCTGGGCCACGTCCGGTGCGTGCAGCACGAGATCGGTGGCGCTCGGCCGACGCCCACCCTGGATGAAGGCGGTGACGGCCTGGTCCCGGAGGGAGAGGCGACGGTCGAGGAGCACGGCACGCGTCCGACCGAGCTCGGCCACGACGGCCCCGTGGCGGGTGTCGGCAGCCTCGAGCTGGCGCTCGGCGATGTGCAGCTCGCCGTGGACCACGTCGAGCTCGGCATCGAGGCCGGACACGACCGCGTCGAGCTCGGCGGTGCGGCGCCTGCTGACCTCGAGCGCAGCGATGAGCTGGAGCTCGGCCGCAGCGACTTCGTCGATGTCCTCCCGCAGGCCGGCGAGCTCCTCGGCGATGGCCCGCTTGCGCTCCTCGGGGGTCAAGGCACCCGCGGCGGGGAGCCCTGCACCCAGGGTGGCCACGAGGATCACGACCGCCACGGTGGCGCGCATCACGAGCCACAGTAGCAACACCAGCCACACGGTCACCGTGACCAGACCCAGGGCGCGCCGAAGCGAGGCCTGGTCCTCCTGCCGCTACACGTCGAGGAAGCGGGTGACGGCGACGCCGGCGCTGGCTGCGCCCACGGCGGCGCCGACACCGATCATGAGCGCCCCGGTGCTCGCGACCTGGCTCGCCAGCAGCACGAACGAGCTGAACAGCTCGAAGCCGCCCACCCAGTCGACGAACGCGTTGCTGCCGAAGTAGACCGCGCCGAAGGCGATGCCGGCACCGAGCAGGCCCTGCAGCAGCCCCTCGATCATGAACGGCACCCGGATGAACCAGTTCGTGGCACCGACGAGCTTCATGACCTCGATCTCGCGGCGGCGGGAGAAGATGGCCATGCGGATGCTGTTGAAGATCAGCAGCGCTGCGGCGAAGAGCACGAACACCGCCAAGCCGAGCAGACCGAGCTGTGCGTAGCGCGACACGTTCAGGACGTCCCTGACGGTGTCCTCGGCGAAGAGCACCTCGCGCACGCCGGCTTCGCCCTCGAAGCGATCACCGATGGCCCGGATCAGGTCAGCGTCGGCGACGCGCGGCTCGACGCGGTACGACGTCGGCAGGTTCTCGGCCGTGACGTTGTCGATGTACTCGGGCCGGTTGGCGAAGAGGGTCTTGAACAGCTCGTACTGGCGCTCCTGGGAGAAGAACTCCACCTGGGCGACGTCAGGGTGCTGCGTCAGCTCGCGCTCGACCTGGGACTGCTGCTCGGGCGAGGCGTCGACGTTCATGAAGATCTCGAACTCGACGCCCTCCTCCCACGACTTGGTGGCGTTGTCGACCCCCGAGCGGAACAGCAGCGCACCGCCGACGAAGCTGAGCGAGACGGCGACGGTGAGCATCGAGGCCGTGGTGAGGAGCAGGTTGCGCCTGAGGTTCTGGAGGGTCTCCTTGAAGGCGTAGCGCCACTTGGGCATCAGGCGTACACCCCTCGGCTCTGGTCGCGCACGATCGTGCCGCGGTCGAGCTCGATGACGCGACGGCGCATGGTGTCGACGATGCCGCGATCGTGGGTGGCCATCACCACGGTGGTGCCGGTCCGGTTGATGCGGTCGAGCAGGCGCATGATGCCGACCGACGTGGTGGGGTCGAGGTTGCCGGTCGGCTCGTCGGCCAGGAGGATCAGCGGTCGGTTCACGAAGGCGCGTGCGATCGACACGCGCTGCTGCTCACCACCGGAGAGCTCGTGGGGCAGGTTCTTCATCTTCTTGGCCAGCCCGACGAGCTCGAGGATGGCCGGCACCTGGGACGACACCACGTGCGACGGCCGCCCGATCACCTCGAGGGCGAACGCAACGTTCTCGTAGACGTTCTTGCTGGGGAGCAGCTTGAAGTCCTGGAAGATGCAGCCGATGTTGCGGCGCAGATACGGGATCTTCCAGCGGCTGAGCGCAGCGATGTCCTTGCCCGCCACCCAGATGCGCCCGCCCTCGGGGCTCTCCTCCTTGTTGAGGAGGCGGATGAACGTGGACTTGCCCGAGCCCGACGGACCCACGAGGAAGACGAACTCGCCCTTCTGGATGTCGGCTGACGCGTCGCGGAGGGCGACGACATCGCCCTTGTAGTTCTTGGTGACGTTCTCGAGCTTGATCACGGGAGGTCGTCCTCGGGCGTGTCGGGGGCGGTCAGGACCGGCGTCCCAGGTGCAGCGCGGTCGGTCAGGTGCGCCGACGGCCGGGAGCAACGCTACCAGCGGGTCCTCGACGCGACGGGGCACCCGCCTGGCCGATCCGACCCAGACCACCGCACAGCGGTGCTGTCGGCACCCTCGCACGTCCGGCGGTGCCCCTGCGAGGTCACGTCTCGGTTCCGGCTCCAGGCTCGGAGGGTCCTGCGGCCGCATCCCGCAGCGCAGCGAAGAGGTCGTCCACCGAGACCCGGTCGTCGGGGCTGGCGGTCCGGAACACCCGCACCGCGGTCCCAGCGACGAGGATCGCGTCGCCACCGAGCTGGTCGGTGTCCTCGACCGGCTTGGGCACCGAGCGCCCTTCTGCGGCCGCACGCCGGTAGAGCGCCTTCGTGCCCTCGGTCCACACCCTGGCACGGGTGGCGACCGGGAACCCGAGCCTCCGGAAGACCGACCGCTCTGGGTCCGAGAGGAAGGGGAACGGCCAGCCGAGGTGCTCGGCCAGCGCAGCCAGCGCGTCGGGTGGGCTGAAGCCGACGGCGACGGCTGTCGCCCCCAGCGCGTCGAGCTCCGACCGCCGCTCCAGCACCTGCACGAGGTGCTCCTGGCAGGGCAGTCAATGGCGGTGCCGGATGGCGGTCAGGATCGCGAGCGGGGGCCCGGCCCCGAGGTCGACGATGTCGCCGGAGCAGCCGTCGACGAGGACGATCCCGGTGAGCTCCGTGCGCGGTTCCGGCATCGGACGACATGGCTACCATCCCCGCCGTGGGCGCCCCCTCCGACGCAACGCCCGTCGCGAGCCTGCGCACCCTGCTCGAGCGCCAAGCTGCGATCCACGGTGACCGACCGGCCGTGCGACTCCCCGACGGCCAGCTGACCTACCGGGACGTCGATGAGCTCGCCAACCGGATGGCGGCGGTGCTGCTCGACCAGGGCGTGCGCCCTGGTGACGTGGTGGCGGTCCTCTGCCGGAACGGCATGGCCATGCTGGCCGCCTGGTTCGGGTGTGCGAAGGCGGGCGCCGTCTTCATGCCGGTCAACCCCCTGCTCGGTGGAGAGCCGCTGCGCTCGGTCGTCGCGCACGCCCGTGCTGCGACCGCGGTGGTGGAGGCCTCGCTCCTGCCTGAGCTCGGCGCGGTCGTGGGCGGGCTCCCGCACCTCCGCCGCATCCTCGTCGCCGGGCCGAGCGATCGCGTCGAGGTGGGGACGGTCCCGACCCTCCCGCTGGACCTGCTGCTCGACGCCGCCCCATCGTCTGCCCCGGACCAGCTCTCGGGCGACCCCGGGGCGCCGGCCAAGCTCATGTACACGTCAGGCACGACCGGCGTGCCGAAGGGTGTGCTCTGGAGCCGGGTGTGCGAGGCGACCTGGGGCAGCGCCTACGGCGACGAGCTCGTCCCGGTGGAGCCCGGGGAAGGCGTCTACTGCTGCCTCCCCCTGAGCCACGTCACCTGCCAGGGCACGACCCTCGCGACGCTGTGGCGGGGCGGGTGCATCACCATCGACAGCGGCTTCGACGCCTTCGGGTTCTGGAACCGCGTCCGTGAGGCCGACGCCAAGGTCTTCACCTTCGTCGGGACGATCCTCGCCGTGCTCGCCCGGCGCCGGCCCCTCGCCGACGATGCCGACAACCCGGTCGGACGGATCCTCGGCGCGGCCGCGCCCGCCGAGCTCTGGCGTGAGATCGAGGACCGCTTCCAGCTCACCATCGTCGACGTGTGGGGCCAGACGGAGACCGCGAGCTGCTGGACGATGCCCGTGGCGCTGCCACAGCGTCCCGGCACCGTCGGTCGGCCCACCGACCGCTTCGAGACCCGGCTCTCCGCGCTGGACGGCGACGGGGACGTGCTCCCCGGCCGCCCCGGCGAGCTGTGGATCCGGCCCACCCGCCCCCACGTGATGTTCGAGGGCTACCTCACGGCGGAGGGTCTGGACCGGTCGGCGTGGACGGAAGATGGCTGGTATCGCACCGGTGACCTCATGGCGATCGACGAGGACGGTGACCACACCTACGTGGGGCGCATCCGGGAGGCGATCCGACGTCGCGGCGAGATGATCGCCGCCGGCGACGTCGAGGCCGCTGCCCGCGCCCACGACGACGTGGCCGAGGCGGCCGCCGTCGGCGTCCCCGCCGACGACGGCGTCGAGCAGGAGATCAAGCTCTGCATCGTGCCCCAGGCCGACGTGGTGCTGGACCCGGCCGCGCTCCACGACCACCTCCGCAAGCACCTGCCCCGCTTCATGGTCCCGCGCTACGTCGAGGTCCGAGCCGACCTCCCGAAGACCCCCTCCACCCGGGTGCGGAAGTTCGCGCTCGAGGCAGAGGGCACCGCGTCGGCGTGGGACAGCCGCCACCCGGACCGACTCCCCGGACCCCCTCCGACCCGAACACCGAAGGAACCCAGACCGCATGACTGACGACTCCCCCCTCTCCCGGCGCCGGTTCCTCGGCCTCGCTGCGGCCGGTGCCGGCGCGATCGCCCTCGGCGCGTGCGGCGACGACGAGGGCGACGCTGCCTCGACAGGGACGAGTCCCACCTCCACCTCGTCGGGCGCCGGCACCGCCACGACCGGCGCTCGCACCCCTTCGTTCGACGGCGTGACGGTCACGACGGCGGTCTACGCCCGCAACCACGCGTCGTCGCCGCTGTTCTGGCAGCGCTTCGCCCCCGAGGGGCTCACGGTCGAGGTGATCCCGATCACGAGCGGCACGGAGGCGAACCAGGCCATGGAGGCGGGCGACCTCGACTTCGCGCTCATGGGCCCCTACAACAGCCTCATCGAGGCCGAGCAGGGCTTCGGCTCGCGCATCGTGTCCATGCTCTCCCGCCAGGGGATCGGGCTCATCGCCGGCGCCGACGCCGGCATCTCCTCCGTCGCCGACCTCGCCGGCAAGCGGATCGCCGTGCCGCCCCCCGGCGTGCAGGTCCTCGTCCTCACATCGCTGCTCGAGGAGGTCGGGCTCACGCTCGACCGTGACGTCACGAGCGTCCCCCTCGGCTACGCCGACCACGCCGCCGCCCTCGAGCGCGGTGACGTCGACGCCTACATGGGCACCGAGCCCCCGTGCACGACGAGCATCGTGTCCGGCGCCGGTGTGCGGGTGCCGGGCGTCTACGACACCGCCATCGGCGACTTCAACACCGCCCTGTGGGTGCGGCCCGGGCTCCAGGAGGACGGTGACCTCATCGCCGCGGTGGTCGCGATGCAGCGCGACGCCGCCGAGCTGCTCACGCCCGGTGGGCGGAACGACCCCGACGTGTGGCGCCAGCTGCTCGTCGAGGAGTTCGAGTACGAGGTGCCGGTCTACGAGGAGGTGCTCGCGAACATCGGTGCGGAGTGGCGCTTCGGCGACGACCGGAAGGCAGCCATGGAGGCGGCGGCCGAGCTGATGCTCCGCAGCGGCGTGCTCACCACCGAGCCAGATCTCGACCGTCTGTACCTCCTCGACTTCCTGCCAGAGGAGTGAGACCTGCCGGGATGGCGCGCGTCCAGGCCCCGCTGACGCGCCCCGACGGGGACGAGTCGACGGCGACGCTGCGAGCCCCGGTCACGCTCCCCGCGCCGGGGGGTCCGCGTCACGACCGCCCGAGCGGTCCCACCGCCGGGTCGGCCTGGCTGCTCGGGCTCGTGGTGCCCGCTGCTCTCGTCGCCGCGTGGGCGGTGGCGAGCGGGGCAGGCTGGATCAGCCCCCGCATCCTGCCGCCACCGGGCGAGGTCCTCGATGCAGCGTGGCGGTTCGCGTTCGGCTCGGACACGCGCTCGCTGCCCGGGGTCGTCCCCTTCGAGGGCGCCGGTGGCCGCCACGTTGCCGCCAGCCTGCGGCGCTGGGTGGTGGCCTACCTCCTGGCGCTCGGCGTGGGCATCCCCCTCGGGCTCGGTCTCGGCCTCTCCCCGTGGTGCCGGCGCCTGCTCGACCCGCTCGTGCAGGCGCTGCGCTCGATCCCCGTGACGGCCTGGCTCCCCATCTCCCTGGCATGGTTCGGGCTCGGCGAGGGCTCCGCACGCAGCCTCGTGTTCCTCGGTGCGGTGTTCCCCGTGGTGGTCGCCACGGCGGACGCCTCGTCCCGGGTGCCGGCGACGCTCGTGGAGACCGCCCGCATGCTCGGCACGCCCCGTCGGGCGCTCGCACGCCGCGTCTACGTGCCGGCCGCGCTCCCGGGGATCGTGACGGGGATGCGGCTCGGGCTCACGCTCGGCTGGATGAGCGTGATCGTCGGCGAGCTCACCGGCCAGCGCGAAGGCGTCGGGGCGATGATGTTCGCTGCCCGAGCCGCGGTGCAGATCGACCAGATCCTCGTGGGCATGGCGACGTTCGCGGTGATCGGCCTGCTCGGCGACCTCCTGTTGCGGGCGATGACCCGACCCCTGATCCGTTGGAGCGACGCATGAGCAGCGCGCTCGCCGTCGACCGTCTGCGGAGGTCCTTCGGACCCGTGGAGGTCATCGCCGGCATCTCTCTCGACGTACCCGACGAGACGGTCGTCGCCGTCCTGGGCCCGAGCGGGTGCGGCAAGTCGACGCTGCTCCGGCTCCTCGCCGGCCTCGACGAGCCCGACGGCGGGACGATCCTGGAGCGGGGCCGAAAGGTGGTGGGACCGTCCCCGCTGCGGCCCATGGTGGCGCAGGGGGCGACGCTCTTCCCGTGGGCCACGGTGCGGGCGAACCTCGAGTGGGGGCCGCGCATGCTCGGCCGACCCGACCCGGCGGCAGTCGCCGACGAGCTGCTCGAGGCGACGGGGCTGACCGGCTTCGCCGCCGCCCTCCCCCGCCAGCTGTCGGGGGGCATGCGCCAGCGGGCAGCGATCGCGCAGGTCCTCGCCGTACAGCCACCCCTCCTGCTCCTCGACGAGCCCTTCGGCGCGCTCGACGCGCAGACCCGGCTGCGGATGCACGAGTGGCTGCGCTCCCTGCTCGCCGCCCGGCCGACGAGCGTCCTCCTCGTGACCCACGACGTCGACGAGGCGCTGCTGCTGGCGGACCGGCTCGTGCTGCTCTCGTCCCGCCCTGCGACGATCGCGTTCGAGCTGGACGTCGGCCTCGGAGACGACCGAGGGCGGGCGACGCTGGTCGACCCCCGCTTCGTCGCGCTCAAGGCGGACGTGCTCGACCGGGTCCTCGCCGGGTGAGCGTCGACCTCGTCGTCGTCGGTCTGGGCTCGGCCGGGAGGACAGCGGTCGAGCTCGCCGCCGCCCTCGGGGCGAAGGTCGTGGCCGTG
>JBBSLC010000113.1:0-9578 GCA_038255685.1 Acidimicrobiales bacterium | reverse complement strand
CGACCACGTCGACGGGTGGGCCATCACCAGACGCACCCACATCGACCAGCTCGACTGGCTCTGCACCTTCCACCACAGCCAGAAGACCCACAAGAGCTATCGACTCGAAGGCCCACCCGGCAACCGCACCTGGCACCCACCCGGCTGAGCCGGCTCGCATCGCTGCGCGCCGCCTCATCGGCCGAGGCGTACCGGCGGCAGCGATGATGGAGAGGTGGGCGACGAACGATCTCGCCTCGAGCCGATCGAGGCCCCCGACGTCGACGCCGTCGTGGGGTTCCTCGCATCCGTCGAGGCGGACCACCGCAAGCTCGACCACTGGCTCGCCGATGCCGAGGTGCTCCTCGGTGCTCGCTCCTCCGACGACCAGCTCGTCGCGATCGGCGGCTGCACCGGGTCCTCACTCCACCCTCGACGGGACTGGGTGGCCGTCCACGTGCACCCCGACCACCGACGTGCTGGTGTCGGCGCCGAGCTCCTCAGCGGTCTCCGGGCCCGACGCCCCGGGCGGCCGCTCAAGGTTCGCCTCCCCGATCGTGAACAGGCTGGCCTCCGGTTCGCCAGACGTCACGGCTTCACCCCACTCGTGACCTGGCGACCCTCGGCGCTCTCGACCCGGACGGCCACGATGCGGTCTCCATCACGGCCTTGCTCCTCCACTCGATCGTCCGACCCCACCTCGACGCCGGTGCTGCTGTCACCGTCGAGTGTGACGTCGGCCCGGGGACGAACCATGCACTCGGCGTGGTGCTGGACGGTCTCGCAGCTCGGTGGGCCGACACCGTCGAGATCCTCGGCGCTCCTCCCACCTGAGGACGCCAGGGACAGGGCCGGTCACGGGTTCCGGCGCGCGGGAGACTGGCCGCATGGAGCTGCGTGACTTCCAGGACCTGATGGACCGCACGTACGGCGAACAGGACCGGGCGCGCGGCATCGCTGCCTCGGTGGCGTGGCTGGTCGAAGAGGTGGGCGAGCTGGCCCAGGCCATCCGCAAGGGCGACGACCCCGCCCGGCTGCACGAGCTCGGTGACGTGCTGGCGTGGCTGGCCTCGATCGCCGGCCAGCTCGGCCTGTCGCTCGATGACGCGGCGGCCCGCTACGCAGACGGGTGCCCTCGGTGCGGCTCGGTCCCGTGCTCGTGCGGGACCGGCTGACGCCTCGACCTCAGGCCCGGCACGCCACCAGCGTCACGGCGACATGGACGCGGCTCGGTCCCGTGCTCGTGCGGGATCAGCTGACGCCTCGACCTCAGGCCCGGCGGGCCACCAGCGCCTCGGCGATCTGCACGGTGTTCAGGGCGGCGCCCTTGCGGAGGTTGTCGCCGGAGACGAACAGCACGAGACCGTGGTCCACGCTCTGGTCGCGACGGATGCGACCCACCAGGGTCGGGTCGGTGCCGGCGGCGGCGAGGGGGGTGGGCACGTCGGACAGGACGACGGAGTCCGCCTGACCGAGCAGCTCGGTCGCACGCTCGGGCGAGAGGTCCCGCTCGAACGTCGCGTTGATGCTGAGCGAGTGGCCGGTGAACACCGGGACCCTCACACAGCTGCCGGCGACGCGCAGCTCGGGGATGCCGAGGATCTTGCGGCTCTCGTTGCGGAGCTTCTGCTCCTCGTCGGTCTCGCCGGATCCGTCAGCCTGGACCGTGCCGGCGAGGGGCACCACGTTGTGGGCGATCGGCGCAGCGAAGACCTCGTTCGGGCCGGGGTCGACGGCTCGACCGTCGTACGCCAGCTCGGACGCGGCACCGGCCGTCTTGTCGAGCTGGGCGGCGAGCTCCTCGACGCCCCCCCGACCGAAGCCGGACACCGCCTGGTAGGTGCTGATCACCAGCCGCACGAGGCCGGCCTCGTCGTGGAGCGGCTTCAGCACCGGCATCGCCACCATCGTCGTGCAGTTCGGGTTGGCGATGATGCCCTTCCGGACGTCGTCGAGGGCATGGGCGTTCACCTCGGGCACCAGGAGGGGGACGTCAGGGTCCATCCGCCACGCCGACGAGTTGTCGATGACCGTCGCGCCCGCCGCTGCGAAGCGAGGTGCGTGCTCCCGGGAGGCGGTGGCGCCGGCGGCGAAGATGGCGATGTCGATGCCGCCCAGGTCAGCGGTGGCGACGTCCTCGACGACGAGGTCGCGCCCCTCCCACTCGACGCGCTGACCGGCAGAACGGGACGAGGCGAGCAGCCGGAGCTCACCGACGGGGAAGCCCCGCTCGGCGAGGATCTGGCGGACGAGGCGCCCGACGAGGCCGGTTGCGCCCACGATTGCGACGTTGTGCGACATGCGGGGGAGGGTACCGGGGGCGGAGCCTGGGAACCTTGCGGGTATGCGCAGCATCATCCGTACCGTCGACGTCGCCAAGCCGCTCGCCGAGGTCTACGACCAGTGGACCCGGTTCGAGCACCTGGCCGAGGTCATGCCGGGGGTGGCATCGGTCCGCCAGCTCGACGAGCGGACGACGGCGTGGGTCGTCGTGGTGGCGAAGGAGCGGCGCGAGTTCGCAGCGGTGACCACCGAGCAGCGACCTGACAACCGCATCGCCTGGAAGGGCCTCGGGACCCCCGAGCACGCCGGGGTCGTGACCTTCCACCACCTCACCTCGACGACGACCCGGGTGACCGTGCAGCTCGACTGGGAGCCGGTCGGGACGTTCGACCTCCTCGGCGACCGACTCGGCATCGTCGCACGCCAGGTCGACAAGGCCCTGGCCGGCTTCGCTCACCACGTCGAGGCACAGCGCGCGCCCGCGCCGGGCTGGCGGGGCACCATCGAACCGTCCGACGACCACATGCCGGCGGCGGTCGCCGCCGCAGCGATGGCGAAGGACCGGGACGCGAAGCCGGGCGCCGAGCGGGTCGGTGATGACACCCCCAGGGACCCATCCGAGCACGACGCTCGCGGCCGCACGGCGGACTCCCCCACCGAGATGACGCGAACCGGCTGGATCGAGAGCGCCAGACGGGCGGCCAAGCAGCTGAAGGCCGACAACGTCCAGATCCTCGCTGCTGCGGTGGCCTTCTACCTCTTCCTCGCGGTCATCCCCTCCCTCGCTGCGTCCATCTCCCTCTACGGCCTCGTCGCCGACCCCGCCGAGGTGACGAACCAGCTCCGGGACCTCACCGCAGGGATGCCGAGGGCGGCGAGCGACCTCATCGTCGAGCAGGCGCAGGAGGTCGCCGAGGCGGAGCCGGCGACGTTGTCGATCAGCCTCGCGGTGAGCGTCTTCCTCGCCCTCTTCAGCGCGAGCAAGGGGACCCAGGCGCTCGTCAAGGCGCTCAACATCGCCTACAACGAGGGGGAGACCCGAGGCTTCGTGAAGCTGCGTGCCCTCTCCCTCGCCCTCACGATCGGCATCACGGTCGTGGTCGTCGGCGCGGTGGTCGCTCTGATCGCAGTGGGCAACCTGGCAGAGGGGCTCCCCGGAGGGGGTGGCGTCGTCACCGCGATCCGCTGGCCCGTCCTCGGAGCAGTGCTCGTGGTGGTGCTCGCGGTGCTCTACCGCCTCTCCCCCGACCGTGACGCCCCCCGCTGGCGCTGGACCACACCGGGCGCCCTCGTCGCCGCCGTGCTGCTCGCCCTCGGTTCGCTCGGGCTGAGCGTCTACACGAGCACCTTCGGCAAGGAGGCCGCGTCCGGTCTCCTCGGCGCCGTCGGCGTGCTGCTGCTCTGGCTGTTCCTCTCGGCCTACGTCGTCCTCTTCGGGGCCGAGCTCGACAGCGAGCTCGAGCACCAGACGGCGAAGGACACGACCACGGGGCCCTCCAAGCCGATGGGCCAGCGGGACGCCACCATGGCCGACACCGTCGCCAGCTGATCTCGCCTCAGCGCTCGGCGACAGGCCGGTCGAGCTCGAACGCCTCGTGGACGAGGGCGACGGCCTCCTCGACCCGGTCCTCCCGCACCACGCACGTGAGGCGGATCGCTGATGTCGAGATCATCTCGATGTTGATGCCAGCGGTGGCGAGGACCTCGAACATCGTGGCGGTGACGCCCGGAGCGGAGCGCATGCCCGCCCCCACGATCGAGACCTTGGCGATGCCCGCGTCGGCGACGACACCGGTCGCGCCGATCTCTGCTTCGTGCGAGCGGCACGAAGCCAGCGCCACCGCGAGGTCCTCACGAGGGACGGTGAAGGAGATGTCGGTCACGCCGTGCTCGGAGGTGTTCTGGACGATCATGTCCACGTTGACGTCCTCGTCCGCGAGGGAGCGGAAGAGCCGCGCGGCGATGCCGGGCTGGTCCGGCACGCCGACGACGGTGAGCTTCGCCTCTGACGTGTCGTGGGTGACAGCGGTGACGACGGCCTGCTCCATGGATGCATCCTCTTGTCGGACCCAGGTGCCAGGTTCCCAGGTGAAGCTCGAACGGACGTGCAGCGCCACGCCGTGGCGGCGGGCGAACTCGACGGAGCGCATGACCGGCTTCGGGCAGCCGGATGCGGTCATCTCCAGCATCTCGTCGAAGCTGATCGTGGCCATCCGACGGGCGTTCGACACGACCCGCGGGTCTGCGCTGAACACACCGCTCACATCGGTGTAGAGCTCGCATGCGTCGGCCTCGAGCACCGCTGCGAGCGCCACCGCCGTCGTGTCGGAGCCACCGCGCCCGAGGAACGTGACGTCACGATCGGTGCTCACGCCCTGGGCGCCACCGACGACGGGGACGCGTCCGGCCGCGACGGCCGTGCGCAGCCGGTCGCCCTGGACGTGGAGGATCTTCGCGTTCGTGTGGTTGGTGTCGGTGACGAGCCCGGCTTGGCTCCCGGTGAAGCTGTCGGCGGGCACGCCGAGATCGTGGAGGGCCATGCACAGCAGGGCGGTGGACTTCCGCTCGCCGGCGGTGATGAGCATGTCCATCTCCCGACCGGGCCGCGAGGTCGACACCTGCGCTGCCAGGTGCAACAGCTCGTCGGTCTCCTTGCCCATCGCGCTGACGACGGCGACGACCGAGTCGCCCCGCCGTCGTGTCCTCGCGATGTGGTCCGCGACCTCACGGATCCTGTCGGGGTCGGCGACGGATGAGCCACCGAACTTCTGGACGAGCAGGGCCATGGGCGCCCGAAGGTACCAGCGCGACCGACGCCTCCCCCGGTCCGTCCGGGCTAGGGGAGAGCGGGGGCGGGGGCGGCGACGCTCGTACCCGAGGAGGCCGGTTCGGCGAGTGCGCCCCAGCCCTTCAGCTTTGCGATGAGCTCGTCCTCGGTCGCGTCGTGCATGCGTGCAAGCGCACGGACGTCGTCCCGACGCACGGAGAGCACTCGCCCGTTCCAGTCCCCGCGCTCGAGGACGATCGTCTGGGCGTACCGGGAGACGAGGGTTGCGTCAGGGATCTGCTCGAGGGCCACGAGGTCGAGGACGATGCGCTCGGGTCGCTCCGACGACGACTCGCGGATGTCGACCTCGCCGAGGAGGATGGACATGGGCACGTTGTAGAACGCAGCCAGCTCTTGGAGCCGGGGCAGGCTGAGGTTGCGAAAGCCCCGCTCGTAGGCCCCGATGGCCGAGGCGCTCCACCGGCCACCCGAGAGGCGCTCCACCTCGTCGAGGGACAGGCGGCGCTGCCGGCGCACAGCACGGAGGCGCACGCCGACCTCGCGTGAGAACGGCGATCCGTCCTGGGTGGTGCTGACCGTCTCGCTCATGCGCATCCCTCGTCGACGACCCCGATGACCGCCCAGCGTAGGGGATCGGACACCTTCCGGTCACCTTTGCCGCCCCGCCGTGACCACGAGCGACCGGAGGAGCACCCACCCCGACCCGAGTCGTCGCCCGACCGGGGCGCGCCTACGCTGCCGTTCCCATGCCGACAGACAAGCGCCAACGCAAGCGAGATGGCCGCCAGGCGCGGCTCGAGGCGGAGCGTGCTGCTGCCACGCGCGCAGCACGACGCCGCAAGGTGATCACCGCCGTCGCGGCGACCGTCGCGGTGTTCGTGGTCCTGCTGCTCATCTCCCAGACGGGTGGGGACGACGACGAAGCCGCCACCGCCACGACGACGACGGCACCAGCTCCCGAAGAAGGAGGCGCGGCGGCGTACGGCGACACGCCCTGCGCGCTGGAGGACAAGCCCGATGAGGTGGTGCTCGCCTACGAGAGCCAGTTCGAGGACTGCCTCGACGAGGGCGTCGACTACGTCGCCGAGCTCACCACCGCCGACGGCACGGTCACGATCGACCTCCTCGAGGAGGTCGCCCCGGCGACGGTGAACAACTTCGTGAACCTGGCACGCTCCGGCTTCTACGACGGGGTCTCGTTCCACCGGGTCATCGAGGGCTTCGTCGCCCAGGGAGGCGACCCGGTCGGCCAGCCTGCGGGGAGCGGTGGTCCTGGCTACGCCGTCACCGACGAGCTGCCCGAGGCGGGCGAGTACGAGATCGGCTCGGTGGCGATGGCCAACAGCGGCGCTGACACCCAGGGCAGCCAGTTCTTCATCGTCACCGGCCAGGGCGGCGTCGACCTCCCGCCCCTCTACACGCTGTTCGGGACGGTGACCGACGGCATGGACGTGGTGGAGGCCATCGAGCTGGGCGAGCCACCCGAGGACCCGACCATCGTCGAGTCCGTGGAGATCCTCGAGCAGTAGCGAGGGTCCAGGCCAGGGAAGGGCAGGTCAGGGGAGGGCGGCGAGCCCGACCTCGACCCCGTCGCGCCACACCGTCGTCGTCCCCGCCCCAGCCGCTCGCCACGTCCCGTCCGGCGCCCGCACGAGCGCCGTCTGCTCGTCGATGCCGGCGACGACGAGGCCAGCGGTCACGAGCTCCAGCGTGCGCCGGTGGTCCTCCTCGAAGCGCAGTGCCGGGGCGTGGGGGACGATCGCCAGGTTCTCGACCATGCCGAGACCCACGGTGAACGCACCGCCCCGAGGATCGACCATGGGGTCGCAGAGCACCATCGCCCCCGCCGAGGAGCCGGCGACGACGGCGCCGTCGTGCCAGGCTGCGGTGAGCGCCTCCCACACCGGGCTCTCCTTCAGCACCGAGCGCAGGTGCAGCGGCGAGCCACCGGACAGGTAGATGAAGCGCGCGCTGCGGATGGCGTCAGCGTTCGCTGCGTCCATCGCGTCGTGGCGCTCGAGCACGCCGAGCCCGGTGACGGTCGCGCCCAGGCCCTCGAACCACCGCGACGCCCACGCGACTGCCTTGTCGGGACCCTCGTAGGCGGCGGCGGTCGGGAGCACGACGACCTCCTTGCCCCCGCTCGCCTCGAGCAGCTCGGTGTCGAAGGAGCAGCCCTCGCGCCACTCGCCGCCCCCGACCAGTGCCAGCACGCCCGTCATCGATGCCCCTTTTCGCCGGTCCGCCTGCCGTCGGTAACGTACCGGCCCATGGCCATCAAGAGCGTCGGCATCATCGGATCGGGGATCATGGGCTCGGGCATCGCCGAGGTCGCAGCGAAGGCGGGGTTGACCGTCGTGCTCCGCTCCCGCAAGCAGGAGTCAGCCGACGCCATGGTCGCCGGCCTCGAGAAGTCCCTCGACCGCCAGGTCGAGAAGGGTCGGCTGGAGCAGACCGAGCGCGATGCCGTCGTCGCCCGGGTCACCGCCACGTCGAACCTCGCCGACCTCGCCGACTGCGACCTCGTGCTCGAGTCCGTCGTCGAGGACCTCGCCGTCAAGAAGGACCTCTTCGACGAGCTCGACCGGGTGTGCAAGGAGGGCGCGATCATCGCCACCAACACCTCGACGCTGCCGGTGGTCGAGATGGCGATGCGCACCGGCCGGCCCGAGCGCGTCGTCGGCGTGCACTTCTTCAACCCGGCGCCGGCGATGGCGCTCGTGGAGATCGTCCGGCCCCTCACGGCCAGCGACGAGACCGTGGCAGAGGTGCGGGCGTTCGCCGAGGCGTGCGGCAAGAAGCCCGTCGAGGTCAAGGACCGGGCCGGCTTCATCGTCAACGCGCTCCTCTTCCCGTACCTGAACAACGCGGTCCGGATGCTCGAGAACGGCACGGCGAGCGCCGAGGACATCGACGCCGCCATGCAGGGCGGCTGCAACTTCCCGATGGGGCCGCTCGCCCTGCTCGACCTCGTCGGCCTCGACACCTCCGTCGCCATCCTCGACGCCCTCTACGACGAGTTCCGCGACCCGAACTACTCGACGGTGCCGCTGCTGCGCCGCATGGTGAGCGCCGGCCACCTCGGCCGGAAGTCGGGCCAGGGCTTCTACGGCTACGCCAAGCGCTAGCTGGCCGATCGAGCCCCCGCCGTCGCCCTGGGCCCTTCCACGCGGCCCCGAGGAGCTGCCACCCGGCGAGGACGTCGTGGCCGTCGGTGCCGACCTCGCACCCGGCACCGTCCTCGCCGCGTACCGCACCGGCCTCTTCCCGATGCCGGTGCGCGAGGGCGGGCGCGAGCTGTTGGCGTGGTGGTCACCCGAGCCTCGCGGGATCCTCCCCCTCGACGCCCTGCGGGTCAGCCGGTCCCTGCGCCGGTCCTGCGACCGGTTCGAGGTGCGCGTGGACACGGCGTTCGAGGCGGTGATCGACGCGTGCGGCGATCCCGACAGGGATGGTCGCTGGATCACGCCCGAGATCAGGCGGGCCTACGTCGCCCTCCACGAGCTGGGCTGGGTCCACAGCGTCGAGGCCTGGGCCGAGGACGGCACCCTCGCCGGGGGGCTCTACGGGGTGGCGGTCGGTGGGCTCTTCGCCGGCGAGTCGATGTTCCACCGTCAGACGGACGCCTCGAAGGTCGCGCTGGTCGGCCTCGTCGAGCGGCTGCGAGCCGGTGGCGCAACCCTGCTCGACGTGCAGTGGGTCACGCCGCACCTCGCCTCGCTCGGCGCGGTGGAGATCGCTCGTGACCGCTACCTGGAGCTGGTGGCCGGGGCCGTCGCCCTGCCGGCGCTCCCCGTCTGGCTCGCCGGGGCGTCGTAGCGCCGCTCGGTCAGCCCTTCGGGCCCTTGCCCTTCCCGGCGGCGGCCGACCCGGCAGCGGGTCCGCCCTTGTCCGCCGGCGGCCCTGCACGCTCGGCCCGCTTCTCGGCGGACGCCCCTCGGGAGGGCTCGGCGGGAGCGTCGACGGTGGGCTCGACGACGTCGGCCTCCGGAGCCTCGTCACCCTCGACCGGCGCCTCGTCGGTCGCTGCGCCGTCCTCGGCCGCTGGATCTTCCTCGGTCACCTCGCACGAGAGCACGTCCTTGCCTGCATCGCTGCGGGCCACCCCTGAGACGTGCTCGCCCTTCTCGCGCCCGGTGTAGTCAGGGTCGTGCGCAGCCTCGGACACGCAGGCGCCGTGGTTCACGGCCCGCTCCTCGCCGTCCGCACCATCGACGACGTCCTCGGCCTCGGCCTCACCCTCGGCCTCACCCTCGTCCTCGGCCTCGGCCTCTCCCTCGTCCTCGACCTCGACCACTTCAGCTTCCGAAGGCTCCTCGATCTGCTCGACGTCGTCGCCCTCATCGCCCTCGTCGCCCTCGAGCTCGTCGGCCACCGTGGGCGCTGCACCCTCGTCTTCGGCAGCGATGAGCGTCGGCCGGTGGGGCTCCCCCTCAGCGACGGCGATGCCGGTGCCGAGCACGAGTGCACCGGCGGCGACGAGTGAGGCGAGCTGCGAGCGGGTCATGCGGTCGACATCGGCGCGCCT
>JBBSLC010000112.1:0-9607 GCA_038255685.1 Acidimicrobiales bacterium | reverse complement strand
CGGGTGAAGACCGCAGGCGGCGAGAACTGGGCGAACTCGGTGAGCGCCTCTGCCGGCAGCGCGCCGAACGCCTCCTTGGCGTCGCCCATCGAGTCGTGGATCGCCTGCAGCCGAGCCAGCGGGTCGGCGGTGTCGGTCGGCAGCGCTGCCACCAGACCCGAGACGCGGTTCGTCCAGCGCTCGACCTCGTCGCCGGTGCGGATCGAGACGGGGACCATGGCCACGAGCGGCTTGTCCGGCAGGGCGTCGTGGTGCTCGAGGTAGCGCCGCAGCCCGCCTGCGCACGCCGCCATCACGACGTCGTTGACCGTGGCCCCGAGCGCGGCCTTGATGTCCTTCACCTGGGTGAGCGAAGTCGATCGGAACGCACAGCGCCTGTGGGCGGTGATGCTGCGGTTGAAGGGCGTGCGAGGGGCGCGGCTCGTGGGGAGCCGCGTCGGGGGCACGTCTGGGTCCTCCTCCCTGCTGCGACCGATGTTCAGCGCTGCACCGAGGGGCCCGCGCAGGCTCCGGCGCATCTGGCTGCCTGCGGCGGCGAGCACCGGGTTCCGGGTGGCGACGCCGAGGTCGCGCATCGTCCTGGCGCTGAGCAACAGGAGGCGTCCTGGCTTGCGAGCGATCGAAGCCATCGCCTGGCCGAGCATGGTGACGTCGTCGGGGACCGGTTCGGGGCGCCACGCCTCGGTTGGCGGCGGCACATCGGTCCCCTCGGGCGAGTCGTCCAGCATCATCGTGAGCAGCTCGACGCCGGACGCCCCGTCGATGGTGGCGTGGTGGAACTTCGTGAGCACGGCGAAGCGGTCGTCCTCGAGGCCTTCGATGACGTAGGTCTCCCACAGCGGGTGCCGGCGGTCGAGCGGCCGCCCGACGATGCGGGCGACGAGCGCCTCGACCTCCTCCATCCCCCCGGGCGGGGGGACCGCGGTGTGGCGCATGTGGTAGTCGAGGTCGAAGTCCGGGTCCTCGATCCAGAACGGGTGGTCGATGCCGAACGGGACCTCGACGGCCCGGCGGCGCAGCGGCTCGAGCAGGTGGAGGCGGCTGGCGATCGAGTCCCGCCACGCCTCGAAGGGCCGGTACGCCGGGTCCTTCGGTCGTTCGAAGATCGACAGCCCGGACACGTGGCCGAACTGCGAGTCGGTCTCCATGTGCAGGAACGTCGCATCAAGGCCGGTGAGCTGCTTCATCGGTCGTACCCCCGAGATCGTGGTGACCCTGTGCTACCCCAGATCCCTCATGCGAGTCCTGTCGCTTCGGCGATGGCAGCCTGGAGGGCGTCGAGGCCCGCCTCACCTGCCGCCCGCGCAGCCTGCCAGCCGTCCTCGCCGTCACCGATCTCGGCGATGACCACCTGGAGGTAGCACTTCACCTTCGGCTCGGTGCCGCTCGGTCGCACCACGACCCTGCCGCCGCCGCCGAGCCGCAGGACGATGACGTCCTCGGCGGGCCGGTCGACACCGACGACCTCGGCGCCGGCGAGCACCGACGGCGGCTCGGCCACGACCTGACCCACGGCGCGAGCGATGCGCGCCGATGCATCCGCCCCGGTGATGCGCACCGACCAGGTGCGGGTGGCGTGGAGGCCGTGACGACGGGCGAGCGCCTCGAGCCGATCAGGGACCGACTGGTCGTCGTCGCGGAGCGCTCCGAGCAGGTCGACGAACACCAGCGCAGCGGTGAGCCCGTCCTTGTCCCTGACGAGGTCGGTCACCGCGTAGCCGAGTGCCTCCTCGTAGCCGAACGTGAAGTGCTTGCCGGGATGGTCTTCCGCTGCCCGCACGATCCACTTGAAGCCGGTGAGCGTGGACGCTGCGGTGGCACCGTGGTGGTCGGCGATCCGGTCGAGCAGCGTCGACGAGACGATGGACCTGACCACCAGCCTGTCGTCGCCGACCCCTCGCTCGAGCAGGTGGTCGGCGAGGAGGGCGCCCAGCTCGTCGCCGGTGAGGGCTCGCCAGCCCGTCGGCTCCCGCACGGCGACGGCGAGCCGATCGGCGTCGGGGTCGTGGGCGATGACCGCGTCGGCGCCGACCCGCCGGGCCTCGGAGAGCGCGAGGTCGAGCGCGCCTGGCTCCTCGGGGTTCGGGAACGGCACCGTCGAGAAGTCGGGGTCCGGCGCAGCCTGGTCGACCACGCTGATCGGCGGCTCCAGGCCGACCCGTTCGAACAGGCGCTGGAGGTAGGAGGTGGCGACGCCGTGCATGGCGGTGTGGACGAGGCGAAGGCCACGGGGGCCGGCCTCGACGAGGCCGGCGGCGACGTCGAGGTACGCGTCGAGCACCTCGTCGCCCAGGCGGTGCACGAGCGGGTCGTCGTCAGGAGCCAGCACGATGTCGAGCGTCGGGCCCACCGCGTCGATCGCAGCGGAGATCGCTTCGTCGGTCGGACCCACGATCTGGGCGCCGTCGGACCCGTAGACCTTCAACCCGTTGTCGGCAGGCGGGTTGTGCGAGGCGGTGACCATCACCCCCGCTGCGCAACCGAGGTGGCGCACGGCATAGGCGAGGAGCGGTGTGGGGCACGGACCGGGGAGCAGGTGGGCGGGGATGCCGGCGGCAGCGAGCACCTGGGCGACGTCGAGGGCGAACTCGTCTGACTGGTGCCGTGCGTCGCGCCCGATGACGAACCCTGCCTTCGTCGCGACCGCCTGATCGCTCGCGAGCAGGTGGGCGGCGAGGCCCGCGGCGACCCTCCTGACGAGGGCTCGGTTCATGCGGCTCGGCCCGGCGCCGAGCGCGCCGCGGATCCCTGCGGTGCCGAAGGTGAGCCGGACACCGAAGCGCTCTCGCAGCGGCCCGTCCTCGTCGAGTGCGAGCAGGGCGATGACCTCGGCCCTCGTGGCAGGGTCCGGGTCGTCGTCGAGCCAGGCCTGGGCGCGCCCGCGGAGGTCAGGATCAGCCACGGCGGGCCACGGTAACGCTGCCGCTCGAGAAGCGGCTGCCCCTACCCTCCCTGTGTGCTCCACGCCGACCGTGTCTCGCGCCACCACGGCGGCCAGACCGTGCTCGACGAGGTGAGCCTCACGGTCGGCCCCGACAGCAGGATCGGGGTCGTCGGGCCCAACGGCATCGGCAAGTCGACCTTCCTCAGGATCCTCGCCGGGCTCGAGGAGCCCGACGGGGGGTCGGTGCGGCGGGCGCCGGCGAGCACCACCGTCGGCTGGCTCCCCCAGGAGCCGGACGCCAGGCCGGGTGAGGCGCTGCGCGCCTACCTGGCGAGGAGGACGGGCGTGGCCGAGGCGGAGCAGGAGCTCGACCGGCTGACCGCTGGCATGGCAGAGGACCCTGCCCTCGTCGAGGCCTACAGCGATGCGCTCGAGCGGTTCCTCGCCCTTGGTGGCGACGACTTCGAGGCTCGTGCGCACACGGCGCTGGGTGACGTCGGCATCCCCGCTGACCGCATCGACGTCGAGGTCGGTGCCCTGTCGGGCGGGCAGGCAGCTCGTGCCGCCCTGGCGGCGATCCTCCTCTCCCGTGTCGACGTCCTCCTCCTCGACGAGCCGACGAACAACCTCGACTTCGCCGGGCTCGACCTCCTCGAGCGCTTCGTCGACGGGGCCCCGGGGGCGATCGTGGTCGTCTCCCACGACCGAGCCTTCCTCGATCGGTGCGCCAACCGGATCGTCGAGCTCACCGAGGAGCACCACCGCGCCGTCGAGTACGCCGGAGGCTGGAGCGACTACATCGCGGCGAAGGCGCTCGGACGCGACCAGCAGCGCGACCAGTTCGATCGCTACCAGGCCGAGCGCGGTCGCTTGACGGAGCGGGCCCACACGCAGCGCCAGTGGTCCGAGCGCGCGGTGAAGACGGCGAAGAAGAAGGCGCCCGACGGCGACAAGATCCGGCGCAAGGCGGGGACCGAGCGCAGCGAGAAGCAAGCATCGAAGGTGCGGGCGACCGAGAAGGCGATCGGTCGGCTCACGGTCGTGGAGAAGCCCTGGGAGGGTTGGCGCCTCGAGCTCGACCTCGGCGGGGGTCAGCGCAGCGGCGACGTCGTCGCCCGGCTGCAGGGCGCGGTCGTCGAGCGCGGCACCTACCGCCTCGGACCCGTCGACCTCGAGATCGGGTGGGCGGAGCGCGTCGCGCTGCTCGGGCCGAACGGATCGGGCAAGACCACCCTGCTCGGCGCGCTGCTCGGCACGATCCCCCTCGCCGAGGGGACGCGCTTCCTCGGGCCGGGCGTCGTGGTGGGGGAGATGGACCAGGCGCGAGGCCGCTTCGACGATGCGCGCACCGTCGTCGAGACCGTCCTGGCGGCGACGAGCATGCCGATGGACGAGGCCCGCTCGTTGCTGGCCAAGTTCGGTCTCGGCGCCGACCACGCCACCCGCGCTGGTCGGGACCTGTCGCCGGGGGAGCGGACCAGGGCGCAGCTCGCCTTGCTCATGGCCGAGGGCGTGAACTGCCTCGTGCTCGACGAGCCGACGAACCACCTCGACCTGCCGGCGATCGAGCAGCTCGAGGCCGGCGTCGCGAGCTTCGAGGGCACGCTCCTGCTCGTCACCCACGACCGCCGGTTCCTCGAGCAGGTCGAGGTCACGAGGACGATCGAGGTCGGCGCCGACGGCTCGGTCTCGGGCTGATCCTGCGTCGAGCGGCGCCGTCGACCATGATCGATCGCCGGGAGCGGTTGTCGACGGAGGGAGCCCCCGGTGGACCAAGGCCAACGAGTGCTCGACCTGCAACCGGTGCACGATCTCGACGATCACGTCGGGCGGGGTGGGGGCAAGGGGCTCGAGGTCGCCCGCCGGCTCGGTCCGGCTGGCATCATCGAGCACGTCCAGGCATCGGGTCTCCGGGGCCGTGGCGGGGCCGGCTTCCCGACCGGCACCAAGCTCGCCACCGTCGCCGCCAACACCTCGCCGACGATCCCGACGACCGTGGTGGTGAACGGGGCCGAGGGCGAGCCGGGCACGTTCAAGGACCGGGCGATCATGCGGGCCAACCCGTTCCGTGTGCTCGAAGGAGCGCTCATCGCCGCTGAGGCGGTCGCTGCCGACCGGATCGTGATCGGCCTCAAGCGCAGCGAGGGCCTCGAGGTCGAGCGCATGCGCGTCGCCGCCGACGAGATCATCGCCCGGGGCTGGGCACCTGACGTCCAGATCGAGGTCGTCGAAGGCCCGAGCGCCTACCTCTACGGCGAGGAGACCGCCCTCCTCGAGGTGCTCTCGGGTCGGGGGCCCTTCCCTCGCACCGCGCCGCCGTTCCGGCACGGCGTCGAGGATGAAGAGGGTGATGCGTCAGAGGTCGTGGCCACCGCGGCGATGGCGGGGACGAGCACCGGTGCCCCGCCGACGCTCGTGAGCAACGTCGAGACGTTCGCCAACCTGCCCGGCATCCTCGCCGAAGGCCCGGCCTGGTTCCGAGAGCTCGGCACCGAAGCGTCACCGGGCACGATCGTGTGCACCGTCACGGGGGCGATGGAGCGCCACGGCGTCGTCGAGGTGCCCATGGGGACGACGCTCCGCACCGTCATCGAGGCCGTCGGCGGCACCACGACCTCGGGCGGGCCGATCGTCGCAGCCGTCTCCGGCGTGGCCAACCCGCTCGTGCCCGCAGCGCTGCTCGACACGCCGCTCACCTACGAGGACATGGAGGCTGCCGGCTCAGGACTCGGTGCCGCCGGGTTCATCGTGCTCGATGACGAGACCGACCTCGTCGCCTTCGCAGCAGGCGTGTCGCGCTTCCTCGCGGTGGAGTCCTGCGGCCAGTGCACCCCGTGCAAGCAGGACGGTCTCGCCATCTCGGTCCTGCTCGACGCCATGCGTCGCTCCGAGGCCGAGCCAGCCGACCTCGACGAGGTCCAGGATCGCCTCGACACGGTCGCCGACGGTGCCCGCTGCTACCTCGCGAACCAGCAGGAGCGGGTCATCCGCAGCGCTCTCACGCTCTTCCCGGAGCCGTTCGTCGCCCACCTCGAGCGCAGGCTCGGTGCCGTCGACGCGACGCTCGTGGCGCCCATCCTCGACATCGTCGACGACCGGGCGATCCTCGACGAGCGCCAGGCAGACAAGCAGCCCGACTGGACCTTCGACGCCGAGGACTCCGGGCAGTCGCCGGCCGACCGGGTCGACGCGAGCAACGAGGTGGGCGGGGCGCCTGCGTGACCTGTGGCACGGTTTGGTGCACCGGGGTCACGGGCACGCCACCGATCGGCGCGTGCTCGCGCGCCGCCTGAGACAGGAGCACGACGTTGGGCGTCATCGCCTTCCTCATCCTCGGCCTGCTGGCCGGGGCGATCGCCAAGGCACTGCTCCCCGGACGAGACCCCTCCGGGTGCCTCGTGACGATGGGCATCGGTGTCGTCGGCGCGCTGCTCGGCGGTTTCCTCGCCTCTGAGCTCCTCGACCGGGATCCGCTCGACGAGTTCTTCGATCTGAGCACCTGGGTCACAGCCATCATCGGGTCGATGCTCCTCCTGCTGCTCTACCGCCTGGTCTCGGGTGGGGGGCGTCGTCGTCGCGGCTTCCTCCGATGAGCCGACGTCTGCGCACTGCAACGCCGACACGAGCGGGGCTCGACTGGCGCAGCGAAGCGGCCCGGCTCCGGCGCCTGGCGCGCCGACTCGAGGCGCAGGCCCCTGAGGCCCCGCTCCCGCCGACCCTGCCAGCCGGGCGCATCGAGCTCGTCCCCGGACGCGGTGAGGTCTTCGTCCGGCAGGCCGACGGCCCGGGCGGCGTCCCGCCCGTCCTGCTCCTCCACGGGTGGACGGCATCGGCGGACACGAACTGGTGGCGGGCCTACGACGCGGTCTCCGCCATGGCGCCGATGGTCGCGATCGACCACAGGGGTCACGGTCGGGGGATGCGCAGCGAGGAGCCTTTCACCCTCGAAGCGGCTGCCGACGATGCCGCCGGGCTCATCGAGCACCTCGGCATCGGGCCGGTGCTCGCCTGCGGCTACTCGATGGGCGGCCCCATCGCCATGCTGCTGTGGCGGCGCCATCCACACCTGGTGGCCGGCCTCGTCTTCGAGGCGACAGCGCTCGAGTGGCGCGCGAGCCTGCGCGAAAGAGTGATCTGGCGGGCCATGAGCCTCGTCGAGGTCGCACTGCGGATCGGCCCGTCCCGGGGCTTGGTGGAGCGAGCACTGCGGGAGGCGATCGACGAGGCACCCGATCTCGCTCCGTACCGGTCGTGGCTCAAGGCCGAGCTCAGGCGGGGTGACCCGACCGAGCTGGCCAACGCGGGTCGAGCGCTCGGGGAGTACGACGCCCGACCCTTCGCGCCCTCCGTCGACGTGCCCGCAGCGGTGGTGGTGACCACGAAGGACCGTCTCGTGCGACCACGCAAGCAGCGGGCCCTGGCCAAGGCGATCCCCGGTGCCACGGTCTTCGAGCTGGCGGGTGATCACGACGCCTGCCTGGTGTCGCCCGAGGCGTTCGCATCGGTGACCGTCGAGGCGCTGACCGACGTCTTGGGCCGGGTCTCGGGCCGGCCGGTCGAGGGTGCGGCTGAGGCGGCCGAGCTGACCTGACCAGGCTGGTGACGGATCTGGCCGGTACCCTGGGAGGCGCGCGTCACCGTTGGGTGGGCGCGGGTCACCTCACCGTTGCTCCTCCGTGGGCGTCAAAGACACCGAGGCAGACCCACCTCGAGCAGTCAGACGACCAGGAGTGAGCACCATGACAACGACCTTCGACGCGCTCGGCGTCTCCGCCGACCTCGTCGCCACGCTCGCAGCGCGTGGCATCACCGCCCCGTTCCCCGTACAGGAGCTCACGATCCCTGACGGCCTCGCCGGCAAGGACGTGTGCGGGAAGGCCAAGACCGGCTCGGGCAAGACGCTCGCCTTCGGCATCCCGCTCGTGGAGCGCACGGGCAAGGCGACGCCGAGCCGCCCGCAGGGCCTCGTGCTCGTACCGACGCGCGAGCTCGCCGTGCAGGTCTCCGAGGAGCTGGTGCCGCTTGCAGAGGCTCGCGACCGCACGGTCCTCGCCATCTACGGCGGGGCTGACATGGAGCGTCAGATCAAGCACCTGGCCAAGGGCGTCGACATCGTCGTCGCCACGCCCGGCCGCCTCATCGACATGGTCGACCGCAAGGTCATCGACCTCTCAGGGGTGGTCATGGTGGTCCTCGACGAGGCCGACCGCATGGCCGACATGGGGTTCCTTCCGCAGGTCGAGTGGGTGCTGCGCCACGTCGACTCATCCCGCCAGACGATGCTGTTCTCCGCGACCCTCGACGGCGAGGTCGACCACGTCGTGCGGGTCCACATGCACGACCCGGTGTTCCACGAGGTCGAGTCGACCAACGTGACCGTCGAGGACATGCACCACCGCTTCTTCAAGGTCCACCAGATGGACAAGGTGAAGGTGACCGCGGCGATCGCCGCCGGCACGTACCGCTGCCTGGTCTTCGTCCGGACCAAGCGGGGTGCCGACCGCCTCGCCGAGCAGCTCGACAAGGAGGGCGTCGAGGCGATGCCCATCCACGGCGACCTCCGTCAGAGCCAACGGGAGAAGGCGCTCAACGACTTCACCTCCGGGAAGCTGCACGTCCTCGTCGCCACCGACGTCGCGGCGCGCGGCATCCACGTCGACGAGATCGACGTCGTCATCCACTACGACCCGCCGGCTGACCACAAGTCCTATCTGCACCGCTCCGGTCGCACCGCCCGTGCGGGGACCTCGGGCGTGGTCGTCACCCTCACGCTGTGGGACCAGGAGAACGAGGTCATGCTCCTGCAGAAGCGCTGCGGGATCGACCAGCCCCTCGTCGAGGTGTTCTCCAACGACGAGCGCCTCCGGGACCTCTTGAAGTGGGACCCGGCCGAGTCCGGTGAGGGCACCCGCCCGTCGGCCCAGGCCGCGCAGGGAGCCAAGGCCGCCGCCCCCCGCACCGTCCGAGGTGGCCGCGGCGGCCGCCGCCGCTAGCACCGCCCCCTCGTCCTCGCCTACAGCAGCGGCGGGCGCTCCCAGGGCTTGCCGAGGACGTGGTGGTCGAGGAACGCGAGCACGGTCTGGTACCAGACGCGAGCGTTCTGGGGCTTGAGGATCCAGTGGTTCTCGTCGGGGAAGTAGAGGAACGATGCCTCGGCGCCGTGGCGTTGCAGGTCGGTCCAGAGCCGTAGGCCCTCGCTGATCGGGACGCGGTGGTCGAGCTCGCCGTGGATCACGAGCATCGGGGTGCGGATGTTGCCGACGTGGTGGTGAGGCGAGCTCGCTTCGTACCTGGACAGGTCCTGGTACGGATCGCCGAACTCTCGCTCCCACCAGACGCCGACGTCGGTCGTGCCGTGGAAGCCGCGCAGCTCCCACAGGCTGGCGTGGGTGACGACGGCGTCGAACCGATCGGTGTGGCCCGCGACCCAGTTGGCCAGGTAGCCGCCGAAGGAGCCGCCCATGGCAGCCGTCCGGGTCTCGTCGATCTCCGGGAGGGCGACCGCTGCGTCGACCGCGGCCATGACGTCGGTGTAGGGCCGCTCGCCCCAGGTCCCTCGGCCCCGTTCGATGAACGCCTGCCCGTAGCCCGTCGAGATGGCAGGGTCGGGCAGCAGCACGGCGTAGCCCCTCGCCGTCAGCAGGTGCGGGTTCCATCGCCACGACCAGCCCGACCAGGTCCCCAGAGGCCCGCCGTGCATGAACACCGCAAGCGGCGCCGGGG
>JBBSLC010000111.1:0-9635 GCA_038255685.1 Acidimicrobiales bacterium | reverse complement strand
TCCGCTGCTGCGATGAGGGTCCTCTCGGGCACGAGAGCCAGAAGTCGGAGACGGGCGTGGGCGGCGGTTGCCCTGGCGTGGTGGTAGCTGGTGGTGGTGGAGACGATGGGAATCGAACCCACGACCTACGCGTTGCAAACGCGTTGCTCTGCCAACTGAGCTACGTCCCCGTACGGGTGTCGACGACGAGCGGGACACCTCCGGCGCTGCAAAGACTACTGCCACCGTCGGAGCGTGCGTCTCCGCAACCCCTCAACAAGCTGCCTGAACGTACGATTGAGGACGTGGCATCGTCGAGCGCCCGCTCGGGGTCAGAGGTGGTGAGCAGGACATGAACCCGGTTGCGGCCGACGAAGGAGGCCGCACGGTCCACTCCCCGGTCGCCCCCGCGCGCCCCGCCCCGTCCGCAGCGGACGTGCGCGATCGGCTGGAGTTCCTCATCGAGGCCAGCAACGCGGTCGGCGGCGCCCTCGACCTGCAAGAGCGCCTCGACGCCCTCGCGCGCCTCGGGGTGCCCCGCTTCGCCGACGGTTGCGCCGTCCACCTCGTCGACGACGACGGCGTCCCTGCCCTCATCGCCGTGCACCACCGGGACGCCTCACAGCAAGGGGTCCTGCGGGACCTGCTGTCGCAGTACCCGATCCGGATGGACTCTCCCATCGGTGTCGCTCGCGCCATCAACGAGGGCGCGACGAGCTGGCTGCCGACGATCACCGAAGAGCACCTGCAGGCGGCGGCATCGTCTGCTGCTCACCTCGACTCGCTGCGGGCGCTCGACATCAGCGCTGGCCTGTCGGTGCCCCTCGCCGGCCGAGCCGGCATCTTCGGGGCGGTGACCTTCTTCACCGTCGGCGACCGGCGCATCGACGACGACGACGTCGTCCTCGCCGAGGAGCTGTGCGCTCGGGTCGCCGTGCACGTGCGCAACGGCCAGCTCCTGGAGTCGAGGGAGCTCGACCGGAGTGCCAACCGCTACCAGGCGGCGCTGCTGCGCTCGCTGTTCGAGGCGAGCGTCGACGGCATCCTCGCCGTCGATGCAAACGGTGGCGTGCTCGCCTACAACCGGCGCTTCCTCGACCTGTGGGGCTTCGACGAGACCCTCACCGAGATCGGTGACGAGGCGCTGCTGGCGGCGGCGGTCACGAAGGTGGCCGACCCCGACTGGTTCATCCGGACCGTTCGGGAGGCCTACGCCGAGCTCCCTGCGCAGGTGCGCGACGACGTGTTCCTGACCGACGGTCGGATCCTCGACCGCCACGGCACCCGCCTGGGGGCAGAGGACGGCGAGCACCTCGGCTTCACGTGGAGCTTTCGGGACATCACCTCCGAACGGCACCACCAAGCCGAGATTGCCGCTGCAGGTGAGCGCTTCGCCGCCGTCGCCCGGACCCTGCAGCACAGCCTGCTCCCGCCCCGGCTCCCCTCACCGCTCGGCGTCGACCTCGCCGCTCGCTACCACCCCGCCCTCGCCGGCCTCGAGGTCGGCGGAGACTTCTACGACGTGTTCGCCGTCGGCGACGACTGGATGCTCACGATCGGTGACGTGTGCGGCAAGGGGGCCGAGGCAGCATCCGTGACCGCCCTGGTCCGCTTCACCATCCGCGCCGCCGCCACCCACGACGACGAACCGTCGAGCATCCTGCGCGAGCTGAACGCCGCCATGCTCGCCTCGGGCACCGACGACGAAGACGCCCGCTTCGCCACGGTCTGCTGCATCCGGCTCCGGTCAGGTCCAGACGGGGTCATCGCCGACGTCGCCTGCGGTGGCCACCCGCCCCCTGTCATCCTCCGTGCCGACGGGACGACGACTGCCGGCGGGACGGCCGGCACGCTCATGGGCGTCGTCCCGACCGTCGAGATCACCACGACCTCCACGGCGCTCGACGACGGGGACGTGCTCGTCGCCGTGACCGACGGCGTCCTCGAGGCCCGTGACCACGACGGTGCCCAGCTCGACGCGAAGGGACTCGAGATCCTCCTGGCCGGCATGCGAGGGCACAGCGCCAACGAGATCAGCCTCGCCGTCGAGGCCCACGCCCTCGACGTGCAGGGCGGCACGGCCAGGGATGACATCGCTGTGCTCGTCGCCCGCATCGTGACGCCGGCTGACCGATCAGCGGACCTCGCTGACCCGCTGACCCGCTGACCCACTGACCGTCGATCGGCAGGTCCCCGGGGCCGGGTCACCTGGGCCGTGGCGGCGCACCGGCCGGCGCAGGTTCAGCGCTTGGGTCCGCCCTTGCCGCCCCCCTTGCCGCCGCCCTGGCCGCCCCCGCCGCTGCTCGGCGGCTCGACGGTCGAGCCCGTGCCGAGCACCGGAGCGATCGAGAGGTTGACGTCCCGCTGGGCCATGGCGACCGACTGGGCGTTGGTCGTCCCTGCGGTCCCGAGGCTCGTGAGGTGCGTCAGGGTGCCGATCGCCTCGACGCCCGTGAGGCCGTCTGCGGTGGGCTCACACGTCTGCACGGCCGAGCCGGAGTCCCCAGGTGCGGCCGGTGTCTCGGCGTACCACGCCTCGGGTTCGGAGAGGAGGCCCACGCCGAAGCGCCCCATGGTGGGAAACACCTCGCCGACGACCACACCGTTGCCGTAGTGGCAGACGAGCTCGCCCGTCTCGAGCGTCCCGACCGAGCTCGGACCACCGAAGACCGGCATCGAGGTGCGGACCTGGTCGCGCAGACCGGCCGGGATCCGCACGAGACCGAAGTCGTGGCCGACCTGCTCGCCGCCGTCGGACTCCTCCTGGCGGGCGTAGACCACCTCGCCGAGCTCCACGAGCTGGCCGGTGATGATGAAGCCGCTCTGCCCGCCGAACGAGCAGTCCGCGACGCACACCTCGACGACGGTGCCCGACGTGGTGTGATCTGCGTCTCGGCCGTGGGTGGCGGTGGCGGTGGCCGGCAGGAAGCAGTGACCGGCAGCGGCAAGGAAGAGGTCTGACCCGCTGGTGTAGACGTAGCTCGCGGTGCAGCCGAAGGTGCCCCCGTCGGGACCCGGGATCGTGGTGAGCAGGTGCGACCCGGGGCCGATGCCCACGGCCTGCGCCGGGAGCGAGGCGGCGAGGTCGATCGTCGTCGTCTCGTCGATCGCCCCTGCAAGGTCGAGGACGGGGCGACTGGTCCCATCGCCCGAGCTGCCAGCAGCGAGGGCCTGCGGTGCGAGCAGGCCTGCGAGCGCCAGCGCGAGCCCTCCGATGATCGTGCTCCGCTTGGTCATGCCCGCCTCCAGGTCGTCACCGTGGTCCGGCACCCGCGTGCCGGGTGTCACGGTGGAGTTCGCCGCAGGAGGTGGCGTCTCCTGCTCCACCGCGTGGGGTCAAGTCCGGGCGTGACCGACAAGTACCGTGTGTCCGTGCTGCGCGTGGTCCTCGCCGAGGACAACCTCCTCGTGCGTGAAGGGGTCGCGCGCGTCATCGACCGGGAGGTGGACCTCGACCTGGTCGGTGTCGCCGGCGACCTCCCGGAGCTGCTCGCCCTGCTCGAGGCGTGCACGCCTGACGTGGTCATCACCGACATCCGCATGCCCCCCACCGGCACCGACGAGGGGATCCAGGCCGCCAACCACCTCCGCACCTCCCATCCCGAGGTCGGGGTCGTCGTGCTCAGCCAGTACGCAGAACCGGCGTACGCCCTCGCGCTCCTCGCCGAGGGCTCCACCGGTCGGGCCTACCTGCTCAAGGAGCGGGTGAGCGAGATCGACGACCTGCTCCACGCCATCCGCACCGTGGCCAAGGGCGGTTCGGTGATCGACCCCAAGGTGGTGGAGCAGCTGGTGTCGGCCAACGCCCGCACGCCCGCCACGGACCTCGACCGCCTCACCGCCCGCGAGCGTGAGATCCTCGGCGAGATGGCCCAGGGCAAGAGCAACGCCGCCATCGCCGCGACCCTCATCTTGAGCGAGCGGGCGGTGGAGAAGCACTCCAACGCCATCTTCTCCAAGCTCGGCCTCTCCGAGGAGCGAGACGTGAACCGGCGGGTCAAGGCCGTCCTGCTGTGGCTGGCCGACCGGCCGACAGAGGGTGGGTAGCCACACCTCCGCCACACCTGCCCACCCCCTGCCGTTGCGCTGCGGAGGGTGCCACGATGGGTGCAGATGGAGGTGACGCCCGTGCAGGTGCTCGTCGTCGACGACCAGGCGCCGTTCCGCTTCGCGGCTCGAAACGTGATCCGGCTCACTGCCGGCTTCGAGCTGGCAGGAGAGGCATCCACGGGCGAGGAGGGCGTCGCCATGTCTGCCCAGCTGCGCCCCGATCTGGTGCTCATGGACATCAACATGCCGGGCATCAACGGGATCGAGGCGACGCGCCGACTGCTGGTCGACGCACCAGAGACGGTGGTCTTCCTCTGCTCCACGTACTCCCTGGCCGACCTCCCCCCTGACGCGCCGTCGAGCGGCGCCGTGGCCTACGTCAACAAGGAGGCGATGGGCCCCGCCGTGCTGCGTCGCCTGTGGGACGAGCGGGCCGAACCGCGCGAGGGCCTCGCCACCGCCTGAGCCCGCACGGCATCAGGTGATCGGGACGGTGCCGCTGATGGTCGTGCCCTCGCCGGGCGTGCTGTCCCAGCGCACGGCGCCGCCGATGGCGCCGAGGCGGTCGCTCATGTTCACGAAGCCGTGGCCCGCGGTCGCGCCCTGCACGTCGAAGCCGGGGCCGTCGTCGGCCACCTCGAAGCGCAGCTCGCCGCCACCTTCGGTGAGCCGCAGGTGGACGGTGGCATCGGGAGCGTGCTTGGCGGCGTTCTGGAGCGCTTCGAGGCAGCAGAAGTAGATGGCGGCCTCGATCTCGGTGTGGTGACGACCGACGCCGTCGAGCTCGACGTGGACGCCGAGCGGGCTGCGGTTGGCGGCCGCCCGCAGCGCCTCGGGCAGGCCGCTGTCGACGAGGAGGGGTGGGTAGATGCCGTGAGCCAGGTCCCGCAGCTCTTGGATGGTGTCCTTCACGCTCCCGGCCAGCATCTCCAGCATCTCCGCTGCCGCCGCAGGGTCATCGGCGAGGATGTCCTTCGTCAGGCGGAGGTTCACGGCGAGCGCGACGAGGTGCTGCTGGGCGCCGTCGTGGAGGTTGCGCTCGATCTTGCGCCGCTCGGCGTCGGCGGTGGCGACGATGCGGGCCCGCGACGCCTGGAGCTCATCCGCCTGACGCCTGACCTCGTCGAGCGACGCCTGGAGCGCAGAGTCGAGCTGGACGTTGTGGAGGGCGAGGCCGACCTGGCGGGCGAGCTCGGTGAGCACCCGGTCCTCCTCCTCGCCGAAGTGGTCCCCCTCCGAGGGCCGTTCGGCGACGATGAGACCGAGCACCTCGCCCGCGTGGGTGATCGGTGCGACCCGCAGCTGGCTGTCGGGCCGCTCCGCCAGCAGCGCCGGCAACCAGATCGCCGACCACGCGTTGCCGGACACACCGGCGCGCGCCACCACCGGTAGCTCCTTCGGGCCGATCGAGAGCTGGGCGTCGGCCTGGTGCGGGACCGAGATCGCCCGCTCGAGCACACCCCCGCCACCGGTCCACACCTCGGCTCGGCGCAGGGACATGGTCTTGCGGAGCGACTCCGCCAGCTGGAGCAGCAGCTCGTCCATCGGGATGGCCCGGGTGAGGCGGGAGCCGAAGGTGCGCAGGACCTCGTCGGGCGCCGTCCGCTCCCCGTAGACGAGCCGGTTGGCCGCCTCGGCGAGGCGGGTCCTGGCCGGGACGTACAGCACGGTGGCGACGGCTGCGGCCACCATCGACAGCACGAGGAGGTGGCGCTGCTCCTCGCCTCGCACCTGGCCGAGCCCGAGCACGATCACGAGGTACACACCCACCACCACCGAGGTGAGCCCGGCGACGGAGACGGTGTGGACGAGGAGCCGGTCCACCCGGCCGAGCAGGTGCGGTGACGTCGAGGCGCCGAGCGCGACGGGGACCAGGAGCGTGGCCGCGCCTGCCGCGACCATGGCATCGTCGGGCCAGTCCAGCAGGGCGTGGAAGGCGGCCACGACGACGACCACCTCGGCGGCGACTGCCAGGCCGCACCCCAACCACTGGAGGCGCTGGCGGTCTGCGCCCGCCGAGGTCAGGTAGCCGCGGTGTGCGGCCGGTGCGCCGAGCGCGACCACCAAGGTCCAACCGACCCAGCACACGAGGGCGGTGGCCCCGACGTCGAGTGCCCACAGCGACGCTCCGGCGACGACCGCGAGCCCGTAGCCGATGAGCGCCGTGGTCCGCCGGGTGCGGGTCGTCAGGTGCCCTCGAGGGAGGGCGAGCAGCACGTGGAGGGCCACCGCCAGCAGGAGGCACAGCCCGAGGTGCTCGCCGGCGCGCGCCGCCGCACCCCCGGGTCCGATCCAGCCGTCGGCGTGACCCGCGGCGCCGAGCACGGCGCCAGACCCGAGGGCGGCAGCGGCGAGCAGGAGGGTGCCGAGCGGGACGAGCGCGGGGCGCACGGCGAGGAGCACGCCCGCCCCGGCCCACGCCGCCACGAGGAGCCAGCGCAGCACGTCCGCTGATCCGAGGGCGTCCTCGGCCCCGGCGATGACGAGCCCGGCTGACGCCGCCACGAGGGCGACGACGGCGAGGAGGGTCGCCGGATGCCACCGGAGCGAGCGGTCGAGCGGTGGGGCGGGTGGCGCGTGCGCGGTGAGCACCGGGGCACGCTGGCGGGTGTCCCGCTCGGTCGCCACGGGAGCGCCGGCGACGCTCGGATGCGTGCCCGGGGCGGGCTGGCCGCCCCGACCGGCGAGCAGCGCTGCGACGGGAGAGGTCGGCTGAGGCGTGGGGGCCGGGGTGGTGTCCATCACTCCGCTCGCAGTGCGTCGGCGGCACCCAGCTGGGCAGCGCGGTGGGCAGGGGCAGCGGCGATGACCATCGCCGCTGCGATCGTGAGGGGGACGGCGGTGCCGAGCGCAGCGCCGGGCACGGCGAGGTCGCCGGCGACGCCGACGCCCTCGGCGATGCGGCGCCACACGAACCCGGCGGCGGCGAGCCCCAGGGGGACCCCGACAGCGAGGCCGATGGCGAGCTGGACGACCGCCATCCACCGGATCGCACCGGCGAGCTGGTGGCCTGTCGCGCCGATCGCCCGGAGCACCCCGAGCTCGCGCCGGCGCCGCCGGGCGGTGACGAAGACGGCGTGGCCGGTGGCGGCGAGGGCGAGGGCGGCGAGGAAGCACGCGAGGCCCCGCACCACCGCCTCGACCTGGCCGAGGTTGCCCACGTCAGCGGGGAGCTCGGGCAGGCCGATCTCCTTGTCGGCGGCGAGCGCAGCCGTCGCCGTGTCCTCGTCGACCCCGTCGGCCCAGGTCACCCAGGCCGACCGGTAGCCGTCGTCACCCGTGGCGAGCGCCTCGAGCCCGTCGGCGGTGAGCACCGCTCCGCCGGCGAAGTCCTCGATGTCGTCGGTGAGGACGGTCCCGACGACGGCGAGCGAGGTCGTGCCACCTCCGATCGCAGGTGCCTCGACCCGGTCGCCGACCCCCACGTCGAGCCGTCCCGCCAGCGCGGGGCCGAGTGCCACCTCGCCAGGCCCGACCGGGAGCCGGCCGCTCTGGACGGGGAGCGCCAGCCTGCCGGTGACGGCCTCCAGCCCGCTCACCAGCACCTCCTGGTCCTCGAGCCTGAGGTTCACCCGGCGGACGGCGACGACGGACCCGTGCTGCTCGTCGACGGCGAGCGCCTCGAGCAGCTCCTCGTCGACGTCGACGACCGTGACGTCGTGTCCCCACCCGTAGCGGTTCGGCGAGGAGACGAGGCGTTCGAGGCTGGTCAGGACGGCACCGGCGGCGACGAGGCCGGTCACGCCGAGGACGGCACCGGCGACGGCAGACCGGGTGGGGACCGTCGATCGGCCTCGACCTGGATCGAGGGCGAAGCGGGTGCCGACCACGAGCGGCAGCGAGCCGCCGGCGGCGGCGGTCCTCGCGAGGACCGTGGAGGCGCTCCCCGCCCCCTCCGGAGGGCGCCGACGCATCGCGACCACGGCGGCCGTGACGACCAGGGCACCGAGCGTCACGGCAACGGCGAGCGAACCCAGGATGAGGTAGCCCAACGGCGTCTCGACGCCGGGCGCGGGCTCGACGGTGCGGCCGACACCCACCGGTGTGAGGGGGCTGGCGAGGACCGCCACCGCAACGGCGATGGTGGCGCCGACGACGCTGACGATCACGCGTGGGAGGACCAGCGCCAGCCGTCGAGCGCGAGCCGTCATGCCCATGGCGGCCCACGCAGCGGCGTCCGACGCGGGTGCGAGGAGGTTCCGTGACAGCGCCTGTCCGACCGCCACCAGGCCGGCGACCGCTGCCGTCGCCGCGAAGGCGAGCAGCGCCTGGACGGCGACGGAGGTCGCTCGGTCGACCACCTCGCGCTGCTCGTGGACCGAGACGACCTCGATCCCCGGTCCGACGCCTTCGGGATCACCCGACGCATCCCGACTGGCAGCGACGAGCTCGGCGACTGCGGTGCGGAACGATGCGACGTCGGCAGCGCCCCGCGCCAGGCGCACCGTGACGAGATCCGGACCGCCCGTCGAGGGCCCGAGCGAACGCGAATAGGCAGAGGTGGCGAGGAGGCGGGCGACGCCGAAGGGCAGCGAGTCGAGGGGGTCTCGCACGATGCCCACGACCTCGAACGTGGCGCGACCGCCTTCCGGCTCCTCGGGAACGATGCCCTGCTCGAAGCCGGCGTACTGGGCGGGCGAGGCGCCGGCGAAGTCGAGCGTCGACCCGATCCCGAAGCCGAGCTGTGCGGCTGCGCGCTCGCTGATCACCAGCTCGTCCAGCGCGGACGGGTCCCACATCCGGCCCTCGACGACGAGCGGCTCGTAGTGGACGGGGGGCCTCGGGCCGCCCGCCTGGATGGCGAGGAAGAGGACCTGCTCCCGGTTCGTGACCAGACCGACGTCGTAGGACTGGACCCAGCTGGCGTCGACCATCGGGAGTGCAGCGACGTCGTCGAGCAGCTCAGGTGGGACGTCTTGCGCCTCGGCGTCCCAGTAGGCCGTGCGATCGATCAGCCGGTCGAAGGCCGTCGCGGTCCGTCGCGCCCCGAGGAGCGCGCCGAGCACGACGCCTGACACCAACCCGGCGAGGACGCCGAGGACCACGAGCGCCCGCCACCGGTGGCGCACCTCGGAACGAGCGAGGAGGAGCACGGCACCCATCACTCGACCCGGAGCCCGTCGGCGGGGCGCTGGTGGATGGCCGCCCGGGCGGGCAGCAGCGCGAAGACGACGCCGGCGGCCAGCGTGACGGGCACGAGGGCGCTCACCACGGCGACGGGGACGACCGGGCTCGGGAGCACGCCGACCCCGTCGGCCACCACCCCCCACACCAGGCGACCGACGGCGACGCCGAGGGGGATGCCAGCCACGAGGCCGATCGCCGCGAGCGTCAGCGACTGCCAGGTGATGGTCGTCGCCACCTGTGGCCGGACGAAGCCGAGCACCCGCACGATGGCGAGGTCGCGGCGCCGGCGCAGCACCCCCGCCACGAGCGCGTGGCCGATGGCGGCGAGCGCCACCACGACGAGGAAGCCCGCGAGGACCCTCGGCAACGAGGACACCCCTGCGAGGTTCGCCACCGAGCCGGGCTTCGACGGGTAGGCGTAGATCGGCAACGAGTCCGGCAGCTGCTCGAGCAGACGGGCTTCGGCGGCCGCGTGGTCC
>JBBSLC010000110.1:0-9706 GCA_038255685.1 Acidimicrobiales bacterium | reverse complement strand
GCCGGGTTCCGAGTCGAGGCACGGGCCTACGCCCTGGCCGCCGGGGCGCTCGAGAGCACTCGCCTCCTCCTGGCGTCGCGCACCGCCCGTCCGGCCGGGCTCGGCAACGACCACGACCTCGTCGGTCGCTTCTTCCAGGACCACCCCCACGTCACTGCTGGACCGCTCGTGCTCGCCGTCTCGGACGAGGCGATCCTCTCCTTCGCCGGCGCCAACGTGACCCTCACCGGCAGGGACCGGACCCGCCGAGCTCCGCACGTGCAGGGCGTGCAGGCGGCACTGACCCTGAGCGAGGCAGCCCGCCGCCGAGATGGTCTCCTCGGGGTGAGCGCCACGCTGCAGCGCGGTGCCCCGTCCCAAGCGGCACCTGGCTCCACCGAGGCCCTCGAGGTCCTCGTCGGTGGTCTGCGTGACGTGGCGCACGGCCAGCCCTACCACCTGCTGGTCCGGGCCGAGCAAGCACCGGATCCCTCGTCGAGGGTGACCCTCGGGGAGGGGCGCGATGCAGTGGGCCTGCCCCGGCTGGCCCTCGACTGGCGCCTCGGTGCGCTCGAGGAGGAGAGCATCGCTCGCACGGTCCGACGCATCGCCGAAGCCGTCGGGCGGTCCGGCGTCGGTGTCGGGCGGGTCGTCCCCCTCGAGCACGGCGCGTTCACGCCGGGCGCGTCGGGCGGCCCGCACCAGCTCGGCACCCTCCGCATGGCCGCCAGCCCCCGCCGCGGCGTCGTGGACCCCGATTGCCGGGTGCACGGCATCGCCAACCTCTGGGTCGCCGGCGGTGCGGTGTTCCCGACGAGCGGTTGGGCCAACCCGACGCTCACCGTCGTCGCCATGGCGCTGCGCCTCGCCGACCACCTCAGGGTCGCGCTCACATGACCGGGGAGGCGATCCCTCGCCGTCGCTTCGTCGTCGGTGCAGGCGCAGCACTCGTCGCGCTCGGCGGCCTCGGGTGGGGCGCCGCTGCCGTGTGGTCGGATCGGAGGGGCTCCGAGCTGTCGAAGTGGCTCGAGCAGCTCTTCGACCGCCCCGGTGCGCTCGAGCCGCTCGGACGTCACGCCCTCGGCACCGACGACGGCGGTTGGACGACGGGGGCGATCGCCGCCGAGCTCGGGGCGATCATCGGTTGGGTCGACGACAGCACGGGCACCACCGTCGCCCGGTCCTCTGTCGAGGAGGCCGCCACCACCCTCGCTGCTGCCGCGAGGAGCGACTTCGATGCCGGTGACACCGTCGAGATCGACGGCTGGCTGCTCTCCCGGACCGAGGTGCGCCTGGTCAGGCTCGTCGGCACCGACGCATCCCTCTGAGCAGTGCGCCGAGGCGACGCTGACGTCAGCGGGTCGAGGCGAGCCCGCTGCCGGAGGCGACAGCGAGCAGGCGCCGGGCCTTGAGCACGGTCTCGTCCCACTCGCCGTCGGGGTCGGAGTCCCAGGTGATGCCCCCGCCGGTGCCGAGGTGGATCGCGCCGTCCTCGAACCAGAACGTGCGGATGGCGACGTTGAGGTCGGCCGTGCCGCGGTCGGCGTCCACCCAGCCCACCGCGCCGCAGTAGGGGCCGCGGGGGACCGGCTCGAGCCTGGCGATCACCTCGAGCGCTGCCAGCTTGGGGGCGCCGGTGACGGACCCCGGCGGGAAGGTGGCGTCGAGCAGGTCGGGCCAGCCGATGCCGGCGCGCAGCGTCCCCCGCACGGTGCTGACGAGGTGGACCAGGCCGGGGTGGTGCTCGACCGCGCACAGCGCCGGCACCTCGACGGAGCCCCACTCGCACACCCGGCCGAGGTCGTTGCGGACGAGGTCCACGATCATGACGTTCTCGGCCCGGTCCTTCTCGAGGAACCCGTCCTCGGTCGCGGCGGTGCCCTTGATCGGCTGCGACTCGACGGAGCGGCCCTCCCGGCGGAGGAACCGCTCGGGCGAGGCCGAGGCGACGTGCACGCCGTGGGCGGGGAGGCGCACCACCGCGGCATGGGGAGCCGGGTTGCCGCCGGCGAGAGCCGTGCCGAGCGCCACCACGTCGGCGTGCTCGGGCAGCGGGGCCGAGAGCCGTCGGGTGAGGTTGACCTGGTAGACGTCACCCGCAGCGATGGACGCGCGGATGCTGCGGACACCGTCGGTGAAGGCAGCCCGGTCGAGGCTCGACTGCCATGCGTCCACGGCCGGCCCCAGCCACGTGCGCGCCGGGCGACCGCTGACCGGCCGGACGTTGGCGAAGCGGGCGCAGACGGCGTCGCCGGCGAACGGCAGGACCACGACCCAGAAGCCGGTCCCGTCGAGCGCAGCGACGTCCGACGTCACGTCGAGGAGCCCCGTCGCCAGACGCCCACCGACCGCCGCCACCGCAGGGAGGTCGACGCCGGCCACCCCCGGACGCTAGCGATGGCAGGGGGGGCAGCGATCTACGATCGGGCTGATGGAGCTCGAGCTGACCTCGGAGCAGGAGGCCTTCCGCAAGGTCGTCGCCGACTTCGCCCAGTCGGAGATCGCGCCGCACGCCGAGGCGTGGGACCGGGACCACCACTTCCCCGTCGACGTCGTGCTCGCCATGGGCGAGCTCGGGCTGTTCGGGCTCCCCTTCCCCGAGGCCTACGGCGGCTCCGGCGCCGACCTCACCACCCTGTGCGTCGCCATCGAGGAGCTGGCCAAGGTCGACCACTCCCTCGCCATCACCCTCTCCGCTGGCGTGGGCCTCGGGGCGAGCCCCATCTTCCACTTCGGGACCGAGGAGCAGAAGCAGCGCTGGCTCCCCGACCTGTGCGCCGGCCGGGCGCTCGGCGCGTTCGGGTTGACCGAGCCCGATGGCGGCAGCGACGCTGGCGCCACCCGCACCAAGGCGGCGCGCGACGGCGACGAGTGGGTGATCGACGGCGAGAAGGCGTTCATCACGAACTCCGGCACTGCCATCACGTCGGTCATCACCGTCACCGCCAGGACCACGCCCGTCGACGGCAGCGATCGGCAGGGGAAGGGCCAGATCAGTGCCTTCCTCGTCCCCGCCGGCACGCCCGGGCTCGAGGTGGCGCCGCCCTACCGCAAGATGGGCTGGCACGCCTCCGACACCCACGCCCTGTCGTTCTCGGGTTGTCGGGTCCCCGCCGACAACCTGCTCGGCGAGCAGGGCCAGGGCTTCCGCAGCTTCCTCGCCATCCTCGACGAGGGTCGGATCGCCATCTCCGCGCTCGCCCTCGGCTGCATCGAGGCGTGCCTGGCGCTGTCGACCGACTACGCCGGCGAGCGCCACGCGTTCGGCAAGCCGATCGGCGCGAACCAGGCCGTGGCGTTCAGCATCGCCGACCTGGCGGTGATGGCGGAGAACAGCCGCAACCTCACCTACAAGGCAGCAGCCCTGCGCGACGCCGGCAGGCCCTTCACCAAGGCTGCCGCCGTGGCCAAGCTGTACACGACCGAGGCTGCGGTCACCGCCACGCGGGTGGCGACCCAGGTGTTCGGCGGCTACGGCTTCGTCGACGAGACCCCCGTCAGCCGGTTCTACCGGGACGCCAAGATCCTCGAGATCGGCGAGGGGACGAGCGAGATCCAGCGCCTCGTCATCGCCAGGAGCCTCGGCCTGCCCGTCGGCTGACGCCCCCCACGGGTGGGGAGACCGGGCGCACGAAACGGGCGCTGCTACCGTCAGCGGCCGATGACCGCCGCCACGGGGGTCGGCCTGCGCCGCACCTGGCCGCAGCGGCTCCTCATCACCTTCAACTGCCTGCTCATCACCGCCTGCCTCGTCGGCGCTGGCACGCTCGGCTACTTCTACCAGCGCTTCGGCCAGCTCCCCAGGGTCGATCTCGCCGAAGGCGTGCTCGGCGAGGAGCCACCCGGCGAGCCCGTGAACTTCCTACTGGTGGGCAGCGACACGCGCGCCTTCACCGCCGGTGACGAGCAGGCCGAGGAGTCCTTCGGAGGGGAGGGTCTCGTCGGCGGTCAGCGGTCCGACACCATCATCTTGATCAGGGTCGACCCTCGCTCGGAGCAGGCGGCGATGGTGTCTTTCCCGAGAGACCTGTACGTCGACATCGCCGGCACTGGCGGCAGGGGCCGGATCAACAGCGCCTTCGAGGGCGGGCCCGAGCAGCTCATCCGCACCATCACCCAGAACTTCGGGATTCCGATCAACCACTACGTGCAGGTCGACTTCGCCGGGTTCAAGGGCCTCGTCGACGCCGTCGACGGGGTCGAGATCTTCCTCGCTGCGCCGGTGCGTGATCGCGATGCTCAGGGCAACAACCTGAGCGGGCTGAACATCACCGACTCCGGCTGCATCAGCCTCTCTGGCGACCAGGCGCTCTCCTACGTCCGCAGTCGCCACTTCCAGGAGCTGGTCGACGGACGCTGGCGTGCAGACCCGACGGGCGACATCGGCCGCATCGCCCGCCAGCAGGACTTCATCCGCCGGGCCATGAGCGAGGCGATCTCCCGAGACCTCCTCAACCCCGGCCGGATCAACGAGCTCGTCGATGTCGGCATCGAGAACGTCACCGTCGACCGCAACCTCGACGCCCGCGACATCGTCTCGCTGGGCAAGCGCTTCCGCTCGCTGACGCCGGAGTCGTTGCAGCAGTTCAGCCTCCCCGTCGAGAACGCGAACATCGGCGGCGCTGCCGTGCTGCTGCTCCAGGACGGCCAGGAGACGGAGGACATCTTCAACGTCTTCCGCGGCATCGCCCCCGCCGGGCCTGGCGAGGTCGCCCCTTCGGCGGTGACGGTGCGCGTGCTCAACGGGACGGGCGTTCCCGGACAGGCGGGTGGGGCCAGGGACGGGCTCACCGCCGCGGGCTTCACCGTCGGTGGCGTGGGCGACGGGACCAGCGGCACTGGGGCCACCGTCGTCCGCTACGGGTCGGGCCAGGGCGCCAAGGCGCAGCTCATCGCTCGCTACCTCGAGCCTGAGGTCCAGCTCGTCGAGGACCCGAGCCTCGCCGGCGTCGACGCCGTCGTGCTCACGGGCGAGACGTTCGTCGGCGTCCTCACCGCTCCCCGGCCGGCCGACCAGGTGCCCCCGGTCGAGGACACCACGACCTCGGCGCCGCCCCCGCCAGCCGAGGGCGAGCCTCCGCCACCCACCGAGCCCGAGTGCTGAGCCCGCCGTGAAGGGGATCGTGCTCGCCGGCGGTGCCGGCACCCGCCTGCACCCGGTGACCCGCTCGGTGTCCAAGCAGCTCCTGCCGGTCTACGACAAGCCGATGGTGTACTACCCGCTGTCGGTCTTGATGCTGGCCGGGATCCGCGACGTGCTGCTGATCTCCACGCCGGAGGACCTGCCCCTGTTCCGCCGGCTCCTCGGGGATGGCGCCGACATCGGGATGACGATGTCCTATGCCGAGCAGCCCGAGCCACGGGGCCTGGCCGAGGCCTTCGTCATCGGCGCCGACCACATCGGCGAGGACAGCGTGTGCATGGTCCTCGGCGACAACGTCTTCCACGGTCACGGGCTCTCGACGCTCCTCCAGGGCGAGGCGGCGGCGATCGACGGCTGCACGCTGTTCGGCTACTCCGTGAAGGACCCCGAGCGCTACGGCGTGGTCACCACCGACGTGGGTGGCCGCATCGTCGACATCGAGGAGAAGCCGAGCGCACCTCGCTCGAACGTGGCGGTGACCGGGCTCTACATGTACGACAACGACGTGGTCCGCTTCGCCGCCGAGGTCGAGCCGTCGGCCCGGGGTGAGCTCGAGATCACCGACCTGAACAACCGCTACGTCGCCGAGGGCAGGGCTCGCCTCGTCGAGCTCGGGCGGGGGATGGCGTGGCTCGACACCGGCACCCACGACTCGCTGCTGGAGGCGTCGACGTTCGTCCAGGTGCTGGAGCACCGCCAGGGCGAGCAGATCGCCTGCCTCGAGGAGATCGCCTACCGCCAGGGCTGGATCGACCGGGCCACCCTCGCCCGGCTCGCCGAGGGCTACGGCCAGAGCAGCTACGGCGACGCCCTCCGCCGCCTCGCCACCTCCGGCTGACGCGCGAGCACGTCACGTAGCCTTGACCGGATGCGGGTGCTGGTGACGGGCGGTGCGGGGTTCATCGGGTCGGGCTACGTCCGCCACGTCCTCGCCACCACCGACCACGAGGTGACCGTCTACGACGCGCTCACCTATGCCGGGAACCTCTCGACGCTGCGAGACGTCGACGACAGCCCTCGCTACCGGTTCGTGAAGGGGAACATCTGCGACCCCGGCACGCTCGAGGAGGCGATGGCCGGCCACGACGCTGTCGTCCACTTCGCAGCCGAGAGCCACGTCGACCGGTCCATCGCCGGCCCCGACGACTTCGTCAACACGAACTGCTTCGGCACGAACATCGTGATGGACACCGCTCGGCGCCTCGAGCTCGAGCGGGTCGTCCACATCGGCACCGACGAGGTGTACGGCTCGATCGAGGTCGGCTCGTCCCTCGAGTCCGACCCTCTCGAACCCCGCTCCCCCTACTCGGCGTCGAAGGCCGGGTCCGACCTGATCGCGCTGTCGTACTTCCACACCTACGGGCTGCCGGTCACGGTCACCCGGTGCACCAACAACTTCGGGCCGTTCCAGTTCCCGGAGAAGGCGATCCCGCTGTTCACCACGAACGTGCTCGACGGCGAGCCCCTGCCGCTCTACGGCGACGGGCTGAACGAGCGCGACTGGCTCTACGTCGACGACCACTGCGCGGCGATCGAGCTCGTGCGCGAGCGGGGCGCGGCGGGGGAGATCTACAACGTGGGTGCCGGCAACGAGACGCCGAACCGGGTCCTCGTCGACAAGCTCCTCGACCTGCTCGGGGTGGGCGAGGAGATGGTGCGCTACGTCGAGGACCGCAAGGGCCACGACCGGCGCTACTCCGTCGACATCGGGAAGGTCACCGAGCTCGGCTGGATGCGGCAGCGCACGCTCGACGAGGCCCTCGAGGAGACCGTCGCCTGGTACCGGGACAACCGGTGGTGGTGGGAGCCGTTGAAGGCTGAGTCATGAGCGAGCGTGGCCCGAGCGGTCCGGCCGCAGGCCGAGAGCGGACGACATGAGCGCGACCCGGACGGTGCTCGTCACCGGAGCGGGCGGCCAGGTCGGCCGGGAGCTGGTCGAGGTGTTCGAGGCTGATCCCGCCTGGCGGGTGGTGGCATGCGATCGCAGCCGCCTCGACCTGGCGTGCCGGGACAGCGTGCTCGGGGCGATCACCGGCAGCGCACCGGATGCCGTCGTCCACGCCGGCGCGTGGACCGCGGTCGACGCCTGCGAGGGCGACCCCGACCGGGCACTGCAGGTGAACGCCCTCGGCACCCGCCACGTCGCCGACGCAGCCCGCCGGGTCGGCGCCCACGTCACCTACCTGAGCACCGACGACGTGTTCGACGGGCACAAGCAGGGTCCGTACCACGAGTGGGACGAGACGGGCCCGGCCAGCGCGTACGGCGTCTCGAAGCTCGGCGGCGAGCGTGAGCTCGACCCGGGTTCGACCGTGGTCCGCACCTCGTGGGTCTTCGGGCGTCACGGCGCCAACATGGTCAAGACCGTCCTGCGCCTGGCCCGCGACAGCGACGGTCCGCTCACGTTCGTCGACGACCAGCACGGCTGCCCCACCTCCGCTGCGGACCTCGCCGGAGCCGTGCGCCACCTCGTCTCCGCCCGGCTGCCGGGCACGTTCCACGTCACGAACCAGGGCGCCACGACCTGGTGCTCGTTCGCCCGAGACGTGCTCGCCCTCGCCGGCCGTGATACCGGCCGGGTCCAGCCGATCTCGACCGCCGAGCTCGTGCCCGCCCGCCCGGCGCCACGGCCCGCCAACTCGGTGCTCGACGGAGCCGCCCTCCGGCTGTCGGGCATCCCGCTGCTGGCCGACCACCACGAACCGCTGGCCACGCTCGTCGCCGAGCTGACCGCGTGACGATCGTGCCCGACCCCACCTTGCAGGAGCGCCGCCCATGAGCACCATCGCCATCATCGGGACCGGCTACGTCGGGCTCACCACCGGCGCCTACCTCGCCCACCTCGGCCACCAGGTCACCTGTGCCGACGTCTTCGAGGAGAAGGTCGCGCGACTCAAGAAGGGGGACGTCCCCATCCTCGAGGCCGGCCTCGACGAGCTCGTCGCCGAGGGCCTCGCCGCTGGTCGGCTCGACTTCGTGGTCGGCGCCACGCCCGCTGTCGAGGGCGCCGAGTTCGTGTTCCTCTGCGTGCAGACGCCCCAGGGGGAGGACGGTTCGGCGGACCTCACGTACATCCGCGAGGCCGCCGCCGAGATCGGTCCCCACCTCCTGCCCGAGTCCATCGTCATCAACAAGTCGACCGTGCCGGTGGGCTCCACGCGGGTCGTCGAGCAGGCGCTCGAACGCGACGACGTCTTCGTCGTGTCCAACCCGGAGTTCCTCCGTGAGGGCTCCGCCGTGCACGACTGCCTCCACCCCGACCGCATCGTCATCGGGTCCGAGGACCAAGCCGCCGCCATGCGCGTCGCCTCGCTGTTCGAGAGCCTCAAAGCACCGCTCGACATCACCGACCCGGCATCGGCGGAGACGATCAAGTACGCGTCCAACGCCTTCCTCGCCACCAAGGTCAGCTACGTCAACGCCCTCGCCAACGTGTGCGAGGCCGTCGGCGCCGACGTCCGAGAGGTCGTCCTCGGCATGGGCTACGACAAGCGCATCGGCTTCGAGTTCCTCAAGCCCGGCCCGGGTTGGGGCGGGAGCTGCTTCCCGAAGGACACGCGGGCGATGGTGCACATCGCCGAGGACCACGGGTACGACTTCGGCATGCTGCGGGGCGTCATCACCGTCAACGACGAGCAGTACGAGCGGATGGCGACCAAGGTCGAGCGCATGCTCGGGGGATCGGTCGACGGCGCGACCGTGGCCGTGTGGGGGCTCACGTTCAAGGCACGGACCGACGACCTCCGGGACTCGCCGGCCATCGAGGTGATCCGCCGGCTGCAGGCCCGGGGCGCGACCGTCAAGGCGTACGACCCCGCCATCTCCGCTGCCCGGCCTGGCCTCGAGGGGATCGAGGTGGTCGACGACCCGTACGCGGTGTGCGAGGGGGCGGATGTGCTCGTGGTGCTCACCGAGTGGGACGAGTTCCGCTGGCTGGACTTCGCCAAGGTCGCCGGGCTCATGAAGACCGCCCGCCTCGTCGACACCCGCAACCTGCTCGAGCCAGCCGCGGTCCGGCGACGCGGCTTCACCTACGACGGGCTCGGCCGCGCATGACCCGGCGGCCGGGTCGGATCGTCGTCGCCGGGGGAGCGGGCTTCCTCGGGAGCCACCTGTGCGAGCGGCTGATCGAGCGGGGTGACGAGGTGATCGCGCTCGACAACCTCATCACCGGCTCGCTCGAGAACCTCAGCGGGATCTTCGGACACCCGGGCTTCTCGTTCCAGCACCAGGACGTCAGCAACCACGTCCACGTGTCGGGTCCCATCGCAGCAGTGATGAACCTGGCCAGCCCGGCCTCGCCCAAGGACTTCACCGAGATCCCGATCCCGATCCTGAAGGTCGGCGCCCTCGGCACCCACAACCTGCTCGGCCTGGCCAAGGACAAGGGTGCCCGCTTCTTCCAGGCGTCGACGAGCGAGGTCTACGGCGACCCCCTCGTCCATCCCCAGCCCGAGTCGTACTGGGGCCACGTCAACCCCATCGGCCCCCGGGGGGTCTACGACGAGGCCAAGCGCTTCGGCGAGGCCATGGTCATGGCCTACCACCGCCACCACGGCCTCGATGTGAGAATGGTTCGTATTT
>JBBSLC010000109.1:0-9712 GCA_038255685.1 Acidimicrobiales bacterium | reverse complement strand
GTCTGCCATCGGGACGAGGCGCTCTCGGGCGTTTGGGTGGTGACCGGCCCAGGTGGGCGGGGCATGACTCTCTCGCCGGCGATCGCCGAGGCGACGATGGCGGCCGTCGCATGATCAGCGTCGTCGCCCTCGACATGGCGGGGACCACGGTGGTGGACGGTGGTGCCGTCGAGGGGTCCTTCCACGACGCCTTCGAGACCCTTGGCCTGTCGGCGACCGCCGAGCAGCTCGACCACGTCCGCACGACCATGGGTCAGTCGAAGATCGAGGTCTTCCGTGCGCTGCTCGGCGACGAGCAGGCAGCCCGCCGGGCCACCGCCGCGTTCGAAGCCGCCTACGAGCGGCGGGTCCTGGCGGACGGCGTCGAGCCGATCCCCGGCGTCGAGTCCCTCTTCACCGACCTGGGTCGCAGGGGGATCCGCATCTGCCTCACCACCGGGTTCTCCGACGGCACCAGGACCATGCTGCTCGACCGGCTCGGCTGGGCGTCGCTCGTCGATCTCGCCCTCTCCCCCGGCGACGGCGTCCGAGGCCGTCCCCACCCCGACCTCGTGCTCACCGCCGCCCTCCGCCTCGGTGCCGACGACGTGCGCGACGTGGCCGTCGCCGGTGACACCGCAAGCGACCTCCTGGCGGGCACGCGAGCTGGCGCATCGATCGTCGCCGGCGTGCTCACCGGCGCCCACGACCGAGCTGCCCTCGAGGCGGCGCCCCACACCCACATCCTCGAGTCGGTGACCGAGCTCACCGGCCTCATCTGACGAGCACTTCGACCACGGGTCGCGCCGCGCTGCGGCGTCCCGTGCACACCCTGCGTCGGCTCGCACGAAGTCTTTGCTTCCTCGCGGTGTGGCGTCCACCCTCCGGTAACCGGGCCGTCGAACCCGCTCCCTACCGTCTGGCCGACCCGGCTCCGCCGTGGCTCAACACCCCGACAGGAAGGTGTCCCATGACGGACCGTCTCCGCCAGCTGCTCGCGCCCATCGCCGTGCTGGCATCCCTCTCGCTCGTCGCCGCAGGTTGTGGTGACGACGACGAGACCACCGAAGCGATCGAACCTGCGGCTGCGGTCGACGACGCCGAGGACGACGCAACAGCAGACGAAGCAGATGGTGCGACAGAGGAAGACGAGGGCGACGTCGACCGGTCGGACTGGCCCGACACCCTCGTCTTCGGCGCCGTTCCCTCCGAGGAGTCGACCTCGCTCGAGCAGTCCTACGAGCCGATCATCGCCGTCCTCGAGGAGGAGCTCGGGATCGACATCGAGTTCACCCAGGCGACCGACTACGCCGGGGTCATCGAGGGCCAGATCGCCGGCAACGTCGACCTCGCCCAGTACGGGCCGTTCTCCTACGCCATCGCCGTCGCCAACGGCGCCGAGATCAGGCCTGCGGGGGCGATGATCGACGAGGAGGGCGCCGAGCCCGGCTACGTGAGCTACGGCATCACCGCCGGCGACAACGCCGAGGTCGATTCGATCGAGGACTTCGCCGGCAAGACCGTGTGCTTCGTCGACCCGGCGTCGACCTCGGGCTTCTTGTACCCGTCTGCCGGGCTCATCGAGGCCGGCATCGATCCCGACGCCGACATCACACCCACGTTCGCCGGCGGCCACGACGCATCGGTGATCTCCGTCGCCAACGGTGACTGCGAGGTGGGCTTCGCCTTCGACGCCATGGTCGACACCATCCTCGTCGAGGAAGGGACCATCGAGGAGGGCGCGGTCAAGACCGTCTGGGAGTCCGAGGTCATCGCCGGCTCCCCGCTCGCGGTGCGCACCACGCTGCCCGAGTCGCTCGTCACCGAGATCGACCGCATCATCGTCGAGCTGGCCAACGAGGACTACCTGCTCGAAGCCGGGCTCTGCGGCGAGGGCGCGACCGAGTGCGAGCTCACCGACGAAGGGGTCTGGGGCTACGCCGCCGTGGACGACGCGTTCTACGACGGCGTCCGAGCGGTCTGCGAGGCAACCAAGGCCGAGAGCTGCGAGGGCATCGGCTGACCCTTGGCCAGCCGTGACGACAGGGCCGGTGCGCAGGCACCGGCCCTTCGCCGTCACCCGTGACGGCGACCTCACTCGACGCTCCCAACATCCGGAGGCCGTTCCCATGACCACCATCCCGCACCAGTACCCGGCACCAAAGACACCCAGGACGCCGCCCGTCGTGCAGGTGCGCGACCTCACGAAGACGTTCGCCAACGGATCGGTCACCGCCCTCGACCAGGTCGACTTCGAGGTCCCGAGGGGCCAGCTGCTGGTCCTGATCGGCCTGTCGGGTTCGGGCAAGTCCACCCTGCTGCGCCACCTCAACGGCCTCCACCACCCCACGTCGGGTGACGTCGAGGTGCTCGGCACCGACGTGGTGACCGCACAGCGGCGCGAGCTGCGCGCCCTGCGCCGGCGTGTCGGCTTCGTCTTCCAGCAGTTCGGTCTCGTCGGACGGCTGTCGTGCCTCGAGAACGTCCTGTCCGGCTCGCTCGGCCGACTCGGCGCACCCCGGTACGGCGTGCTCACCTACGGCAAGGCACTCCGCCGGGAGGCGCTCGGCCACCTCGAGCGCGTCGGTCTCGACGACCGCGCCTTCCAGCGAGCCGACACGCTCTCCGGCGGCCAGCAGCAGCGCGTTGCTATCGCCCGCACGCTCATGCAGTCCCCCGAGCTGCTCCTCGCCGACGAGCCGGTTGCCTCGCTCGACCCCGAGTCGTCGGCCCAGGTCATGGAGGTGCTCGCCCGGATCTGCGTCGAGGACCGCCTCACCGTCATCTGCAGCCTCCACCAGGTAGAGCTCGCCCTCGGATGGGCGCACCGCATCATCGGGCTGCGCGACGGCGCCATGGTCCTCGACCAGGACGCCCACGACCTCGACAACGCCGAGGTGATGCGGGTGTACCAACGGGTGCAGCCCGGAAGCGGCGCTGCGCCGGTGCCGGCGGCCCAGACGGCTCCGGTCCGGGTGCCGGCCATGGGCGCCTGAAACGTGGCCGTCGTCGAGGCGCCGTCCCCCGAGGCCGCACCGAAGCCGCCCGCACCCGACAGCCACATCCGGCCACCCTGGACGAGCCAGCGGGTCCTCCTGACCGCCCTCGTGGCCGTCGGTGCGATCGCCACGGTGTGGGGCTGGAACCGCATCGGTCTGTCGCTCGCCACCTTCACCGAGGGATGGGACGACATGGGTCGGCTGCTCGACCGGATGCTCCCACCGCGGTACACGACGGTGGGCCGGTGGGTCGGGCTCGCCGTCGAGACGTTCTTCATGGCGCTGATGGGTACGACGATCGCCACCGCCCTCTCCTTCCCGCTCGCCTTCCTCGCCGCCCGCAACACCACCGTGAACCCCTTCGCCTACCGGGCGTCGCGGGCGGTGATCACGATGGCGCGGGCCATCCCCGACCTCATCTTCGCCATCATCTTCGTGAGTGCGGTCGGCATCGGTCCGCTCGCCGGTGTGCTGGCACTCGGCCTCCACTCCATCGGCATGATCGCCAAGCTCTTCGCCGACGCGATCGAGGAGATCAACGAGGTCCCCCGCGACGCCGTGCTCTCGACCGGTGCCACTCGCATCCAGTCCCTCTCGACGGCGGTGCTCCCCCAGGTCATGCCGTCGTTCACGTCCGTGGCGCTGTACCGGCTCGACATCAACGTGCGGGTCTCGGTCGTGCTCGGCATCGTCGGTGCCGGCGGCATCGGCTTCGAGCTGCAGGCCGCACTGCGCTCCCTCGTCTACGACCGGGGCCTCGCCATCGTCACCGTGATCATGGTGATGGTGGTGCTCGTCGAGTGGCTCTCGGCGGTCATGCGCCGGTCCCTCCTCGGTGCCGACTCCGCAGCGGTGTCCTTCGGGCAGCCCCGACGGAGGGGTGCGCTCGCCTCGCTCCGTCGCCACCGGATCGCCGAGCCGGAGCTCGCCGCGGCGGTCCCCCTCCCCACCGGGGGGCCTGACGCCGTCACCGAAGATGACGGTCCCGCACCCGAGTTCGACCACCGGGCGCTCACCCCGCCGTGGACCGCAGACCGGGTGAGGCGCTTCGGCTACGGCGCCCTCGTCCTCGTCGGCATCGCTGCCTCGTTCGTCTCGGTCGACGTGAGCCCGCTAGAGCTGCTCACCTCGCTCCCCGACGCCTGGCGTGCGTCTTCGGCGCTGTTCCCGCCCGACTTCTCGACCGCCTTCGACGGGATCGTCGAAGGGATGGTCGAGACCGTCGCCATCGGGATCGTCGCCACGTGCTTCGGCACCATCCTGTCGATCCCCGTCGGTCTGCTCGCCGCCCGCAACGTCTCACCGAACCGCATGACCTACCTCGTCGCACGCGGCTTCCTCGTCTTCGTCCGCAGCGTCCCCGAGCTCATCCTCGCCGTGCTGTTCGTAGCCGCCCTCGGCCTCGGCCCCGTTCCAGGGGTGATCGCGCTCACGATCGGCGCGGTCGGCTTCATGGCCAAGCTCGTCGCCGACGCCATCGAGCAGGTCGATGCCGGGCCTCGCGAGGCCGTGCTCAGCACCGGTGCGACCAGGCTCCAGGAGACCTTCACCTCGGTGATCCCCCAGGCCATGCCGTCGCTCATCTCCTCGACGCTGTACCTGCTCGACATCAACATCCGCACCTCGACGATCCTCGGCATCGTCGGTGGCGGGGGCATCGGGTTCCTCCTGCAGAACTCGACGCGGGTGCGGGCGTTCGAGACGACCGGCGCGATCATCCTGTCGATCTTCCTCGTCGTCCTCGTGATCGAGCAGCTCTCCGGCTGGGTCCGCAAGCAGCTGATCTAGTTGTTCTCCCCGGCGATGAGCTCCGGGGTGCCGGGACGTCTCAACCTCTGTTCAGCGACGTCGGGAAGCGGGAGGATGGCCAGATGACAGGTGTGCGTGTGCTCGTCGGGACCAGGAAGGGTGCGTTCGTGCTCCGCTCCGACGGGAAGCGACGCAGCTGGGACGTCGCTGGTCCGTTCTTCGGGGGCTGGGAGATCTACCACCTCGCCGGTTCTCCGGCCGACCCCGACCGCCTGTACGCATCGCAGTCGACGTCGTGGTTCGGTCAGCTGATCCAGCGCTCCGACGACGGGGGCGTCACGTGGAACCCCGTCGGCAACGAGTTCGGCTACGACGGCGTGCCCGGGACCCATCAGTGGTACGACGGGACACCCCACCCATGGGAGTTCGCCCGGGTCTGGCACCTCGAGCCGTCCCGCACCGACCCCGACACCGTCTGGGCCGGCGTCGAGGATGCCGCTCTGTTCCGCACCACCGACGGCGGGACGACCTGGCACGAGCGAGCCGGTCTGCGTGAGGACGGCTCGGGGTCGGCGTGGCAGCCCGGAGCCGGAGGGCTGTGCCTCCACACCATCCTGCTCGACCCGGTCGATCCCGCCAGGATGTTCGTCGCCATCTCCGCCGCCGGGGTCTTCCGCAGCGACGACGGAGGCGACTCGTGGCGGACGGCGAACAAGGGCCTGACCTCCGACTTCATCCCCGACCCCGACGCCGACGTCGGGCACTGCGTGCACCGGCTCGCCCAGCACCCCGCACGGCCCGAGGTGCTGTACATGCAGAAGCACTGGGACGTCATGCGCACTGATGACAGCGGCGACTCCTGGCACGAGATCAGCGGCGACCTGCCCACCGACTTCGGCTTCGCCATCGACGTCCACGCCCAGGAGCCCGAGACCGTCTACGTGGTCCCCATCACGAGCGACTCCGAGCACTACCCGCCCGAGGGGGCCCTGCGGGTGTACCGCAGCCGAACCGGGGGCGGCGAGTGGGAGCCGCTGACCGAGGGCCTGCCGCAGCGCGACTGCTACGTGAACGTCCTGCGTGACGCCATGGCGGTCGACGACCTCGACCCGTGCGGCATCTACTTCGGGACGACCGGCGGCCAGGTCTACGCATCGGCCGACGCCGGCGACCGCTGGGAACCGATCGTGCGCGACCTCCCCGCCGTGCTCTCGGTGGAAGTGCAGACGCTGCCGTGATCCGCGTCGTGCTCCCGGCCCACCTGCGCGACATCGCCCAGGTCACGGGCGAGGTCCGCCTGGAGTGCGACGGAGCGGTGACCCAACGCTCCGTGCTCGACGCCCTCGAGGCTCGGTTCCCGGCGCTGCGGGGCACGATGCGGGATCACGCGACCGGCCGACGCCGGCCGTTCATCCGCTTCTTCGCCGGCGAGGAGGACCTCTCCCACGACGAGCCGGACACACCGCTGCCCGAACCCGTCGCGGCCGGCACCGAGGTCTTCTACGTCATCGGTGCCATCGCCGGCGGCTAGCGCGTGCAGGCATCCCGCCGACGAACGGATCAGGACAGACGAACGGGTCAGGACAGGCCCTCGGCCAGGGCGTCGAGGGTGGAACGCCAGCGGGCGAGGCCGGGGACGGTCCGGCCTGGGACCTTGGCGGCCTCGTCGGCGCGGCGCAGGGCGAGGGCGGCGGCGAGGTCGGGGTCTGCGTCCAGCACGGCCACCTCCGGTGCGGTCATCACGCCACCTTGGCGGGCAAGCGTCGTGGTCGAGACAGGCGAGAGCAGCGCGGCGTAGGCGGGATCGGTGGCGACGAGGTAGCGCTTGGCCGGGACGTGCAGCTCGACGAGGTGGGCAACCCGAGCACCGAGCAGCGCCCGCACGGCGTCCGCGCCGGCTCGACCGTGGCCGGCATCGTCGGCGCCGAGCAGGTGGCCGATGTCGTGGACCAGTCCGGCGGTCTGCAGCTCGAGGTCGTCGGGGTGCGAGGTGGCGAGGACGTCGGCGCACTGCAGGGCGTGGGCGAGCTGGTCGAGGGCCTCGGCCGGGCCGGCGCCCTCGGGTCGGGCCGCAGCGCCCTCGAGCACCTCGACGAGCTCGTCGACCGAACCGATCACCGGATCGCCGCCAGCACCGGGGCGTGGTCGCCGGGACGCACGACCGCCCGCAACGTGGGCCAGGCGCCACCGCCATCGACGAGCACGAGGTCGGCCCGCTGGCCGGGGACGAGGCTCCCCCGATCACGCAGACCGACGACGGCGGCGGGCCCGCTCGTCACCAGGGCGACGGCCGTGGGGAGGCTGGCCACGCCTCGGCGGGTGAGCTGGAAGGCCGCAGCGAGGAGCGACGAAGGCAGGTAGTCGGAGGCCAAGGCGGTGCACAGGCCGAGGCCGACGAGCTCCTCGGCACCGACGTTCCCCGAGTGGGAGCGACCGCGGAGCACGTTCGGCGCACCCATCACGGTCGGCATGCTCCGACCGCGCGCGGCGGCTGCGGCCTCGACGGTCGTCGGAAACTCTGCGACCGACGCGCCCCACCCCGCCACCTCGTCGATGTCGGCCTCGTCGGTGGGGTCGTGAGCCAGCAGCCGGACAACGCCGGCCCGAGCGCGTGTGGTGAGCCACAGGAGGGCGTGCGCCCGCTGCCCGAGGAGCTCGTCTCGCACGGCGATGAGGTCGGCGATCTGCGCGTCCGCCTCGCCGGCCGTCAGCGCCCTCGACGCCTGGAGGTGGGTTCGGAAGGCTGCGGTGTCGGCGAACTGGCCCTGACCTGGCGTGTGGTCCTCGAACGACACGAGGGGCACGGCTCCGAGGTGGTCGTCGGTGTCGATGCGACGCACGAGCGCGTCGAACCCGTCTGGGTCACGTGCATCGAGGCGGTACAGGACGCGGTGGTCCACGAGGGCGACCGGATCCGACTGTCGGACGGTGACGGCGTCGCGCAACCGCGCCGCCTGTTCGATCGTGCGGCCGTACCGGGTGTTCTCCTCGAAGGCGACGCCGTGGAACACCGTGGTCACGCCCGCAGCCCGGACCCGTCCTTCGAACGACTGGAGGGCGAAGTCCTCGGGGAAGCGCACGCCGGCCCGAGGCTCGAGCTCCTTCTCGAGACCGTCGCTGTGGGTGTCGACGAGGCCGGGGAGGCAGAGGTCGCCCCGGCCGTCGAACGAACCCGGGGGCCGGGCACCACTGGCCTCGATCGACACGATCCGCCCTTCCTCGCAGACGACGGTGGCATCGTCGACGACCCGGTCGGGGAGCACTGCTCGGACGTCGTGGATGGCGAAGGTGCTCATGTCCGCTCGCTCACGTTCACCGCGCGACCCCCGTGAGCTCGTCGAGGACGGCCGATGGTGCGCCGTCGGCGACGATCCTGCCGTCTCGCATCAGCACGACGCGGGTCGCCAGCCTTGCCATGGCCTCGAGGTCGTGGAAGACGGCGAGCACGGCGACGCCCCGCGCGGCGAGCTCCCCGATGAGCGCCAGCGCCGCCTCCCTGTTCGCTGGATCGAGGGCGGACACGGGCTCGTCGAGCAGCAGCAGGCGCGGCGGTTCGATGACCGCAGCGGCCAGGTTGACCCGCTGCTTCTCACCACCTGACAGCACGGTGGCGTGGACGTCCCACAGGTCCTCGCCGATGTGCAGCGCCCGGAGCGCGGCCGCTGCCGCGTCCCGGGCCGCGTCGATGGCCATCCCCCGCCGCACGCCCGATCGTGCCACCACGTCGAGGGTGCTGCGCCTGGGGTCGGCCCGCAGGAACTGCGAGACGTAGCCCACCTCGTGGCCCCGCAGCTCCGCCAGCTCACGATCGGAGAGCGTCACGAGGTCCACCCGGGAGCCGTCCTCCAGCCGGAGCCGCACCGCACCCGCCGTCGGCAGATAGGTGCGGTAGACGCACTTCAGCAGCGACGACTTCCCGGCGCCGCTCGAGCCGGCGAGGGCGACGTGCTCGCCGGCCGCCACGTCGAGGTCGACGCCCGACAGCGCCTCGACGGTGCGCCCGTCGATCGTGTGCAGGGTGAACGACTTGGCCAGGCCCCGCACCGACAGCACCGATGCCGTCGCGGTCACGACCGAGCCGCCGTCACCAGGCGCTGGCTGTACGGGTGCTGCGGGTCCTCGAGCAGCTGGTCGGTGAGGCCCTCCTCGACGACGCGCCCGTGATGCATGACGACGCAGCGGCGGGTGAGCAGCTCGATGACGTTGAAGTCGTGGGAGACCACCACGGCGCCGATGCCGAGCTCCTCGAGCAGGCTGCGGATGAGGTCGAGCACACCGGCGGCGACCGAGGCGTCGAGGCCCGTCGTCGGCTCGTCGAGCAGGAGCAGCGGGGGTTCGTTGGCGAGCGCCTTGGCCAGCTGCACGCGCTGGCGCATGCCACCCGAGAACGTCCCTACCAGGTCGTCCATCCGCTCGAGGGGGACCTCGGTGCGACCGAGCAGCTCCGCCGCCCGATCCCGGATGCGCCCGAAGCTGCGCCACCCGGCGGCGGTGAGGCGGTCGGCGACGTTGCCCCCTGCGGTCACCAGCAGGTCCAGGCCCTCGGCGGGGTCCTGGTAGACGACGGAGAGCTGGTCGACGCGCAGCCCTCGGCGCGCGCTCCCGTCGAGGTCGAGCAGGTTCGTCCGGCCGCCGTCGACGGTGCGGAGCCGGACGGCACCGGCTGTGGTCTCGTGGTCACCGGCGATGCAGCGCATCACCGTCGACTTCCCGGAACCCGACTCGCCGATCACCCCGAGGGCCTCGCCCGGCGCGACCTCGAACGAGACGTCCCACGCAGCGACGATCGCACCCGTGCTCGGGCTCACCGACGTGGCGTGGGCAGGACCGGTGCCCGGCACGGCGGACGCGCCGCCACGACCGTGGACCTTGCCGAGCCCCTCTACCTGCAGCAACCAGTCCGGGAGCTCGATCACGCCGGGCTCTCGGCGCGCCGGGCGGTCCTGCGCTCGCACCAGTCGCTGTCGCTGCAGACCCAGGTCGAG
>JBBSLC010000108.1:0-9795 GCA_038255685.1 Acidimicrobiales bacterium | reverse complement strand
CGACCGTGCCGTCGACCTGCACCCAGGCCCCCCCGAAGTCGTCGGACAGCACGACGACGCTCACGTCTGGATCGCGTCGGGCGTTGTGCACCTTGGCTCGTTCGGGATAGCTCGACACGAGGATGCGTCCCTCACCGTCGAGGCCGCAGGTGACGGGGGACGCCTGGGGCCGTCCGTCGCTGCGGGTGGTCAGGAGCACCGCCTTGTGGCGCGGCCTGACGAAGTCCTCAAGCTCGTCGCGGCTGACGTCGGTGTTGGTGGCGATGCTCGGGCTCATCGTGTCCTCCTCGTCGGTGTGCGCCGTGGACGGCGCCAGGCGGCGACCACGACCGCCTCGGACCGTACCGCCGTGCCCTCGCCAGCACGCTCGTGCGCGTCGGTCGGGCACCCCGAACACCTGTGGGAACCTGGGCAGCATGGGAGGGATGCCAGCGCGCGACGGGAGCGCCACGACGCCGGGGACCGTGGCGATGGAAGGTCCGCGCACCCGGGTGCTCGTGACCCTCCACGCTCGGACAGCCGGGGGCGACCCGCGCCCGGTGCGGGCGCTCGTCGACACCGGGGGTGGGGCGATGGTGATCCGGCGACACCTGGCCGAGGTGCTCGACCTCGCCACCGGTGCGAGCATCGACTCGGGCGAAGGCGACCTCGAGACGGTCGAGCCGCCGGACCTCGCTGCAGCGGGCTACGACCTCGATACTGATGGCCTCACCGCCTTCGTCGTCGACGACGACGACGTCGGCAACCCGCTGCGGGCGGAGCGCGCCGACCTGTCCCTCCCGGCGTCGCTGCTCCGCCGCCACCACCTGGTGCTCGATGCACCTGCGGGCACGGTCACCTTCGCCGACGCCGGATCAGTCGAGCCGCACGGCGTGCGGGTCCCCGTCGGGGTGCACGCCGGCACGGGCTTCGTGCGCACCGAGGTGACCGTCGACGGCACCACCCACGGCGTCCTCCTCGACACCGGACCGTCGTGCAGCCTCGTCGTCGACACGGTGTTCCGGGCGTGGCAGGCCCGTCACCAGGACTGGCCGGCTGCCGCTGCATCCGCAGGACCCGGCAACATGTCCGGCCTCCCCGCCGAGGCCCGCACCCCGATGCTGCGGGTGAAGGCGCTCGAGTGGGGACCGTTCACCGTCTCCGACGCCGGCTGGTGCTGGCGCGCCGACGCCGCCTTCGGCGACCTCGTCAGCCCCGGCACGACCGCTCCGGTGATCGGCGCGCTCGGTGGCAACGTGCTTCGCGGCTTCCGGGTCGAGATCGACTACGGGCGCGGCGAGGTGTGGCTGGAGCAGGGCGCGCCACTCGGTCCCGAGGACACCGACATGGTGGGCGTGGTGCTCACCCGTGAGATCGGGGAGGCCGACGAGGAGCTGTCCGGCACGACCTACCGGGTGGCCGCCGCCGTGACGGGGCTCGACGCCGTGCAGGTCAGCGACCGGCTCGTGGCCGTCGACGGAGAACCGGTCGGGGAGCAGACCCTCGCCGAGGTGGTCGCGGGCCTGGCGGGCGAGCTCGGGACGACACGACCACTGACCCTCGAGCGCGCTGGTGAGCTGGTCCAGGTGGACGCCCCCGTCACTCGCGTGCTCTGACGCGCCACGAGGCGATACCGCCTCGGAGCAGCGCACAGGCGGCCGGTACGATCCTCCGGATGCCCCCGGCCCTGCCCGTCACCGGCGCCTGGCGGCCCGGTGACCCGGTCGGACAGCGCCGCTTCGCCCACCTCGCCGTGGACCGTCCGTTCGTGCTCGAGGGCGGCGGGATGCTGCGGGACGTCGCCATCGCCTACGAGACGTGGGGTGAGCTGGCGCCTGACGCCGCCAACGCAGTGCTCGTCTGCCATGCGCTGACGGGCGACGCCCACGCCGCAGGCGGCGTGGGCGAGGGCCACCCCAGCCCAGGCTGGTGGACCGGGCTGATCGGGCCAGGACGGGCCATCGACACCGACCGGTTCTTCGTCGTCTGCGCCAACGTCCTCGGCGGCTGCCAGGGCACGACCGGCCCCGCGTCCCCCCACCCCGACGACGGTGTGCCCTACGGGTCTCGGTTCCCCGTGGTGTCGGTGCGAGACATGGTCCGCACGCAGGCGGCCGTGGCCGACAACGTCGGCGTCCGGACCTGGCTGAGCGTCATCGGCGGCTCCATGGGCGGCATGCAGGTCTTGGAGTGGGGTGTCATGTTCCCCGAGCGCGTCCGGTCGCTCGTGCCGATCTCGACGAACGCAGCGGCGACGGCGCAGCAGATCGCCTGGTGGAGCACGGGCCGCCGGATCATCCGCCTCGACCCTCGGTGGCACGGTGGTGACTACTACGGCGCCGCGCCCGGCGACGGCCCCACCGAGGGCTTGGCCATGGCACGGATGGTGAGCCAGATCACGTTCCGGAGCGACGACGTGTTCACCGACCGCTTCGGACGAGAGGTCGTCGAGCCCCTCGACGGCTTCGACCTGTGGCAGCGGTTCCAGGTCGAGCGCTACCTCGAGTACCACGGCGACAAGCTGGCCCGGCGCTTCGACGCGAACACCTACCTTCGCCTCACCAAGGCGATGGACCTCCATGACCTGGGCCGTGGTCGGGGTGGCATGGTCGAGGCGCTCGCCCGCATCACGGCACCGACGCTCGTGGTCGGCATCGACTCGGACACGCTGTACCCCGCCTACCAGCAGCGGCAGATCCACGAGGCGCTGCTCGACCAGGGCACGCCGTCCACCCACGTCGAGGTCAAGAGCCCCCATGGCCACGATGGGTTCCTCATCGAGTCCGACCAGGTCGGCTCGGCCATCGCAACGATGCTCGCAACCGTCGACAAGTCCGAGGTCTGACATGCCCGCAGCTGAACCGACTCCCCAGGCAGCGCCGCACGCGCCGGCCGACGAGCACCGGATCGAGACCACCGCCATCACCGCCGGTCGCCGGGCGAACGAAGGCTCGCTGTCGACGCCCCTGTGGGCGACGACCACCTTCGCCCAGACCTCGCTCGACGAGGCGCTTCGGAAGGCGACGAAGCCCAGGGTGAAGGACTTCTACAGCCGGTACGGCAACCCGACGGTCGCCGCCTTCGAGGACGCGGTGGCCGAGCTGGAGGGCGCCGCCGGCGCGCAGGCGTTCGCCAGCGGCATGGGTGCGGTCAGCGCGACGGTGCTCGCACTGTGCTCGAGCGGCGACCACGTGGTCGCTGCCAGCTCGCTCTACACCTCGACGAACGGCCTCTTCGCCGGCGTGTGCCCGCGCTTCGGCATCGACGTCAGCTTCGTCGACCAGGCCGACACCGCAGCCGTCGCCGCCGCAGTCATCCCCGGTCGCACCCGCCTGCTGTTCGTCGAGTCCCCGGCCAACCCCGTCCTCCAGCTGGCCGACCTCGAGGCGCTCAGCGCCATCCCCGGTCCGCTCAAGGTCGTCGACTCCACCTTCGCCGGCCCGCTCATCCAGCGCCCGCTCGAGCTCGGCTTCGACCTCGTCGTGCACTCGGCGACGAAGAGCCTCGCCGGCCACAACGACGCCACGCTCGGCGTGGTCGCGGGCGAAGAGGACCTCCTGCAGTGGATCTGGGGCTTCCACACGATCATCGGCGCCGTGGCCTCCCCGTTCGACGCACTGCTCGCGCTGCGGGGGATCCGCACGCTGCCCCTGCGCGTCCGCCAGGCATGCGACACGGCGCAGCGTCTCGCCGAGGTGCTCGAGGACCACCCCGGTGTCGACCGGGTCCACCACCCGGGGCTCGACAGCCACCCGCAGCGTGACCTGGCCAAGCGCCAGATGGCGAACGGGGGCAGCAACCTCAGCTTCGAGGTCAGAGGCGGCCTGGAGGCGGCAAGCCGCTTCGTCGGTGCGGTCCGGCTCTGCCAGATGGCGCCTTCGCTGGGCGGGCCCGAGACGCTTGTGACCCACCCCGTGTCGACGACGGCGGCGTCGATGCCGCCCGAGGAGCGCGCGGCGATCGGCATCACCGACGGCCTCGTGCGCATGTCGGTCGGCCTGGAGCACGCTGACGACGTCATCGCCGACGTCCTGCAGGCCCTGGCCGTCGCGACCGGCGGGTGACGGGCCGGCGCCTCGCGACGAACCAGGTCCGCTGAGCCGGTGCCGGAGCTGCCCGAGGTCGAGGCCTACCGCTGCCTCGCCGAGTCGGCGCTGCACCGTTGCGTCCGCAGTGTCGAGGCGCCTGACGAGTGGTTCCTGAAGGGGGGCCTCACCCCTGCGCACCTCGGCGCGGTCCTGGTCGGGCGGGCCTTCGTCGAGGCTCGGCGGATCGGCAAGCTGCTCCTGCTCGACACCGATGACGGTGTGGCGCTCGGGCTTCGCTTCGGGATGACGGGGCGGCTCCTCGTCGACGGCACCGCCGGCGTCGACGAGCTCGAGTACTCGAGCGTGCGCGACGAGCCGGCGTGGGACCGGGTGACGTTCCGCTTCGCAGACGGCGGGGACATGCGCATCCGTGACCCCCGCCGCCTCGGAGGCGTCGTCCTCGCCCCCGCGGAGGACCGGCTCGGGGTCGATGCCCGGACCGTGACCCTCGGCGGGCTCCGGACGTCGCTCGGTGCGAGCGTGGCGCCGCTCAAGGCCCGGCTGATGGACCAGGCGAGGCTGGCCGGCATCGGGAACCTGCTGGCCGACGAGACGCTCTTCCGGGCAGGGCTCGACCCTGCTCGCCCTGCCGGTGGGCTCTCGCCCGCTGAGCTGCGACGGCTGCACCGCACCCTCCGGGCGACCATCGAGTCCCTGATCGAGCGGGGTGGCTCGCACCTCGGCGACCTGCAGGCAGCGCGGCGACCCGGTGGCACCTGTCCCCGAGACGGCACACCGCTCACCCGGCGGACCATCGGCGGCCGCACGACGTGGTCGTGCCCCCGCCACCAGCGGTGATCGAGGCCCCGGTAGGTTCACCGTCCGTGACAGGAGGGCGCCGCCGGACCGCAGGTGCCCTGGTGGCGCTCGTGGGCATCCTCACACTCGGTGCTGCTGCGCTCGCACCGACGTCGGGGGCGCAGGAGGAGCCGCCGCCCGAGGAGCCCACGACCACGACGACCACCTCGCCACCGTCGCCGCTCCCCATCCTGACGACCACGACGACGTCCCCGCCTCCGACCACCTCGACGACGACCGCGCCACCGGAAACCACGTCGACGACGCGCCAGCCAGCGGACCCAGGGGATGACGACGTCGACGTGGCGCCGACCACGACCGAGCCTGCAGCCTCGACCACCACGCCGACCACCGAAGACGCACCGGTGCCCGGTGAGACGACCTCGACGACCTCGGCGGAGTTCCTCGCACCCGTGGAGGAGACGACCACGACGACGGTCGCCGGCGCTGCCCCTGTGACCGACGAGCGCCTCGCCGTCGGCACCATCGTGAGCATCCTGATCGGGGGCCTGCTGCTCGTCGCCGTCGGCCTGACGGCGGCGACGTGGTGGTACGTCCGGCGCACACGGCCCGTCCTCGCGCCTCAGTAGGGTGCTGCCATGGCAGCAGAGCTCGACGTCGACGCCATGATCGAGCGGTTCAAGCAGCGAGCGGTGGCCGTGCGGAACCGCACGCTGCCGCCCATCGGCGGCGAGGAGCGCCAGCGCTTCATCGCCCAGGCCGAGGCCGACTTCATGGACTACGCCATGATCAGCGACGCCACCGCCACCATCGAGGACGGCGTGCTCACCCTGCGCATCGACCTCCGCTCGAGCTCCTGAGCAGCTGCACCTGAGCAGGGCTCGGGTCGCTCTGCCAGACTGCGGGGGCGGTTCGTCCGGTTCCGCGGCGAGGGAGACACGTGCAGCGACTGACCGGTATGGATGCGACGTTCCTGTACATGGAGACGCCGACGATGCCGATGCACGTCTCCGGCACCTACATCTACGACCCTTCGAGCGCGCCGGGCGGCTACGGCTTCAACGAGATCAAGGCCGAGGTCGAGCGTCGCCTCCACCTGCTCCCGCCGTACCGGCGACGCCTGGTCGAGGTGCCGTTCCAGCTGCACCACCCCCTGTGGATCGAGGACCCGGACTTCGACCTCGACTACCACCTCCGTCGCACCGCCCTGCCGTCGCCCGGCGGGCGTGAGGAGCTGGCCGAGCTTGCGGCGGAGATCCACTCCCGGCCGATGGACCGGAGCCGGCCGCTGTGGGACATGCACGTCGTCGAGGGGCTCGAGGACGGGCTGATGGCGGTCATCGCCAGGACCCACCACTGCGCCATCGACGGCGCCTCGGGCGTCGACATCACGGTCAACCTGCTCGACCTCGAGCCCGAGCCGGCACCGGTCGCGCCGCCGGAGGTCCCGTGGCAGCCGGACCGCATCCCCTCTGACGTCGAGCTCGTCACCTACGCGCTGCAGTCCCTCTCCCGCCAGCCCGTGTCGGCGGTCAAGGCGCTGCGCCGAAGCGCCGAGTCTGCGCTCGCCATCCGCCGCCGCAACCGAGAGCCCGACGCCAACCCGCCGCCGGCGCCGTTCGCTGCGCCGCGCACGTCGATCAACCGGGCCATCACGCCTCGGCGGTCGTTCGGGATGGCCGAGATCTCCCTCGATGACGTCAAGCGGGTCCGCAAGGCGCTCGGGGGGACCGTGAACGACGTGATCCTCGCCGTGTGCGCAGGGGCGCTGCGCCAGTGGTTCGACGACCGTGGCGAGGTGCTCGACAAGCCCCTCGTCGCCATGTGCCCCATCTCGATCCGCACCGAGGACCAGAAGGGCGCGATGGGCAACCAGGTGTCGAGCATGCTCACCTCGCTCGCCACCGATGTCGACGACCCGCTCGAGCGCCTCGCCGTGATCCAGGAGGGGACCAAGCACGCGAAGGACCAGGCCGGCGCGATCGGTGCCGACACCTTGACCCAGTGGGCGGAGTTCGCCGCCCCTGCCGTCGCCGCACGAGCGGCTCGCCTCTACTCCCGCACGAAGATGGCGTCGCGCCACCGCCCGATCTTCAACGTGACGATCTCCAACGTGCCGGGACCGAGCTTCCCGCTCTACATGGCCGGCGCCCGGCTCAAGGCGTGGTACCCGATGGGCCCGATCAACGACGGCGGCGGCCTCAACATGACGGTGATGAGCTACATGGGTGTGATCCACTTCGGCCTCGTGGCCTGTCCCGATGTGGTCCCCGAGGTCCAGGCCATGGCCGACCACCTCCACGCCGCGCTCGACGAGCTGCTCAAGGCGGCGGAGCAAGCCGAGGCGGTTTGAGGGCGGTGGTCGCCTTGCTAAGGTGACCACCCACACGCGGACGTGGCTCAGTGGTAGAGCATCACCTTGCCAAGGTGAGGGTCGCGGGTTCGAATCCCGTCGTCCGCTCCAGAAACACCAGGTCAGGGAGGGTCTGAGACCCTCCCTGATCCGCGTCCGGAAGCGAGTTGGCCAACTTTGACCAACTGGGAGGAGACCCCGTCTACCGTTCAGGTCGTGCGAGGCAGCCTGGCGAAGCGGGGGAAGGGCTCCTGGCGGGTGCGCGTGTACGTCGGCACGGACCCGGTCACCGGGACCAAGCGGACCGTGTCTCGGACGGTCGCCGGATCGAAGCGTGATGCGGAGGACGTCCTCAACCGGCTGCTCCTCGAGGCTGGCGACGGCAGGCACCTGGCGGCAGGTCTGACCGTCGGCGACCTCCTCGATCAGTGGTGGCCCATGAAGCGACCCACCCTGAGCCCGACCACGGCGAGGGACTGGGACTCGTGCCTCCGGCTCCACCTGCGCCCGCACGTCGAGAGCATGCCGCTGCACAAGTTCCGGGCGATGGACATGGACCGCCTCTACAAGCGGCTGGGTGAGGCCGGCGTCGGTCCGCAACGGATCCGCCGGGTCCACACGATCCTGTCGACTGCGCTCGGCCAGGCGGTCCGATGGGAGATGATCGCCTCCAACCCGGCGCTATCTGCGAGCCCGCCCGAGGTGAGGGAGCGCCAGGTGCAGCCCCCGTCGCCAGCGGTGGTGGCCGCGTTCTACGAGGGGCTCGAAGCCGACGACGCCGACCTTGCGATGTTCGTCTGGCTGGCCAGCTTCACCGGCGCCCGTCGAGGTGAGCTCTGCGCCCTCCGGTGGGCCGACGTCGACCTGGCCGACGGGTCGATGCTCATCTCTCGAGCGCTCGTCGACGGCGGCGGCAGGATTCTCGAGAAGGACACCAAGACCCACCAGTCCCGGCGCATCGCCCTCGGCCGCGAGACGGTCGCCAAGCTCGTCATCTACCGAGACGCCGCCGACGAGCGCGCTGCTGCCTGCGGTACCTCGTTGTGCGCCGAGGCCTTCATCTTCGCCACCTCCGTCGACGGGGGAGCGCCGTGGCGGCCCGATGCCGCCACCCACCGATTCATCCGTGCTCGTCGCCGGGCCGATCTGCCGGAGGGTCTCCGGCTCCACGACCTCAGGCACTTCCTGGCGACCCGGATGATCTCGTCCGGCATCGACGTCAGGACCGTCTCGGGTCGGCTCGGTCACCGTCGGACCTCGACGACCACCGATCGCTACGCCGCCTTCGTGCCCGCCACCGACCGTGCGGCCGCCGCCGCGTTCGAGGAGTCGTTCCTCACGTAAGCCCTCGACGATTCGCATGACGTATGCTCGACGAAGGGCTACACGTTCTGGCGACGAGGAGACCATGACGACACTCACCTCTCTGCTCGACCACCTCTACGAGGGCGACGTGATCGACACCGCCGACTTGGCGCGTGTGAGCGACACCAATCCTCGAAGCGTGGCCCGATGGAAGGCGGAGGCCGCGACACCGCGGCGTGAGGCAGAGGAGCGCCTGCTGGAGCTCCGTGCCGTCGTCGACCTCGCTCGGCGGATCATGCGCGACGACGCAGCCAGGTTCTGGATGCGCTCTCCCAACCCCGATCTCGGATACGAGAAGCCACTCGACCTCGTCGCCGCCGGTCAGTACCAGCGGGTGGTCGACCTCCTCCTCGCGTTGGCGGAGGGCGTGACCGCCTGACATGCCGTCGTTCGACCCCCGGGTGCTCGGTCGGCTTCGCGGGACCGCCCACTCCGCCGTCGCCTACCGGAACCAGGCGAAGGGCTTCGATCCCCGAAGCGGTGACGGTGCACGTCGACGTGGCGGGCGGTCCAATCCGCCGCACAGCTTCCCGGTCCTCTACCTCTGCTCGAGCCGCCCATGCGTCGTCGCAGAGCTGACCCGGCAAGCCGAGCGGCAGGGGCTCGACGTCGATGCCCTGTTGCCGCGAGAGCTGTTCGGGATCTCCGTCGACCTCGACAAGGTCCTCGATCTCACCGAGGTCGCGACCCTGGAGGCACTCGGGATCGAGCCGCTCGACCTCGTTCGAGAGGACCACCGGTTCACCCAGGAGATCGGCGAGGCCGCCCATGAGCATGCTTTTCAAGCCATCCGCTCACCGTCAGCGACCGGAGTCGACGACATCCTCGCAATCTTCCCCGAGAGGCTCGCAGGCGCCATGCTCGACGTGGAGCTCCTCGGCGAGTGGAGCACGGCCGATGACCTGGCCGGCCAGTAGACGCAGACGCTTCGGTAGCCCAGCACCGCAAGCACCGGACGGGGGCCCTCCGGCGTGGCTGCGAGGTGCGAAGCTGTGACCAGGGATGTTGAGGTTCGCGTTGAGGTTTCCGTTGAGGTTCTTTGACACTCACGTGTCAAAGGTTTTCGCGATTTCTTTGATCTGACCGTCGCGAACGGAGGTCGAAAATGACCGTATCCAGAGTATGGATGAGACACAGGAACGGTCGGTGCCGCCCGCCGGGGATCGGTGGGCGTTTTCGGTGACGGAGGTGGCGTTGCGGCTGGGGATTTCCCGGGCGCACGCCTACCGGATGGTGGCCACCGGCGAGCTG
>JBBSLC010000107.1:0-10435 GCA_038255685.1 Acidimicrobiales bacterium | reverse complement strand
CCGGACCAGGGCGTCAGCCCAGGTGACCCCGACCGGGCGGGCGTCGGGTTCGGCTTCGGGGTGACGAGCCCGGAACTCAGCGTCGCGGCACGCCTCCAGGGCTCGTTGGACGAGGGCCCCGAACTCGGTGTCGAGATCAGCGCGCTCGTGCCACCGGCCGTTGTCGTCGTAGCCGAAGCTGACCTGGTTCCGCTCATCCCTGTCACCCGGTGCCGGGTCGGGCACCGGGTCGGCGGTCGGTGACGCAGGGTCAGGCGAAGGCGGGGTGAACGAGTACTCCCGGCACACCTTCCCGACCTGGGCGGCGGTGGCGTGACGAGCGAAGCCAGCGAGCTCGGCGTCATGAGCGGCGGGGACGTGCTCGGCGATCTCACCGACCTGGTCCTCCGAGAGCGATCCCGCCCCGAACGCAGCCGCGGTGACCGGCAGCTCACCCGCGCGCGTGGCGATGCGCACGAGGCGCTTCGAACGCTGGAGGGACATCCCGGTCTGCCACGCCACCCAGTGCGCCGGGGACCGGATCCCCGCTTGCTCCCACGCCCCCGTGGCGAGCGCCTCCGCCACGAGCTCGGCGAGACGCCCGGTCGTGGCGTTCAACAACCCCGTCACCGCCGCCACCCGCCGCTCCAGCGCGTCGATCTCCGCCCCCGTCGGCGCGCCGGTCAACCGCTCCCCGCCACCACCCCCAGACCCATCACCTACGAACACTTGTTCGATCATACGCATGATCGCCGCCATCGTCAACCCTGAAAAGAAGGCACTTGTGACGCTGACGTGAGGCGTGGAGGGCCCACCCAGCTGAGCGAGGTGGCGGCGGTGACCGAGACCGTCGCGCAGCGAGCAGGGACGGTCCTGCTCGCCGACGGACTCCGACGCATCGCCGCACGGCACGACATGCCTGCGCTCACGGCCTCATGGACCCTCACCTTGCGCCTCTTGATCCTGTTCAGCGCACGCAGCCTTGCGCTCCTCGTCTTTGCCGAGCTCCTCAACTCACCGAGCTTGGCCGCCGAGGCCACGACCCCGTTCGTCCTGGTCGCGGTGGCGCTCGCCATCGCTTCGATCGGCCATCTCGTGCTCGCTCGTGCGCACCCGGCGCACCGACTCGACAAGCGTGTCGGCAGCTCAGGGACGGCCGCCTACCGCCGCTCCTCCTCCGCACGCCGGGCGGGATCGCCATCGCCGCGGTCGGGAAGGAGCAGGGCGAGGCCGAGGGCGGCGAGCAGGACCGGCCACACGAGGTTCACCTGGGCCTTGAACGACAGGTCGGTGAGCAGCGACACGAGGCCGATCACGACGAAGGCGAGGCCGGCGACGAGCGAGGTGGTGTCGAGTCGCCTAGCCACGGGTCACCTCGATCTCGCCGACGCCGACCTCGAGGTCGAGCACCAGCGTGCCGGAACCCTCAGCGCCGTCGAGGGTGAGCTCCTCGTCGATCCCGAGGCCCTCCCGCTCCCTGCCCTCGACCGGCACGATCAGGTCACCGGCGGCGATGCGGCTCGCCACCTCCGCTTCGACGTCGGCGGGCAGGCGCACCTGCAGCGAGCCGGCACCGATGCTGGCGGCCACCTCGAACCGCTGGCCCCGGAGGTCGAGCTCGGACAGGTCGAGGACCATCTCGCCGGCGCTGAGACGGTAGGCACTGCGCACGTCCGCCAGCGCCTGGGGCCGGTGGAAGCGCTCACCGAAGCCCCCCTCGAGGGGGACGTCGACGGCACGGACGAGGGTGAGCAGGATCACGAGGCCGAGCGCCGGTCCGATGAGCCAGCGGGCGCCACCCAACCACGATCCGATGACGAGGCCGCCACCGACGCCCACGAGCGCAAGAGCGAGGCTGTCGGCGAAGGACAGCGCCAGCGTGCCGTTGGCCACGAGCACCCACAGCAGGGCGCCGCCGAGCGCGAGCACGCCGAGCACCACCTGGCCGACTCGGGAGCGCGACCCTGTCGGGACCGATGGAGACGGGGCCGTGGGACCGGTCCAGTCGAGCGGGGCGGTCGGCCCCTGGCCGGTGGACGCGGTTGGCGTCGACCCAGACGTCGCGCTCGCCGTCCACGGTGTCGCGCGGGGTGGCGAACCGCCTGGCGACGAACCCCCTGGTGGCGTCGAGGTGCCGTCCCGGTCTCGGACGAGCAGCCACACCCCGGCGCCGATCAGCAGCATCGGCCACACGACGTCCCGGCCGAAGAGGCCGCCGTCGAAGACGACGAAGGCAGCGGCGAGCAGGAGGGCGACGCCGACGATCGGGGTCGTCCCACCGTCGAAGATCGGTCCGTGGCGGACCGGGTTCGGCGGGGTGCCGGGAGTGGCCTTCGGCATGACGATCCAGGCGACCACGTAGGCAGGCAGGCCAGGCCCGGCGAAGGCGAGGAACACCGCAGCGACGCGCACGAGGGTGACGTCGATGCTCAGGTAGTCGGCCACACCGGCGCAGACGCCGCCGATCTTCTCCTCGCCGCCCTCCCGGCGGAGGAGACGCCTCGGGACCGGTGGTGGAGGTGGGAGGGGCGGAGGTGGCGCATCGGCCACGGTGGTGTCGTCCATGTGCCCATCATCCGGTTCCCGGACGAGGAGCACCATCGGGGATGACCCTGAGTCGTGCGTGCCGGGTCAGGGTCGGGAGCGGGACGCCACCCATCGTCGGCGGCGGTGCCCTGTGGGATCATCGACCTGGTCGACACGATGCCCACCACCACCTCCACCCTGCCGGTCACGCGCCATCCCCACGACCGCGTGGTGGCCGGGGTCGCCGCCGGACTCGCCGCTCGCATCGGGGTCGATCCCGTCCTCGTACGCCTCGCGTTCGGCGTGCTCGCCCTCGCCCTCGGCGTCGGGCTGCTGCTCTACGGCATGCTGTGGGCGCTGCTCCCCGTCGGCCTCATGCCGGAGCGCGCGGAGCTCGCCGACGACGTCCGGGCCGAGCACGGCCTGGCCGTGGGGCTCGTCACCATCGGGACGGCCATGCTCGTCCAACGGCTGAGCCCGTGGTTCCCTGGCCACGTCGTCTGGCCGGCTGCCGTCGCCGCCGTCGGGTTGGGCCTCGCTTGGGTGCGGACCGGCGAGGCCGAGCGGACCCGTTGGCGAGGACTCGCCTCCCGCCTCCCCGGCAACCCCGTCGACGCGCTCGGCGACGGGCGTGCCCTCGTCCTCCGGGCGGGGGCGGGCATCGTGCTCGTGCTCGTCGGCGTCGGGTCGTTCCTGGCCACCAGCGGCGGGGTCACGGCCTTCGGCCAGGTGCTCGTGGCCATGGTCGCCACCGCCGCCGGCGTGGCGATCCTGCTGGGGCCGTGGATCCTGCGCCTCGCCCGCCAGGTCGGCGAGGAGCGCCGCCATCGGATCCGCTCCGAGGAACGTGCCGAGGTCGCCGCCCACCTCCACGACTCGGTGCTCCAGACCCTCACCCTCATCCAGCGCAGCGCCGACTCGCCCCACGAGACGGTGAGCCTCGCCCGCCGCCAGGAGCGCGAGCTCCGGGCGTGGCTCTACGGCGACCGCAACCCGTCGGCCACCACGCTGGCTGCCGCCCTCGACGAGGTCGTGTCAGACGTGGAGGCGACGCACGAGGTCACCGTCGAGGTCGTCACCGTGGGCGACGCCGAGCTCGACGAGCGGTTCGCCGCCCTGGTCGCAGCGCTCCGGGAGGCGGTGGTCAACGCGGCGCGCCACAGCGGCGCCGACGAGATCGCCGTGTACGTGGAGCTCGCTCCTGGCGGCGTCACCGCCTTCGTGCGCGATCGCGGCTCGGGCTTCGACCCGGCAGCGGTCCCGAGCGATCGACGCGGCATCGCCGACTCGATCGTCGGCCGCACGGAGCGCCACGGCGGTCGCGTCGAGATCACGACCAGCCCTGGCAACGGCACCGAGGTGGCGATCACCATGACAGGCGTCGAGCGGTGATCACCGTCTTCCTGGTCGACGACCACCGCCTGTTCCTGGGAGGGGTGCGAGCCGCGATCGCTGACCGGGTCGAGCTGGTCGGCGAGGCGACCGACGTCGACGAGGCCATCGCCGCCATCCGCCGCTCGAAGCCCGAGGTCGTGCTCATCGACGTCCACATGCCCGGTGGCGGCGGTCGGGCCGTGATCGAGGCCGTGCGCAAGACCAACCCCGAGGTCGTCTTCCTGGCGCTGTCGGTCTCCGACGCCGCCGAGGACGTGATCGACGTGATCCGGGCCGGTGCTCGGGGCTACCTCACCAAGACCGTCGGCGCCGACGACCTCGTCGCCGCCGTCGAGCGGGTGCGCGACGGCGACGCCGTGTTCTCCCCCCGCCTCGCCGGCCTCGTGCTCGACGCCTTCGCCGGGGAGGTCCCCGCCGGAACGGTCCTCGACCCCGAGCTCGACCTGCTCACCCCGCGCGAGCGCGAGGTCCTGCGCCTCATCGCCCGGGGCTACACGTACAAGGAGATCGCCCGCCAGCTCACGCTCTCGGTCAAGACGGTCGAGACCCACGTCTCCGCCGTCCTCCGCAAGCTCCAGCTCTCGAGCCGCCACGAGCTGACCCGGTGGGCGTCGGACCGCCGCCTGATCTGACGACATCTGACTACACTGTCGTCATGGCCCGTCCGGTCTCCCTCCGGTTCAAGGATCCCGACGTCGCCGAGAGGCTGAGGAGCGAGGCGTCGTCTCATGGCCGCTCGACCTCTGCGCTGGCCGAGGAGCTCCTCGACGAGGGGCTCCGGACTCGGCGACACCCGCTCATCGCCTTCCGGGACGGCGCAGCGGGCCGTCGCGCCGTGCTCGCCGGCGGTCCCGATGTGTGGGAGGTCATCGCCGGTCTCGTCGGCGGAGACGCGCAGGTCGACGATCGGATCGATCGAGCGGTCGAGCTCTTCGCACTGACTCGGGCGCACGTCATGGCTGCGCTCGCGTACTACGCAGACTTTGCCGAGGAGATCGACGGCGAGATCACCGCCAACGATCGGGCGGCACAGGACGCGGAGGCGCAGTGGCGCCGACAGCGCGACCTCCTGGCCAGGTGAAGCTGCTCCTCGACGTCCACCACTCCCCTCTGGTCGCCGATCGGCTCAGCGCCGAGGGAGGTGACGTGGTCGCCGGTGCAGCAGATCCGCTGCTCCGCCCGCTCTCCGACGAGGAGCTGCTCCGAGCAGCCACTTCGCTCGGACGCACCGTCGTGACGGAGAACGCACGGGACTTCGACCGCATCGCCAGGGCGTGGGCCGTCGCCGGCGAGCACCACGGAGGGATCGTCCTCACCTCCCCGCGCCGGTTCCATCGCGGCGCGACTGCCTACCCCGAAGATCTGACCCGAGCCCTGCGCGCGCTCCTCGCCTCGCCGCCGGCCACGACCGAAGACATGGTCATCTGGCTTGGTGCGTGACGCTCAGCGCAGCACAGGCGGCACGGCGCCGGGCGCCGCGTCGACGGGCGGGGTGGGGAGCCAGGCCGACAGCGCAGTGCGAGCAGCGGCGGCGTCGGCGAGGGGGATCCACAGATGGCCGACGGGTCGGTCGGGGTGGGGAAGCGAGCTGCGGTGGTCGCCCTTCGGGCGCGAGACCCTTCGGCGGGCGCTGTCGAGGACGACGAGCTCGTCGAAGACGAGGAGCAGGTCGACCGGCTCGTCGTCAGGGGCGAGGGCGACCTCGACGGCGGGGTCCCGCTCCCCGAGCCAGCCGTCGACGGCGTCGCCGAGCCACGCGCCGGTGACGACGTGTCGGGGGATGCCTTCCGTCGCGTGGAGCAGCGTCCGGTCAGCGATGACCAGGGCGTCGGCGCGCAGCACCAGCACGACCCTGCGCCCGGCGACGAGGGGGCGAGCCACGCCGGCGGCGAAGCCGACGAGGGCGAGCGGCACCACGAGCCCGACGAGCACGCCGGCGACGCTCGAGCCCGCCGAGAGCACGGTGATGGTGATGGCGATCGCCACGGCGACCGGCAGGGCGACGAGCGCGCCGGCAGCCACGACGAGGGCAGGGGTCGAGAACGAGTGCCGACGCAGCGGCAGCTCGACCGGCGCCCACGCCTCATCCCGCTCCTGGGCCGGAGCGTCCCGCCCGCTCATGTCGCTCACGGCCGGCGCAGGACCCGCAGCGAGCCCGTCGCGGAGACCTCGGTGAAGCCGTCCTCGAGCGCCCGCAGGTACACCTCGTAGGGCGGCCGACCACCGTCGGCCGGATCGGGGAACACGTCGTGGATCACGAGGAGCCCTCCCGGGGCGATCTTCTGGGACCAGGACTCGTAGTCGGCATGGGCGGGGTCGTGGCCGTGCCCGCCGTCGATGAAGACCATGGCGAGGGGACCCGTGACGAACGTCGCGACGATCGGGGACGAGGCGACGACGGCGACGACGTGGTCCTCGAGGCCCGCCTCCCAGATCGTGCGTCGAAACGTGGGCAGCGTGTCGATCAGCCCGACCTCGGGGTCGACGAGCGAGGGGTCGTGCCACTCCCAGCCGGGCTGGTTCTCCTCCGACCCGCGGTGGTGGTCGATGGCGAGCAGCACCGTGCCCCCCTCCCTGGCCGCAGCCCCGAGGTAGATCCCGGACTTGCCGCACCAGCTGCCGATCTCCACGATCGGCGCAGCGGGCACGGCCGCCGTCGCCGCCACGCCGGCCTCGTGGAGCGCCAGCCCCTCGTCGGGTGGCATGAACCCCTTCGCCGCCTCGGCACGCTGCAGCAGGTTCGCATCCACGGTGGGCGAGGCTACGGGGGCAGACCGGTTCGGCTACACCTCGGCGGGCGAGACCTCGCTCGGGGCCACCTTGAACAAGATGGCGTCGAGCAAGAGGTACTTGGCGACCCACAGGATCCCGAACGCAGCGAGGTTCGCCGCACTCACGACCCACGTGGCGTCGTTCCACCGGTGGGCGATGGCCACGAGCAGCGTCGAGAAGCCGAGGCCCACGAGCGCGAGGGCCCAGAACGGCATGACCTCGCGCCAGAAGTGGTTGCGACCTCGCTTGCCCCAGACCCACGCCCGGTTGAGCAGGTAGGACGGGATCGATCCGGCGGTCACGGCGGTGATGTTGGAGATGATCGCGTCCCAGCCGAGGAGCCCGTTCGTGGTGAGCAGGACGATCTGGCTCACGGCGACGGCGACGACCGAGACCATCGCATAGCGGACCGGGCGGCGGTCGAAGGTGGCCCTCGCGGTTGCGATGGGGGTGGTCACGGACATCCGGGCGAGACTACTGGCGTGCGAGGATGATCCCGTGACCGCTGCGCTGGACGAGCTCGTCGCCCTGCTCGACCTCGAGGCCATCGAGGTCAACATCTTCCGAGGGGTGAGCCCTGACGACGAGCGCCAACGGGTCTTCGGCGGACAGGTCGCCGGCCAGGCGCTCGTCGCGGCAGCACGCACCGTCGGCGCCGACCGGCCGGTGCACTCGCTCCACGCCTACTTCCTGCGCCCCGGCGACCCACTGGTGCCGATCCTCTACGAGGTCGACCGGATCCGCGACGGCCGGTCGTTCACCACCCGGCGCGTCGTCGCCATCCAGCACGGCAAGGCGATCTTCAACCTCCAGGCTTCGTTCCACGCGCTGGAAGAGGGCCTCGACCACCAGGTCCCCATGCCCGACGTGCCCCACGCCGAGTCGCTCCCGACCTTCGCCGAGCGCTACGGGCCCTACGCGGAGCGGATGGGCGACTGGTTCAAGCGGCCGCGCCCCATCGACACCCGCAACGTGGAGCCCACCCGCTTCGACGAGAGCGGCGCCGAGGCACCCGAGCCCCGGCACGGCCAGGCGGTGTGGCTCCGCGCTGACGGCGACCTGCCCGACGACCCGGTCCTCCACGCCTGCATCGTCACCTATGCGAGCGACATGACCCTGCTGGACACCACGGTGCTCCCCCACGGCCTCAGCTGGCAGGAGGGGAAGCTCATGATGGCGAGCCTCGACCATGCGATGTGGTTCCACCGCCCGTTCCGGGCAGATGCCTGGCTCCTCTACGACCTGGACACTCCCTCGGCCTCCCACGCGCGGGGACTGGCCAGGGGTTCGATCTTCACCGAGGACGGCCAGCTCGCGGTGTCGGTCGTCCAAGAGGGCCTGATCAGGTTGATCCGTTGAACAGCTCGGGACCGGAGACGTGGACGTGACCGCTCGCACCCGTTCCATCACCGTCCTCGCGCTCGTCTCACTCCTCTCCGCCGGCTGCAGCAGCGGGGGCGACGACGAAGGGGTGACGGCCCAGCCAGAGGGCACCGTGCCTGCGCCGACCACCACGGCGGCCCCCGAGCCGGAGAGCACCTCCACGACCGCGTCCGAGGTGACGCTGCCGCCCCCGCTGGACGAGGTCGACCTCGAGCTGACCGAGGCGTTCACGGCGGAGCAGCCCGTCGCCGTCATCGTGCAACCGGGGACGGGCACGCTCCACGTCGTCGAGCGCGCCGGCTTCGTGCGTCCCGTCGTCGACGACGTCGTCGGCGAGCCGCTCGTCGACATCAGCGGTGACACGGTCGCCGAGGGCGAGCGCGGCCTGCTCGGTGCCGCCTTCAGCCCCGACGGAGAGCGCCTGTACCTCAGCTACACCAACCGCGACGGCGACAGCAGGCTCGACGAGTGGACGCTCGATGGCGGCGCCATCGACGCCGAGAGCCGGCGCACGGTGCTCTCCCAGTCCCAGCCGTTCGCGAACCACAACGGCGGCCACATCACCTTCGGCCCCGACGGCCTGCTCTGGTACGCCCTCGGCGACGGCGGCGCAGGCGGTGACCCCGGCGACCGAGCCCAGGACACCACGACGCTGCTCGGCAAGCTGCTCCGCTTCGACCCCGCTGCCCAGGGCGACGAGGCCTACGGCATCCCCGCAGACAACCCCTTCGCAAGTGGCGGCGGGCGTGGCGAGATCGCCGTCCTCGGTGTCCGCAACCCATGGCGGTTCAGCTTCGACCGGGAGACAGGGTCCCTCTGGGTGGCCGACGTCGGCCAGAACGAGATCGAAGAGGTCACGGCCCTGCCCGCCGGCGAGATCCTCGGCGCCAACCTCGGGTGGAACCGGTTCGAGGGGAGCCAGCCGTTCGAAGGCGAGGCGCCGCCCGACGTGATCGGGCCGACGTACGAGTACACCCACGCCGAGGGCGTCTCCATCACCGGCGGTGTGGTGTACCGAGGCGAGGAGATCCCCGGCCTGCGGGGTGCCTACCTCTTCGGTGACCTCGCAACGGCAGAGGTGTGGGCACTGCCGGTCGACGGCACCTCGGTGGGCGAGCGGGTGGACCTCGGGATCGGCGTCGACCCCGGGACCCTGGTGTCGTTCGCCGAGGACGCCGACGGCGAGGTCTACGTGATCTCCATCGGCGGCTCCGTCTTGCGTCTCAGCGCCGCCTCCTGACCCGCGGCCGCCCCGCAGCGGCACCGTCGACACCCGTGAGCAGATCGGTCATCGCGGCAGCCGTCTCGTCGAGTTGTGCCGCTGCGAGGTGGGGTGGGAGGGCGCCGTCGAGCCAGAGGGTGGCGAGGCCGTGGACGGTCGCCCATGCGGTGACCACGGCGACGTCGTGGCTCGTCCCCGGCGACCACCCGTCCGCCTGCGCCTCAGTGACGGCGGCGTCGAGTGCTGCGAACGCAGCGATCCGCGCCTCGACGAGGTCGGCGTTGCGATCGTCGGTCAGCTCAGGTCGGAACATGACCGGGAAGTGGCCCGGGGCGCTGGCGGCATAGGCAACGTACGCCCGGCCCTGCGCGGCAAGGGTCGCCCGCCCACCCGTGCCGGTGGCGGCCCGGAGCGCGTCGGCCAGAGCGAAGAAGCCCTCGGCGGCGAGCGCCGAGAGCATCCCTGACCGGTCACCGAAGTGGTGGGCGGGGGCAGCGTGGGACACGGCGCACCGTCTTGCGATCTCCCGGAGGCTCACCGCTCCGGGGCCGACCTCGGCGACGACCTCGGCCGCAGCGTCGAGGAGGGCCCGCCGCAGGTCGTGCGCCGGTCCGCCGCCCTCATCTCGCCTCGCCATGCCTCATGCTCAGCGAACCCCTTGACGCTGTCAAGTCAGTGGCCTAGGTTGACAGTGTCAAGCCGCCTGCAGGAGGACACCATGACCGACACCACGATCACCAACCCGTACCTGACGGGCAACTACGCCCCGGTCGCCGAGGAGGTGACCGTGCACGACCTCTCGGTCACCGGCGAGCTGCCCGACGCCCTCGTCGGCACGCTGCTGCGCGACGGCCCGAACCCCTACGGGCCCGTCGACGCCGCCACCCACCACTGGTTCCTCGGCGACGGGATGGTCCACGGCATCCGCATCGAGGACGGCCGAGCCGCCTGGTACCGCAACCGCTGGGTGCGCACGCCCGACCTCGCGACCAGGAGCGACATGGCGGCCCCTGCTCCCTCTCCGGTGAACGTCACGATCGGCGGCTCCGGTGCGGTGAACGTGCTCGCCCACCAGGGGCGGATCCTCGCCTGCGGCGAGGTCGGGCTCCCCTACGAGCTCAACGCGGAGCTCGACACCGTCGGCCAGGTCGACTTCGG
>JBBSLC010000106.1:0-10605 GCA_038255685.1 Acidimicrobiales bacterium | reverse complement strand
GCTGTTCCGCTTCGTCGACGTGTTCCCGGCGACGAGCGGTGACGACGACGTGCTCCGCCACCTCGAGGAGTACCTCGCCGGTGACCGAGCGCCGCGGCTCCTGCGCGCCGGCATGGGCATCGCCGGCGCCGTGCCCGTGCTCGGGGCGAAGGTGGCGGCGAGCATCGCCCGCTCGAACATCGAGCGCATGGCCGAGCAGTTCATCGTCGGCGTCACGCCCACCGACGCAGTCGCGGCGATCGGCGCGCTCTGGGAGCATGGCAGCGCGGCAACGGTCGACCTGCTCGGCGAGAAGACCGTGGTGGAGGCGGAGGCGGACCGCTACGCCGAGCGGGTGCGCGCCTTGCTCGTCGCGCTGCTCGACGCAGCCCCGTCGTGGCCCAGCCGGCCGGTGCTGGAGGCAGACGATCTCGGCGTGGTGCCTCGGGTCAACGTGTCGGTGAAGGTGACGGCGCTCGCCCCCAAGCTCTCGCCGCTCACCGCCGCGGCCGGGATCCGCCAGGCCAAGGACCGGCTGCGTCCGCTGCTCCACCTCGCCCGTGACCGCGGCGCGTTCGTGAACGTCGACGTCGAGCACCTCGACGTCAAGGACCTGACCACCAGGCTGTTCCGAGAGCTGCTCGACGAGCCCGAGCTCGCCTCGCTCGAAGCCGGCATCGTGGTCCAGGGCTACCTCCGCGAGTCCGCAAGGGACCTCGCCGAGCTCATCGCCTGGTCGGCCACCCGGGAGGTGCCGATCACCATCCGCCTGGTCAAGGGCGCCTACTGGGACACCGAGACGGTCGTGGCCCAGGCGGCTGGTTGGTCGGTGCCGGTCTTCGCCGAGAAGGACCAGACCGATGCGAGCTACGAGCGCTGCGTCCGGCTCCTCCACGACCACCACGGCGAGGTGAAGGCGGCGTTCGCCTCCCACAACCTCCGCTCGCTCGCGTATGCGGTGGTCAGCGCCCGTGAGCGTGGCATCCCCGACCACGGCTATGAGCTGCAGATGCTCTCGGGCATGTCGGAGCCGATCCAGTCGGCGATCCGGGCTGCCGGGCTCCGCCTCCGGATCTACGCACCGGTGGGCGAGCTCGTCCCCGGCATGGCGTACCTGGTCCGTCGACTGCTCGAGAACACCAGCAACGAGAGCTTCGTCCGTCAGAGCACCGCTGAGGGCAGGGCCCTCACGGAGCTGCTCGTGCCTCCCGTACCGAGCGCGCTGCCCGACCTCCCTGGCACCGAGGCGTCGCCGAGCCGTCCCACGACCGACGCCGATGCGCCGAGTGCCTACGAGCCGGAGCCGACCGCCGAGTGGCGTCGGCCCGCGCCTCGACAGGCGATGGCCGGCGCCGTGGACGGCGCAGGGCGCCGTCAGCCGATCGACGTGCCGGCCGTCATCGACGGCGAGCGGGTGCGCACGACGGCCACCATCGCCTCGCTCGACCCAGCCGACCCCGACCACGTCGTCGCCGTGTCGGCCTCGTGCGGGACGAGCGAGGCCGACGCCGCCGTCGCCGCTGCGGTCCGGGCGGCGGTCGGGTGGCGCCGCACGCCGGTGGAGGAACGAGCGGCCGTGCTGTTCCGCGCTGCTCGATGGCTCGCCGCCCGTCGCTTCGAGCTCGCCGCGCTCGAGGTGTTCGAGTGCGCCAAGCCGTGGGCCGAGGCTGACGCCGACGTGTGCGAGGCCATCGACTTCTGCGAGTACTACGGGCGCGAGGCGATCCGGCTCGAGGCAGTCGGGCGCTCGGGCGCATCGGTGCAGTCCCCACCGGGAGAGCGCAACACGTTGCGCTACCAGGGCAAGGGCGTCGCCGTCGTGATCGCCCCGTGGAACTTCCCCCTGGCGATCCCGTGCGGCATGACCGTGGCGTCCCTCGTCGCCGGCAACACGGTGATCCTGAAGCCCGCAGAGCAGGCACCGGCGGTGGCCTGGCGGCTCATCGAGGCGCTCGAGGCGAGCGGCGCACCTCCCGGCACGATCGGCTTCCTCCCCGGTCGCGGCGAGGTGGTCGGCGCGCACCTGGTCGCCCACCCCGACGTGGTCATCATCTCCTTCACCGGCTCGCGCCCGGTCGGCCTGGCGATCATCGAGTCCGCCGCCGTCCACCGGCCCGGCCAGCGCGCCGTGAAGCGGGTGGTCGCCGAGATGGGTGGGAAGAACGCGCTCATCGTCGACGGCGACGCCGACCTCGACCAGGCGGTGCCGGCGGCGATCGCCTCGGCATTCGGGTACGCCGGGCAGAAGTGCTCGGCGACGTCGCGGCTCATCCTCCTCGACCGGGTCCACGATGACGCCCTGGCCCGCCTCGTCGCCGCCGTGCACGAGCTCGACGTGGGACCGCCCCGCCTCATGGGGACCCAGATGGGACCGGTCATCGATGCCGACGCGCAGGTCTCGATCAACCGCTACGCAGCCCTCGGTGCCGAGGAGGGCCAGGTCCTCGTCAGGCGGGAGGACGTGCCCGCTCGTGGGTGGTACGTCGGTCCGACGGTGGTGACCGACCTCGATCACGACACCAGCCGGCTGGCGCGAGAGGAGGTGTTCGGTCCCGTGCTCGCCGTCTTCCGGGTCGCCGACCTCGACGAGGCCATCGTCCTCGCCAACGACACCGAGTACGCGCTGACGGCGGGGATCATCTCTCGCTCGCCGGCGAGCATCGCGAGAGCGGCTGGGGAGCTGCGGGCCGGCAACGTCTACGTCAACCGGAGCACGACCGGGGCGGTCGTCGGGCGCCAGCCGTTCGGGGGCTACGGCATGTCCGGCGTCGGCTCCAAGGCGGGCGGACCCGACCACCTCCTCCAGTACATGGACCCGAGGGTCATCACCGAGAACACCCTCCGCCAGGGCTTCGCCCCCGACGGCTGAGGGCGCTGCCGATCAGGTCCCGGGATGGCGTCCGGCTGCGCTGCGCTCCTCGCTGACCAGCGGGAGCGTCCGGTAGGCGACCTGGGTGGTGAGGGCGATCACCGTGGAGGTCCTGACGATCCCCTGCACCTCGAGGATGCGGTTGATCACCGTCTGGAGGTGGTCGTTCGTGTGGGCGACCAGCCGGCAGTGGAGGTCGCCGGGGCCGGTGATGGCGTGCACCTCGAGCACCTCGGGGATGTCGTTGATGTGGGAGACGACGTCGTCGAGGCGTCCCTGGGCGATCTCGAGGGTGGTGAAGGCGAGGACCTGGTAGCCGAGGCCGCTCAGGTCGAGGTCGGGCCCGAAGCCGGTCACGATGCCACGAGCCACGAGCTTGTCGAGCCGTGCCTGTACAGTCCCCCTGGCCACGCCGAGCTGGCGGGCCAGCTCCATGATCCCCGCTCGCGGCGTCTCCGCCAGAGCTCGGATGAGGCGCCCGTCGAGGGCATCGATCGCCAGCATGCGATCTGTCTAGCACCTACGGGATCGGCTGTGCGATGTGCTCAGGCACATCGAGGACGGTTGACCACGTCGCCCATCGGGCGTGTGATGGAGGTCACAGCCTGCCTCGAAGGGGATCGCATGGCCCTCACCAGCACCACCGACCGCTCCACAACTGCCGTCGAGCGCTTCCGAGCGGAGGTCGACGACCTCGTGGCGAACCACCCGGTCGTCACCGCCAACCGGTACACCGCCTGGTTCGCCGAAGGGGGCCTCGAGCGCCACGACGTCGCCCACCTGACCGTCCAGTTCTCTGTCTTCAGCCACCTGTTCCTCGAGGCCCAGCTCCGCAAGGTCATCCATGCGGCGACGCTCGAGTCGTACCGGGCCGGCAAGGAGATCCTCCTGAACGAGCTCGGCGTGGTCTTCCGGCCACCGAGTGCCGAGGCAACCGACGGGGTCGACCCCCAGCTCGTCGCCACCGAGGGCAGCGTGGACGGGGGCAGGTTCCGCTTCGCCGCAGCCCACTTCGAGTGGCTGCTCCGCTTCGCCGCCCCCCTCGGCCTCGGCTTCGACGACCTCGGCAAGCGCCACCAGGCCACACCGGCGACGGCCCACTTCTGCGACGAGCTGCTCCGCATCTACGGCTCCGAGGATCCCTCCACCGCCGAGGGCGCCAGCTACGCAGTCGAGCACTGGGCCGCCGCCGGGTTCTGGAAGCAGCTGATCGCCGGGCTCGACGCGTTCAAGGCGCAGTCGTGCCCAGAGCTCCACCTGGCGTTCTGGACCTGGCACGACAAGGTCGAGGACCAGCACGCAGCGCACACCGACGACGAGCTCACGGAGGCGTTCTCGCTGCCCGGCTTCGACGAGCAGCGCTTCCTCACCGGTGCCGCCGAGATGCTCGACGCAGTCGCAGTGTTCTGGGACGGCCTCGACGCCGACCGGGGTGACAGGCGATGAGCACCGACGCCTTCGTCGACGCCGTGCGCAACGCCACCTCTGACCCCCCGGTGCTGCTCGGGATCGACCACCTCGAGTGGTGGGTCGGCAACCCTCGGGCCTTCGCCTCCCTCCTCGGTGCCGGCTTCGGCTTCGAAGCGGTCGCCTACGCCGGACCCGAGACCGGTGTGCGCGATCGCACGTCCTACGTCCTGGCCCAAGGCGAGGTCCGCTTCGTGGTGACCGGGTCCCTCGATCCTCGTTCGCCGATCGCCGCCCACGTCAGGGCGCACGGTGACGGGGTCCACGACGTCGCCTTCGCCGTCGCCGACGCAGACCACGCCTACGAGGCAGCGCTCGACCGGGGCGCCACCGGCATCACCGCGCCGACCATCACCGACGACGACCACGGCAAGGTCGTGATCGCGTCGATCGCCACCTACGGGGACACGGTCCACAGCCTCGTCGACCGGTCCCGCTACGCCGGCACCTTCCTCCCCGGCTACCAGGCGGCTGCCCTGCCGGTCCCGTGTGGCCCCGCCGTCGGGATCGATCGGATCGACCACGTCGTCGCCAACGTCGAGCTCGGTGCGCTCGAGGGCTGGGTCGCGTTCTACGAGCGGGTGCTCGGGTTCGACCAGCTCGTCCACTTCGACGACGCAGCCATCGCGACGGAGTACTCGGCACTGATGTCGACGGTGGTGTGGAACGGGTCCAAGATCGTCCTGCCGCTGAACGAGCCCGCCCCCGGCCGCCGCAAGAGCCAGATCGAGGAGTACCTCGACTACTACGGCAGCCCGGGCGTCCAGCACGTGGCCATGGCCACCAGCGACATCGTCGGGACCGTCGCCGCCCTGCGGGAGCGCGGCGTGCGCTTCCTGGCCGTGCCGCCCTCGTACTACGACGACGCACGCCAGCGTCTGGCCGGCATCGACGGCCTGCCGTGGGACGACCTCGCCCGCCTCGGCATCCTCGTCGACCGCGACGAGGACGGTCACCTGCTCCAGGTGTTCACCGAGAACGTCACCGGTCGCCCGACAGCGTTCTTCGAGATCATCCAGCGGGCCGGCGCACGCGGCTTCGGCGAGGGGAACTTCAAGGCGCTGTTCGAGGCCCTCGAGCGCGAGCAGGCCGCTCGGGGGAACCTGTGAACGCCGGGGGAGGCTGATCGTGGAGGGGATGCCTCAGTGGATCCGAGGTGAGACCTCCCGGCAGGCCCACGTGGGGCTGCCGCCGGGCACGGTCGAGGAGGAGCACGGACGATCGGGCTTCTACGGCCCGGCCAGCCACCTCTACCGCCGTCACGCCCCGACGGGCTGGATCTCCGTCGATGGACCGGCCGTCCACCGGGCCTACGACACCAACGGCGTGACCGACCTCGACGGGCTCTGGCCGACGCCCATCCTCGTCAACGACGACTGCTCGATCGGCGTGCAGCGCCTCCACGTGGGCAACACGGCGTTCCTGCGTGACGCCGATGGTGACCTCCTCTACTTCGCCCACCACGGCGCCGGGCTGCTCAGGACCGAGTACGGACCGCTGCGCTACCGGGCTGGCGACTACCTGCTCGTCCCCCGTGGCACGACGTTCCGGTTCGAGCCGACCGAGCCCACCCACCTGCTCGTCGTCGAGGCGACCAGCGGACGCTTCGAGCTGCCCGACCGGGGCCTGCTCGGGCGCCACGCGCTGTTCGACCCGGCGATCGTCGAGGTGCCCGAGGCCGAGGCGATCGACGAGGAGGGCGAGTTCACCGTCGTGGTCAAGCGGCTCGGGCGCGACACCGTCGTCACCTATCCGTTCCACCCGTGCGACGTCATCGGTTGGAAGGGCGACGTCGCCCCGATGCGCCTCAACGTCGAGGACTTCCGCCCGGTGACCTCAGCCCGCTACCACCTACCTCCGTCGGCGCACACCACGTTCGTGGCCGGTGGCTTCGTCGTGTGCACCTTCGCCCCCCGACCGCTCGAGGAGGATCCCGAGGCGCTGCGGCTGCCGTTCTTCCACCGCAACATCGACTACGACGAGGTGCTCTTCTACCACCGTGGCGAGTTCTTCTCCCGGGCCGGCATCGGCGAGGGGATGCTCACCTTCCACCCCGCCGGCCTCCACCACGGGCCCCAGCCGGCGGCCGTCGAGCGAGACCGGGTCGCCGCCGAGGGAGCGGCGAGCAACGCGACCTCGGCCGGGCGGCGCACGGCGGATGAGTACGCCGTGATGGTCGACACCCGTCGGCCCCTCGTACCTGGGATCGATGCTGCGCCCCTCGAGGTCGACGGCTACGTCCAGAGCTGGTCGAGCCCGGCACCGAGCCCCGCCACCTGAGTGCCGACGGCACACCTTGTTCCTCCTGCTACCGTGGCGGCTCGCACGGACGAGTAGCTCAGCTGGTAGAGCACCACCTCGACACGGTGGGGGTCGCAGGTTCGAGCCCTGTCTCGTCCACCGCAGGTAGCAGGTCCGAGGCCCTCTCCGAGAGATCGGGGAGGGCCTCGCTGCGCACCGGGCCGAGCTGACGTCGAGGGCGGACGGGCACAGGTGCCGGGGTTCCCCACGCTGCGACCGAACGCCGGATGGGAGCTACCTCCACCAGCGCTGACGCCCGTCGTTCTGTGGCGTCGGTGCTGTGCAACAGATCGCCGATCACGTGCGTTCCTGCTCTGGCGCGGCATCGGATGGTTCGCTGGCGAGCACGCTCGGGTCGATGTTCTGGTTGAGGTGGAAGACGTTGTCGGGGTCGTAGCGGCGTTTCAGCTCGACGAGTCGCTCGTAGTTGGAGCCGTAGGCGTCCTGGGTGTAGCCAGCGTCGTCGGCGGCGAGGTAGTTGACGTAGCGACGGTCGGCCATGTGGGGTCGAAGGGCCTCAAATGTCTCGCGGGTCCAGGCGATGTTCGGTTCGGTGTCGGCGGGGTCCGCCCATTGGCTGAGGACCAGAAGGTTGTGGCCCGGCTCTCGGTGGGGGTAGGCGGTGGCTGCCGATGCGACGCGTGAGGCCGCGCCGCCCAACGATTCGAGGACGCAGAACGTCATGGGTGACGGACACTGTTCGAACTGGTCGATCAGCACCCGGGCGGCGTCGTCGGACAGGTCGGTGAAGAAGGCGGACTTCCAGTAGTTCAGGGCGCCGAGCGGGAAGCTCTCGTCGATCTGGCGATTCTGATCGACGTAGGACCTGGGCCCGATCGTGTCGGCGAGCGGCGTGCCGAGCTGGCGCACGGACTGGATGTCTGCTTCTGCTTGGTCCAGGTCGCCGCAGTGACACACGACGATGGCGGCGACCTTGGTGGAGGGGTCGGCGCTCAGCAACCCGCATTGCACGCCGAGCTCGTCGGGTGCCTCTCTGGTGAGCCGCCGGTAGGCATCGATGACAGCGTCAGCGCGTGACAGGGGGAACGCCAAGGATCCGCCGAGCACCGTGGTGACGGGATGCAGGCGATAGGTGAATGAGGTGACGACGCCGAAGTTCCCGCCGCCGCCGCGCAGCGCCCAGAACAGATCGGCGTTGTCGTGTTCGCTGGCATCGAGCACGTGCCCGTCTGCGGTCACGATCTCGGCCGCGAGCAGGTTGTCGACGGACAGCCCGTACTTTCCCTGAAGCCAGCCGTACCCGCCGCCGAGGGTCAGCCCGGAGATGCCGGTGGTCGACACGATGCCCCCGGTCGTCGCCAGGCCGTGCTCGGCGGCGGCAATGTTGAACTCGCCCCACGTGAGGCCCGGTTGGGCGCGAGCGGTACGAGCCCCCGGGTCGACCACGATCTGCTTCATCGGTGAGAGGTCGATCATGAGGCCACCCTCGGTCACGGCCTTGCCCGCGACGTTGTGTCCGCCGCCGCGGACCGAGATCTCGAGCGAATCCTTCCGGGCACGGGCGACTGCTGCGGAGACGTCGGCCACGGTTCGACAGCGCGCGATGAGCGCCGGTCGCTTGTCGATGAGGCCGTTGTGAATGCGGCGAGCTTCGTCGTAGCCAGCGTCGTTCGGCCGCAGGATCTCAAGGTCGTGGTCGCTCATGTCCTCATCGTGATGGAAGGGCGTGTCACCTGCGTGTCAGCCACATAGCGTGAGGCCCGTGCTTCGCTATCGGCTTCTCGGGCCGCTCGAAGTGGCAGACCACGACCGACCGATCGCCCTTCCCAGCGCACAGCAGCGGCTGTTGCTGGCGATGCTGTTGGTCGAGGCGGGACGGACGGTCCACGCCAGTGCCTTGATCGACGGGCTGTGGGACGACCGCCTCCCGACCGACCCCGCTGCCGCCCTGCGAACCCAGGTTTCGAGGCTTCGCCGCCGCCTGGGAGCAGGAGCGAGTGACGTGATCACCGATGACGTGGGCTATCGCCTCGTGGTGGGTGAGGGCTGTCTCGACACGCAGGTGTTCGAGCGTCTTGTGGCCGAAGGTGATGTCGATGACGCCCTTGCGCTGTGGCGAGGTCCGGCATTGGGAGCGTTCGCCGACCGCGACTTCGCAGCAGCCGCCGCGGCTCGGCTCGATGAGCTGTGGCTCGGAGCCCGGGAGCTTCGCGCCGCGAACGCGTTGGCCGACGGACGTGTCACCGACGCGGTCGCCGATCTCGAAGCATTGATCTCCGAGCGCCCTGAGCGTGAACGGGCGCGCCAGTCGTTGATGGAAGCGCTCTACCGTGCCGGCCGGCAGACCGACGCCCTCGCGGTCTTCGACGAGTGGCGCCAGGAGCTGGTCGAGCATGGCCTCGAGCCCGGACCGGCGCTCGTCGAGCTCGAGCGTCGGATCTTGCGACACCAGCTGCCCGCGGCCGGACGCGCGTTCCCCGTTCCCGCGAGCAGCTTCGTGGGCCGCGACCGCGACGTCGCCTCCGTCGCGGCCACCCTCGGCGTGGCCCGCATCGTGACCCTCTGCGGCCCCGGCGGCGTGGGCAAGACACGCCTCGCCCTCGAGCTCTCGCGCCGGCTGTCTGGCCTCTACCCGGACGGCGTGCGGTTCTGTGACCTCAGCGCGTTCCGCCGGGCTGGTCAGGTCGAACGGGGCATCGCCGCCGCCGTCGGAGCTGCCGACGCACCGCCGCGCCATCCCCGAGACCAGCTGGTCGACCAGCTCGTCGACCGACTGGCCAGCCGTCGCCTGTTGCTCGTCCTCGACAACTGCGAGCACCTACTGACGCCGGTGGCGCGCATCGTCGATCAGATCGTCGGTCACACCGATGGGGTCACCGTGCTGGCCACCAGCCGCGAGCGACTCGGATCGAACGGAGAGATCGTTCAGCTGGTCGAACCTCTCGACTCGGCGGCCGCGACTGCGCTGTTCGTCGACCGTGCTCGAGCGGTCGACCCGGCGTTCGCGCTCGACGAACGCAGCGTGCAGCAGATCTGCGCCCGCCTCGATCGGTTGCCGTTGGCGATCGAGCTCGCCGCCGCGTGCATGAACGCCACGACAGCGTCGGAGCTCGTGACCGCCCTGGACCACCCACTCGAACTGCTCACGTCGGGATCGCGCACGACGGCGCGGCACGGATCACTCGGCGCCGTGATCGACTGGTCCTACAGACGACTGAGCTCCAGCGAGCGCGCCGCCTTCGACAGGTTCGCCGTGTTCGCCGGGCACGTGGACGGTGACGCAGCTGCCACCGTCACGGGCGCGACCCTCCGCGTGCTCGTGAGCCTCGTCGATCGATCGCTGCTCACCACCGACCGCGCCGGCGTGACCCAGTACTCGATGCTCAAGACGCTGCGCGACTACGCCCTGGCGCGTCTCGACGAGCGAGCCGAGCTCGACGCCGTACGTCAAGGGCACGCCGCCTGGGCCCTCAGCCTCGCCGAACGCGCCGCCGCCCATCTGTCAGGACCCGACGAACCGGAATGGGCCGCCCGAGTCGCCAGGCACATGGACGAGCTCCGCGCCGCGCACGGATGGTTCGTCGGACACGATCCCGAATCCGCGCTCAGGCTGTCAGCCGCTCTGCACCCCTGGGCGTTCTGGCGGGGAAGATCGCACGTGTTTCGCATGGCCGAAGTTGCCGCTGCGAGCGCGTCGGCCGCGTCGCCGTTGTGGGCCGATGTCGTCTCATCCGCGGCCGTCGGCGCGTGGCAACGCGGTGACCTCGCCGCAGCCGAGGCCGGAGCGCACGCCGCCGGTGTCCATCGCCGAGCGGTCGAAGTGCTCGCCGACGTCTCGTTCATGCGCGGCGACCTCACTCGCGCCCGCACCCTGTTCCTTCAGGGGGCGGCCCAAGCCGAAGCGGCGGGCGACACCCTGCAAGTCGTCTGGGACCTCGGGAGCGCCGCCCTCGCGCTCCACTACGGCGGCCACCCTGTCGACGGCGAGCCAGCTCGCGTCCTGGCCATCGCTGATGCATGCGGGAGTC
>JBBSLC010000105.1:0-10647 GCA_038255685.1 Acidimicrobiales bacterium | reverse complement strand
TGATCGGCATCCACGCCCCGGTGTCGGGAGCAGCGCCGTTCCCCCAGAACTCCTTCGAGACCGGCGCGCCGGTCTACTGGACGTTCCTCGACGGCAAGGGCGGCGTGTTCGGTCGCAAGGTCCGCATCGTCTTCGAGGACGACCAGTTCGACCCTGCCACCGCCCGACGGGTGTGCCAGAAGATGGTGGAGCAGGACAAGGTCTTCCTCCTCGTCGGTGGCGGCGGCGCCGACCAGATCACTGCATGCGCCCAGTACGCCAACAGCGTCGGGGTCCCGTACCTCTCTGCCGGGGTGAACGAGCAGGGTCTCACCAACGTGCGGGCGTACTTCGCCCTCTCGATGACCTACAGCCAGCAGTCGCCGCTGCTCGCCCAGCTGGCCAAGAACAAGCTCGGGGGCGGCAGCTTCGCCATCGCCGTCGCCGACACGCCGAGCTTCGCTGATGCAAAGGCGAGCATCACCAAGGAGGCGACCGGCGCCGGGCTCAACATCGTCTACAACGAGACGATCCCGAAGAGCGCCACCCCGGGCCAGGCGCTGTCGATCGCCCAGGCGATCTGCACCTCCGACGGTGGGCAACCGGCCGAGATCGTCTACATCCTCTCGAGCCCGACGACGTTCCTGAACATCGCCAGCGCCGCCGGCGGCCAGGGCTGCATCCCGCAGTACATCGGCCCCGGCATCACGAGCGGTCTGAACACCGTCGCCCAGGTCGGTGGCCGCAACATCGGCGCCGCCAAGTTCTTCTCGCCGTTCCCCCAGCTCGACGTGATCGACCGGCTCGACCCTGACTTCCGCAAGGCGTTCAGGGATCAGGGCCTCGCTGCGCCGGATGACATCGCGCTGGCGCTCTGGGGCCTGAACAAGACGCTCGCCTCGATGTTCATGGCCGCCGGCGAGGACATGTCGCGCCAGAGCTTCGTGCAGACGCTCGAGAGCGGCAAGGAGTTCGGCAGCGGCGTCTACCCGCCGGTGAAGTTCAGCGCCCAGGACCACCGGGGCGGTCGCCAGGTGCACCTGCTCGAGGCGAACGGTGGCAGCTACCGCACCATCGCCGAGTTCGCGTCGTCGTTCTGATGGCGACCGCCGTCCTCGACCGGGTGAGGGCAGAGCCCCGCTCGCTCATCGGGCCCGGGATCGGCATCGCCGTCATCGTCGCCCTCTTGGCGAGCGGCAACACCGGCCAGACCGCGCTCGTGATCGGCCTGATCACCGGCGCCGCCTACAGCCTCCTCGCCATGGGGATCGTGCTCATCTACAAGTCGAGCGGGATCTTCAACTTCGCGCAGGGCGAGTTCGGGACCATCGCCATCTTCGTGCTCTACCTCCTGCGGCTCAACGATGTCCCGTACCTGCTCGCCGCGCTCCTCGCCGTAGGCGCAGCTGCGCTCCTCGGTCTCGTCGTCGAGACCGGCGTCATCCGCCCGCTCGCCGACGCCCCGCGGGTCACGCTCCTCGTGGCCACGGCAGGTGTGGCGCTGCTGTCGCTCGGCGTGCAGCTCTGGCTCGGGGGCGCCACCCCGCGGGTGCTCGAGCCGGCCTTCACGAGGGCTGATCGGCTCCGGGTGATCATCGCCATCTCCGACCAGCGCCTCCTCATCCTCGCGGTCGTGGTCGTGGTCGGGATCGCCCTCGCCTTGTTCTTCAAGACCAACCTCGGCCTCGCCGTCCTCGCCGCCAGCCAGGAGGCAACCGCCACGAACCTCGTCGGCATCTCCGTGCGGCGACTCTCGGCCCTGGTGTGGGTGCAGGCTGCACTGCTCGGTGGGCTGGCCGGCGTCCTGCTCGGCTCGACCGAGCCCTTCACGCCAGGCTTCGTGACGTCCCGCTACTTGATCCTCGGCTTCACCGCAGCCGTCATCGGTGGCATCACCAGCCTCCCGGGCGCGGTCCTCGGCGGTGTGATCGTCGGCGTGGGCGAGGCACTCGGCTCGGCCGGCACGCTCGGCGACTCGATCCCCGGCGGCGGCTTCGTCATCACGTTCCTGCTGCTCGTGGCCATCCTCGCCCTGCGGCCCCAGGGCCTGCTCGGGAGGTCGTAGGTGGCCGTCACCGATCGCCCCGTCGACGCGCCTGTCGAGCCCATCGAGCCGACCCCTGTCACGGGTGACGCCGGAGGCACTGCTGCGTTCCGGCCAGGCGCGGGTGGCTGGGTGGCTCGGGGTGCCCTCGTCGCCCTCCTGGTCGCCGTCGTCGTCGGCGTCCCGCTCGTGCGCGACCCGCTCGACAGCGCCGAGTTCGCCACGGCCGTGGTATTCGCCATCATCGGGCTCAGCCTCAACGTGCTCATCGGCTACACGGGGACGATCTCACTCGGGCACAACGCGTTCGTCGGCGTCGGCGCCTTCACCACGGCCTACGTCGTGGGTGCGCAGGGCCAGCCCTTCCTGCTCGGCGTGGCTGCGGCCGTCGTGATCGGCGCCGTCCAATCGCTGATCCTCGGTGGCCTTGCCCTGCGCATCAGCGGTCTGTACTTCGCCCTCATCACGCTCTCGTTCGGTGTCATGGGCCAAGAGAGCATCTTCGGCATCGAGGCGCTCACGGGGGGCGGGGCCGGGGCGACCGCACCCACGCCCACGGGACCCGTCGCCTACTACTTCATCTGCCTGGGGTTCCTCGGGGCCGTCTTGTGGATCGACTGGCGCCTCATCCGCTCGAAGGGCGGCCGTGCCCTGCTCGCCCTGCGGGAGAACCCCAGGGTCGCGGCGTCGCTCGGTGTGAACGTCAAGGCGTACACGATCGTCGGGTTCATGGTCTCGGGCGCCTTCGCCGGCCTCGGCGGGGCCCTGTTCGCCCACAACGCCGTCGTCGTGAGCGCGCAGAGCTTCGGCTTCCAGCTCGCTCTCCTGTTCGTGATCATGACCGTCGTCGGCGGGTTGCGCAGCCGGGTCGGCATCATCATCAGCTCGTCGCTGTTCGCACTGCTGACCTTCCTCGTGCGCACCGTGCCCGGCTTCGAGCGGACGCTGGCACGCTTCGACCTCCTGCTGCCGATCCTCGCCGTGGGCGTCGGTGCGGCACTGCTCATCGGTGCGCTGCGCAGGCGTCGTGGGCCCTCACCTCGAGTGGTCGTCGGGGCGGTGCTGGTCCTGCTCGGCGCGCTCGTCCTCTCGCCGGTCACCATCCCGTTCCTCGAGGACCGCCTCGCGGAGATCCCGGTGCTCACGCCCGAGGCGTCGCGCAACGTCGTCGGTCCGGCGCTGCTGCTGCTCGTGCTCACGCGCCTCCCCGGTGGCATCGGCCAGCTCGTCAAGCCGGTGCAGCGGTGGCTGACGGGCGAGCGCTTCGACTGGTCGATCGGCAAGGAGAAGGAGGTGCAGATCACCGATGTCCGTGCTTGAGACCACCGAGCTCTCCATCCGCTTCGGCGGCGTGCAGGCGGCGAAGGACGTGTCGATCTCCCTCGGCGAGTTCGAGATCGTCGGCGTCATCGGCCCGAACGGGGCGGGCAAGACGACGACCTTCAACATGATCACCGGCTTCTACGCGCCGAACAGCGGGAAGGTGCGCTTCCGGGGCCAAGACGTGACGACGATGAAGGTGCACGACCGCGCCGCGCTCGGCATGGGTCGCACCTTCCAGAACGTCGGCCTGGTGAAGGGTTCGACGGTGCGGGAGAACCTGCTCACCGCCCAGCACCTCCAGGCTCGCTACGGCGTGGTCGCCGGCCTGCTCGGCTCGCCCGCATCGATGGAGGCCGAGCGGACGCTGCGCGAGCGAGCGGACTCGATCCTCGAGATCCTGCGCCTCGACCACCTCGCCGACACCCGGGTGCAGGGCTTGCCCTATGGCGACCTCAAGCGCGTCGAGATCGCCACCGTGCTCGCCACCGACCCAGACGTGCTCCTCCTCGACGAGCCGTCGTCCGGCATGGGCCCAGAGGAGGCGCACCAGCTCGGTGACACCCTCCTCGACCTCCGGCGGGAGTTCGGGCTCAGCATCATGATGATCGAGCACCACGTCCCCCTCGTGGTGCGGGTGTGCGACTACGTGTACTGCTTGAACTTCGGGCAGATGCTCGCTGAGGGCACCCCCGAGGTCGTCCGCAACCACCCCGAGGTCGTGCGCGCCTACCTGGGCGAAGACGTCGAGGTGGACGACCCCGAGGTGCACGTCTGATGGCGCTGCTCGAGATCGAAGACCTCCAGGTGGGCTACGGCTTCCCGGTGCTCATGGGGATCGACCTGCACGTGGAGGAGGGTGAGACGGCGGTCCTGTTCGGGCTGAACGGTGCAGGCAAGACCACGACGGTCGCCACCATCGCCGGCCTCCTCAAGCCCGATCGGGGTTCCATCCGCTTCGCCGGCGAGGAGATCGCCGGCTCGAGCCCTTCGGCGCTCGTGTCGAAGGGGATCGCCCTGGTCCCCGAGGGGCGGCGGGTGTTCGCCGGGCTCTCCGTCGCCAACAACCTCAAGATGGGGGCCTGGATCCGCCGCAAGGACGCCAAGGGGGTCGCCGCCTCACGAGAGCAGGTCTACGAGTACTTCCCCCGCCTCGCCGAACGGGCGGACCAGGCTGCCGGGACGCTGTCGGGCGGCGAGCAGCAGATGCTCGCCATCGGCCGGGCGATGATGAGCCGACCCAAGCTCCTGCTGATCGACGAGGCGTCACTCGGGCTCTCACCGGCGCTCGCCAAGACCGTGTTCCAGGTCGTGGAGAAGATCAACGACGACGGGGTCACGGTGATCATCGTCGAGCAGAACGTCGGCGTGCTGCCCTACGCCGATCGAGCGCTGATCATGGAGAAGGGCACGATCACGTACCACGGCGTCGGCGAGGAGATCAAAGACGCCAACCTGCGCGAGCGCTACCTGGGCTCGGCTGAGTGAACGAGGGAGACATGGACCAGCACACCAGCGCAGCACCTGACGGTGGAGCCCAGACCGTCGGCCCGTTCGGCCGCCTCGCGGCGGCGACGGGGCGCCTCGGCGGCAAGCTCGGCATCGGCGTCGCCGTGCTCGGCTTCCTCGTCATCTTCCTCGGGTGGAACGGTGCGGCGAGCTTCAACGACCTCCGCCAGCAGTTCCCCTACCTGATCTCCGGCGGCCTCGCCGGTCTCGGGCTCGTCACCATCGGCGCCGCCCTGCTCGTCGTGGAGAACAGCCGCACCGAGCGTGCCGAGCTGCTCGGTGCCGTGGCTGCGCTCACGGCTGCGGTCGAGTCGATGGGCTCGAGCGCAGGTGCTGCGGGGAGTGCCACCCCTGGAGCGCCGATGCTCCTCGGGGTCGCGCCCGGCCAGGTGGTCGCAGGGGCGAGCTCCTATCACCGACCCGACTGCCGACTCGTCGAGGGAAGGACCGAGCTGTCCGTCATGGACGCCGCCGACGCCGACACCGCCGGACTCGCTGCGTGCCGGGTGTGCGAGCCGGCAGCGCACGCGACGAGCGCTGCGACGGTGATCGGGTCGGTCGACGACGACCGTCCGCGTCGTCAGCTCAGAGCGCGCAACAGCTAGACCACGCTCGGCTCGACGTCACCAGGAGCCGCCGCCGCCGCCCCCGCCACCGCCGCCGGAGAAGCCCCCGCCGCCGAAGCCGCTCATGCCCGAGGTGCCCGGCGTCGGCGTTGGGGTCGCTGCGATCGTGCCCGCGGTGGTGGTCGTGAAGCTGCCCATGGCGCCGCTGAACGCCAGGTAGTTGAAGCCGAAGCCGCCGCCGTGACCCACGTACCAACCGCCGGTGTCGGGGAGCTGCCCGTCGAGTCCGGCGAAGGCGCGAGCCCACTTGTCGGTGGCCCCGAAGACGATGGCGTAGGGCAGGTACTCCGAGAAGAGGTGTGCCCGCTCGGCGAACCGAGCGCGCTCCTTCTCGGACTGGTCGATGAAGATCCGGAAGCCGTTCGCCCGGCGGAGCACACCGGTCCCCTTCGGGGTCCGGTGGGGCATGCGCCGCGCGTTCGCGCACAGGAGGATGCCGGCGAGCACGATCGGGATCGGGACGAGGCCGAACGTGGTGAAGGCGGCGGCCGCAGCGGTGAGGACGAGGCCCACCACGATGGTGACGGCGCCGATGCCCACCCAGAGCTGGCGGATGTGGTCAGGTCGTGTGATGAACCAGCCCGACTGCACGGCATCGTCGTAGAGCTCGCTCTGCACCTGCGCCAGGTGGCGGGAGAACGTGCCCTTCAGGTCGGAGAGGAGGATCTCGGGCCCGTCCTCGAAGATCGACACCAGCAGCGTGCGCTCGTACTCGTGGAGGTCAGCGCCCCCCTTGGGGAGCTCGACGAGCAGCCAGTCGCCCTTGCCGAACCAGCCGGCCTCCTCCACCTCCTCGATGCGCAGGTAGCCCCGCACGGCGAGGTCGACGATGGTGGCGGTGACGTCGAGGGGGTGCGCGACCTCGTCGACCAGCGTGCCGATCTGGCCCGGCCGCAAGCCGTCAGGGGGGACGAACTCGACGGGGGAGGGCGCCCCGCCCCCGAGGGGGACGGGCTCGCTCTCGCCGGTGTCGTTGCCGAAGGCGATGTCGACCTCGCCCCCGACGTATCGGCGATCACGACCGTGCTTCCACCCGAGCGCAACGACGGCACCGATGGCAGCGACCGCCAGCAGCCCCGCCGCACCGCCCGACACCGGGGTCAGCGCGAAGGCACGCGCCGCAGACCAGCGCTCGTCGAGGATCGGTTCGGGCGTGGGGACGACACCGGTCGGGATGCCGACGACGACGGTCATCGACTCTCGCGGTCCGAGGCTGCTCGCCGAGAACGTCGTGTCCTGACCGCTGACGTCGGCGCTGTCGCAGGGCAGCGTCGAGCCGAACGGCCCCTCGAAGCACGCCACCTCGGTGATCGCACCAGGCATCGAGACGTCCACGTCGACCTGGTCGATGGGGACGTCCCACTGGCCCCCGATGACGTTCCAGAACAGCTCGTCGTGGTCGTCGAAGCCGTTCATCGCGCCAGCCACCCGGTACGTGATCTCGTAGGTGTGCTGCCCGGTGATGGTGCGGTTCGGGTCGCCGATGCGGATGAGGAGGTTGTCCGCCTCGGTCGTGACCTGGGTCTGATCCGGTGCGCCGGGCGACGTCGTCACGTCGAGGACGTCGATGGGGTAGCGACGATCGAAGCGGTCGTCGAAGCGGAACCGCACCGGGATGAACCGCTGGATGCCACGTCGGGCGTTCCCCCCGAAGTCGTAGACGATGACCTCGCGCACGAGCAGCGCCCCGTCGTCCTCGACCGTGAGCTCCACGTCGTAGGAGGTGATGCGCTCACCGAGCTGCGCACCCGCTGTCGACGTGGCCCACGGGGTGGCGAGGGCGAGCAGCAGGGTGAAGGTGAAGGCGGTGCGTCGCACGCTGTCACGGTACGTCGACACGGTGGTCACCCCGTGCGGGTTGACCATCCTGTCGACGGGGCAGCCGGTCGAGCCGGCTGCCCTATCGGTGGCCGTGCGTCAGCGGCGTGCGGTCTTGCGGCTGGTCACGGCGTTGTAGACCAGCAGCACGATGATGGCGCCGATGATCGAGCCGATGATGCCGGCTGCCGAGATAGCCGCCTCTCCGTCCTCGGACCCGAAGATGAGGTTGCCGAGGAAGCCACCGACGAACGAGCCGACGATCCCGAGGAGGATCGTCTGGAGGATCCCCATCGAGTCGTCTCCCGGGACCACCGCCCGGGCGATGAAGCCGGCGATGAGGCCGACGATGATGAGGCCGATGATGAATCCGATCATTGCGATTTCCTCCTGGTGTGGGGTGGCGAGCGTGTACCCAGACGTCGCAGCGGTCACCCCTCGTGAGCTCCCGGCACCACCGCAGACGTCGGACAGAACGCGCAGCGTGGTCGATTCCGTTTCAACTGCGGGTCCGAGCGGTAGACAGACCGCGCGGCGGACGCCGCCCGTGTTCCGAGCAGGAGGACCGAGATGTCAGATCCCCACTTCAATGACGAGCGGATCGTGGAGCGAGAGGTCGTGGAGCGCCCCGTCACCGAGCGGATCGTCGAGCGCCCGGCTCGCGGCCGGATCGTGAGCGAGACGAGGACCGGGATGGGTGGCATGGGGACGAACCCCGTCGCCCTGATCCTCGCCGGCGTGCTCGCCGTCTTCATCATCGTCTTGATCTTCGGCTACCTGCTGTAGCCAGAGGACCGCTGCCGTGCCGCTAGGGTGAGCATCCTGGCGGCGTGGCCGAGTGGTTCAGGCAAGGGCCTGCAAAGCCCTCTACCCGGGTTCGATTCCCGGCGCCGCCTCCAAGATCTCCTGCGTCAGCGACGCTTCTTCATGAGGCCGAAGACACCTCTGGCGACGGTGTTGAGCATGGAACGGCCTTCTCTGCTCTTCAGGTAGCCGACGAGGGCGTTCTCGTCCCGGACATCGGGGCGGGGCTCGGCTCGTCGACGTGCACGTGGTGCTGGACGGCTCGGCTCCGGTCGGTCCTCGGGAGCCTCGCTGGCAGCGTCGATGCGGGCGGCCAGCGCCTCACGGGCGGACTCCCGGTCGATCTCCTCGCTGTAGGTGACGAAGAGGGGGTCAGCCCGAGCGGACGTGTCCATGGCCTCGTCGCCGATCGTGTCCATGAGCGAGGTGGGTGGGCGCAGCCGGGTCCAGACCACAGGTGTGGGCGCCCCGCGCTCGGACAGGATGGTGATCATCGCCTCGCCGATGCCGAGCCGGGTGAGGTCCTCCTCGAGGTCGTAGTCCTCGGTCTTGGGATACGTGGTGACCGCGGCCTTGAGCGCCTTCGCGTCCCTCGGTGTGAAGGCGCGGAGGGCGTGCTGCACCCGGTTTCCGAGCTGGGACAGCACTGCTGCCGGCACGTCGTCGGGGAGCTGCGTCACGAAGAACACCCCCACGCCCTTCGAGCGGATGAGGCGCACGGTCTGTGCGACCTGGTCGAGGAAGCCGTCGTCGGCACCGTCGAACAGGAGGTGGGCCTCGTCGAAGAAGAACACCAGCTTCGGCTGATCGAGGTCGCCGACCTCGGGGAGCACCTCGAACAGCTCGGCGAGGAGCCACATCAGGAACGTGCTGAACAGCTTCGGCTTGTCCTGCACTGCGGCGAGCTCGAGCAGGCTCACGATGCCCTTGCCGTCTGCCGACTGGCGGATCAGGTCGGCGACGTCGAGCTCGGGTTCGCCGAAGAGCTCGGCGCCGCCCTGGTCCTCGAGCTCGAGGATGTCCCGCAGGAGCACGCCGACGGTCGACGACGAGAGGCCCCCGAGCGCCTTGAGCTCGGCCTTGCCCTCGTCGCTGACGAGGTGGGTCAACACGGCGCGCAGGTCGTCGAGGTCGAGCAGCGCCAAGCCGTTGTCGTCGGCGTAGCGGAACACGAGCGAGAGCGAGGAGGCCTGCGTCTCGTTCGAACCCAGGACCTTGGCCAGGAGGGTCGCCCCGAACGACGACACGGTCGCCCGCACGGGTACCCCGGGTCCGTTGCCGCCGAGCGACAGGAAGGTCACCGGGTGGCCCGCAGGGGTCCACTCGATCCCGAGCTCCTCGACCCGCTCGAGGGTTCGGGGTGCCGCTGCGCCCGGGGTCGTGATCCCTGACAGGTCCCCCTTGACGTCGGCTGCCAACACCGCGACGCCGAGCCCGGACAGCTGCTCGGCGAGCAGCTGGAGCGTCTTGGTCTTGCCCGTGCCCGTCGCCCCTGCGATGAGGCCGTGGCGGTTCATCATCGCCACGGGGATGGTGACGACCGCCTCTTGCCTGGTGGTCCCGCCGAGCATGCCCCGGCCGAGCTCGAGCGAGGGCCCTTCCGTCGCGTAGGCGGCAGTGATCCTCGGGCCGAAGTCCTCGTCTGCCATGCGCGCACGTTACCGGCGGCCCGCAGCCGACAGCATCGGTGGAGCGCGTCGGCCAGGATGGAGCCGTGCGAGCGACCAGGTCCGGGCGAGGCCCGCTCGATGCCTTCGGACTGCGCTCGTGGGGGCAGCCGGAGGCGACCGGGTTCGGGCGACTCGCGATGTCCACGTCCCTCACCAGACCGGACGTCGTCGCCCTCGATGGCGAGTGGGCCTTCGTGCTGCGCGACCGGCCCGAAGACGTGACCGACGAGGATCTGGAGGGGTCGACGGGGGGATGGGCGTCCATCGAGGTCCCCGGCTGCTGGACGATGCAGGGGTTCGACCGGCCGCACTACACGAACGTGCAGATGCCGTTCCCTGGACCGCCACCGTCGATCCCTGACCAGAACCCGACCGGGGTGCACCGGCGGAACGTGACGATCCCGGCTGGCTGGCGCGACCAGCGGATCGTGCTCCACGTCGCTGGCGCCGAGACGGTCCTCTACGTGCACGTCGACGGCGTCGCCGTCGGGATGGGCAAGGACTCGCGACTGCCCCACGAGTACGACCTCACCGGTCTGGTCGAGCCGGGGGATGACGTCGAGCTGGCACTCACCGTGGTGCGGTGGTCCGACGCCACGTACCTCGAGGACCAGGACCACTGGCACCACGGCGGCCTGCACCGCAGCGTCTACCTCTACGCCACGCCGCCGGTCCGCGTCGACGACCTCCACGTCGTGGCTGACCTCGATCCAGTGACCGGCGACGGGCTGCTCCAGGTCCGGGTGGCGGTCGGCGCCGAAGGGCACGGTCCGAGGGGGTGGCGGGTCCGGGTCGACGTCGCGGGGGCGACGGCGGAGGCGCCGGTCCGCTTCGAGCACCCGACCAACCCGCACGTCAACTGGATCGCCTTCGAGGG
>JBBSLC010000104.1:0-10704 GCA_038255685.1 Acidimicrobiales bacterium | reverse complement strand
TCGGCGGCTCGCAGGAGCCAATCGCCATCGACGGGACCGAGGGCGTCGACGCCGGGGCTGGCGGCGACGGCCTGGGCGTACACCTCGGCGCCCGCCCCGGCCACGTGGGCCATCGCCGACACCGGCGGGAGGCGCAGCAGGGAACGGCGGTCGGCCTCGGCGACGCTGACCCGAGTCGGGTCGGCGAGCAGCGCCGCCTGCACGACCTCGTGGCGGGGCAGCTTCGTCTGCAGCAGGATGCGGCCGCCCGCCGACTTGCCCCCGACGAGTCGGGCGGCACGAGCGAGCAGTGCCATCGCCTCCTCGGCGGCGCGGTAGCGAGGAGCGAGCAGCTCGGCGTCGAGGTCGAGGAAGGCGACGGCAGCAGCCCGTTCGACTCGGCGGAGCACGGCTTCGGTGCCGACGAGGACCGTCGCATCGGGCATCGGTTGCGATGCGTCGAGGTCGCCGGTCACCTCGGCGACATGGCGTCCCACGAGGCGCTCGAGGTCTTCGCGCGCCCGGGTGACGCCGAGCCTGCGCTGCTTCAGCGCCGCCGCCCCGCAGTGCAGGCAGACGGCGGGCCGCTCGGCACCGCAGCTTCCGCAGGCAAGCGTGCCTGCTGCGGTGATCCCGACGGTGGCACCGCAGCGCTGGCAGCGGACGAGCTCGGTGCACGCGCCGCACGCCAGCAGTCGCGCCCGGCCCTTGCGGTTCAAGACGCACACGACGGGCCTGTCCCGGTCAGGGGGCACCGAGCGGATGAGGTCGATGAGGCGTGCCGAGTAGAGGTCGACCTTGAGCGGGTCCTCTTGCCGACGGTCCACCACGTCGACCATCGGCCAGCCTGCCCGCTCGACCGCTCGTGACGGGGCGAGGAGCTCGCCCCACGCCAGCGCCTCGAGCGAGGGGCACGGGGAGGTGAGCACGCACGGCACCTGCGCTCGCCTCGCCCGCTCGATCGCGACGTCTCGTGCGTGCCAGGTGGGAGATCCCTCGGCCTGGTGGGACTCCTCGTGCTCGTCGAGCACGATGACCGCCGCCAAGCCGGGTGCCGGTGCCCATGCGGCCGTGCGGGCGCCGATCACAACGCATCCTCCCGCTGCCGCCTGGGCCCACCCCCGGGGCAGGATGGCGACGGACAGCCCAGCACGACGCAGCCGGCTCCCGAGCCCGGCAGCCGTGTGGTGGTCGGGTGCGACGACGAGGGTCGTGCCGAGCGCGGCAGCGGCGACGACGAGGGGCACGAGGTCGGTGGCGGGCGGGAGCCGCACCACGCTGCGGGACTGGCCGAGCGCCTCGACCGCCGTCGGGTCGCTCACCGTCGTCGCCACCGGGGCGGCCCGGGGCGATGCCGGCAGACCCTTCACGACGCCGTCAGGGGACGCCGCTCGCAGCAGGTGGCGGGGCCGTCCCGCCCAGCGCCACGCCGCCCACGTGGCGAGCTCGATGAGCTCGGCGGCCGGCCCGAGGCCCGTGACGTGTGCCAGCGGCTTCAGGGCCACCCCGGCTGGTGGCTCGACGTGGTCGGCGACCACCCAACCGCCGACCCTGCGGCCGTTGAGCACGACCCGCACGAGGGTGCCGACGGTGACGCGCTCCTCGAGCTCCGCGGGCACGAGGTAGTCGAACGCCTTGGTCACCCCGGCGACGTCGGGTACGACCCGGACGACGCGCAGCGGTGACGTCGGCGTCGGCACGTCGCTGCTCACGCGCAGCCGGTGGGCTGCGTCAGAGGCCGAGGGCGCTGCGGAGGTCGTCCAGGCGGGTGGTGTGCTCCCACGTGAAGTCCTTCTCGGGCCGACCGAAGTGGCCGTACGCCGCGGTCTTGCGGTAGATCGGCCGGCGCAGATCGAGGTCGCGCAGGATCGCTGCCGGGCGGAGGTCGAAGATCTCGTCCACCGCCTTGGTCAGCGCGTCCACGTCGACCGTCTCGGTGCCGAAGGTCTCGACGAGCAGGGACACGGGACGGGCGACGCCGATGGCGTACGCGACCTGCACCTCGCAGCGGGTCGCAGCACCAGATGCGACGACGTGCTTGGCGACCCAGCGCGCTGCGTAGGCAGCCGACCGGTCGACCTTGCTCGGGTCCTTGCCGGAGAAGGCGCCGCCGCCGTGGCGAGCCATGCCGCCGTAGGTGTCGACGATGATCTTGCGCCCGGTCAGGCCGGTGTCGGCGTGGGGTCCACCGAGCTCGAAGGTGCCCGTCGGGTTGACGAGGACCTCGGGTTCGTCGCCGGCGAACGCTGCAGGGATCAGCGGGTGGATCACGTGCTCGATGAGGTCGGGCTTGATGAGCGTCTCGGCGTCGAGGCCGGGCTGGTGCTGGGTCGAGATCAGCACCGTCCTCAGGCGGACGGGACGGCCGTCCTCGTAGTCGAACGTGACCTGGGTCTTCCCGTCGGGGCGCAGGTACGGGAGGATCCCCGCCTTGCGGACCTCGGCGAGGCGGTGGGAGAACCGGTGGGCCAGCCAGATCGGCAGGGGCATGAGGTCGTCGGTCTCGTCGCAGGCGTAGCCGAACATCATCCCCTGGTCACCGGCACCCTGGCTGTTCAGCTCGTCCTCGCCGGACCGGCCGGTGCGGGTCTCGTAGGCGGTGTTCACGCCCTGGGCGATGTCGGGGCTCTGCTCGTCGATGCTGATCATCACGCCGCAGGTGTGGCCGTCGAAGCCGAACGACTCCCGGTCGTAGCCGATCTGGCAGATCGTCTCGCGGACGATCTTGGGGATGTCGACGTAGGCGTCGGTGGTGATCTCGCCGGCGACCACCGCCAGACCGGTGGTGAGCAGCGTCTCGCACGCCACCCGCCCCATCGGGTCCTCGGCGAGGATGGCGTCGAGGATGGCGTCGGAGATCTGGTCCGCCATCTTGTCGGGGTGGCCCTCGGTGACGGACTCCGAGGTGAAGGTGTAGCGCTTGCTCACGTGGTGCTCCGGGTTCGTAGGACGGCATCGATGACGGCTCGGGCCACGACCCGCTTGTCCGCCAGCGGTACATCTTGGCGCACGCCGTCGGCCCCGATGATCACCGCCGCGTTCGTGTCGTGGTCGAAGCCTGCTCCCGGCGCAGCGACGTCGTTGGCGACGATGAGGTCGAGGCCCTTGCGCTCGAGCTTGCGACGGGCGTTCGCCTCGAGGTCGTCGGTCTCCGCCGCGAAGCCGACGAGCGTCTGGCCGGCGTGCTTGGCCCGGCCGAGGTCGACGGAGAAGTCGTGGGTGGGCTCGAGCACGATCTCGGGCGGGCCCTCGTCCTTCTTGATCTTGCGGTGCGACGGCGCCTTGGGCCGGAAGTCGCTGATGGCGGCAGCCTGGATGATCACATCGGTCAGCGGCGCACGGGGCATGACCGCGGCCTGCATCTCCTCGACCGTCTCCGCTCGCACGACCTCGATGCCAGGCGACAGCGGCCGGTCGACAGATGTCACCAGGGTGACGACCGCTCCCCTGGCGTGCGCCTCCTCGGCGAGGGCGTAGCCCTGCTTGCCGGACGAGCGGTTCGTGATGACCCGCACCGCGTCGATCGGCTCGCGGGTCCCGCCGGCGGTGACGAGCACCCGGAGGCCGGCGAGGTCGCGCCCGGCCGCCGCCGTCGAGAGGACCTGCTCGCAGGCGGCGACGATGTCGACAGGCTCGGCCAGACGCCCAGCACCGACGTCGCCGCCGGCGAGGTGGCCGACACCTGGCTCGACCACGTGCACCCCCCGCTCCCGCAGGAGGGCGACGTTGGCCTGCACGGCGGGCTGCTCCCACATCTCGGTGTGCATGGCGGGGCAGACGACGACGGGTGCCCGGGTGGCGAGGAGCGTGGCGACGAGCAGGTCGTCGGAGAGGCCGATGGCGTAGGCGGCGAGCACTCGGGCGGTGGCGGGGGCCACGACCACCAGATCGGCACCCTGGCCGAGGAACGTGTGCGGGCTCGGTTCGGGGCTGTCCCACATGCTCGTGCGGGCGGGCTCGGTGGCCAGCGCAGAGAAGGTGTGGGCGCCGACGAAGCGCTGGGCGTCGGCCGTCAGCACCGGGCGCACGACGGCGCCGGCGTCCATGAGGCGTCGGCAGACCTCGACCGCCTTGTAGGCGGCAACGCCACCGGAGACGCCGAGGACGACGGCGCGCCCGGCGAGCACGGCGTTCGGAGCTCTAGGAGGCGGGGTCGGGCTCGGACCCGGCCTCGACCAGCTCGACGCCGTCACCCTCGGCGTCCAGGCCCTCGAGTGCGGGGTCGGGCCTGGTGTAGGTGATCTTGTCCGCAGCGATCTCCTCGAAGGCGATCGACAGCGGCTTGCGAGCCGTCGATGCGACCTGCGGCGGCACGATCGAGCCGAGGCCCTCGCCGAGCTGGTTGAAGTAGCTGTTGACCTGGCGGGCCCGGCGCGAGGCGAGGCTCACGAGCGTGAACTTGGAGTCGACCCGCTCGAGGAGCGTCTCGATCGTCGGGTTCATCATCGTGTCCTGGCGGCGCGGCATGTCCTGGAGGCTACCAGCGGCGCCTGACCGATCCCGAACTGGCGGCTTGATCCGACCGCTGCGGTCGTCTTCGACCGTCAGGTCGGTCGTGGTCAGCGGCGCGCTGACTCGATCAGGGCCGCGACCTCGGCGACGCAGGCGTCCAGGTCGTCGTTCACGACGGTGCGAGCGCCGAGCTCGGCTGCAGCACCGGCCTCTTCGGCCGCCTTGGCCAAGCGCTTGGCCACGATCTCCTCGGGGTCACCTCGACCCCGGAGTCGCCGCTCCTGCTCCTCGGGCGAGGGGGGCGTGATGAAGATCAGGAGCGCGCCCGGCTCGAGCTCGTGGACCTGGCGGGCGCCCTGCACCTCGATCTCGAGCAGGACGTCGTGACCGGGCTCCGCTTCTGGCACCGGGGTCCCGTAGAGGTTCCCGAGGAACTCGGCATGCTCAAGGAAGCCGTCCTCGGCCACCTTGGCCTCGAAGGTCTCGCGATCGACGAAGACGTAGGCCTCGTCGTCCTCGTGCGGCCGGCGCGCGCGGGTCGTCCACGACCGGCTCAACCAGAGGCGAGGGTCATCGGCGAGGAGGCGCTGGACGACGGTTCCCTTGCCGACCCCGCCAGGGCCGGAGATGACGACGATCAGGGCTCGGCCCGCCTAGCCGGGGAAGGCGGCCAGCAGCTTGTCGCGCTGGTTGCGTCCGAGTCCCTGCACCCGTCGGGCCTCGCTGATGCCGACCTCGTCCATGAGCCGACGGGCTTTGACCTTGCCGAGCCCGGGCAGCGACTCGAGCACGGCGAGGACCTTCATCTTGCCCACGATCTCGTCCGTCTCGGCCTGCTCGAAGAGCTCTCGGAGGTTGGTGGAGCCCATCTTGAGCTTCTCCTTCAGCTCGGCACGCTCGCGACGGGCGACGGCTGCCTTGGCCAGCGCTGCCTCGCGCTGTTCCGGGGAGAGCTGGGGCGGGAGCGGCATGGGCGGCACCATAGCGCCGGGCGATCCGATCAGGCGTCGAGCGCAGTCACGAGCGCCTGCGCCGCCGCTCGCGGGTCGGCCGCGGCGGTGACCTCCCTGCCGATCACGAGCAGGGCGGCACCGGCACGCAGCGCCGCCGCGGGCGTGTCGGTGCGGGCCTGGTCGTGGGTGTCGGCGCCGGCAGTCCTCGTCCCTGGCACGACGACCTTCAGGCGGGGCGCCAGGGTCCTGACCTCCTTGACGTCCGGTGCACCGCAGATGAGGCCACCGCAGCCGGCCTCGAGCGCGAGCTGCACGCGCTTGGGGACGATGTGGGGCGGGGCATCGCGGTCGCTCGTGAGGACGGTGACGGCGAGCGCGGTGGGCGACGGCTCATCTGCTCGTGCTGCGCCCTCCGCGAGGCCGTCGACGCCGGCACGGAGCATGGCCACCCCGCCGTGCGCGTGGAGCGTCAGGTAGCGGACCCCGAGGCCGCCGACCACCGTTGCGGCCCGACCGACCGTGGTCGGGATGTCGTGGAGCTTGAGGTCGAGGAACACGTCGTAGCCGAGGTCGACGAGGCTGGTGACCGCATCGGGCCCCGCAGCGCTGTAGAGCTCGAGGCCGACCTTGGCGACGCCGAACCACGGGTGCAGCTCCCGCGCCAGGCGGTGGGCGAGGACGAGGTCGTCGACGTCGAGCGCCAGGGCGAGCTGCCCGCGTCCCGGCCACGGCTCGGCGCCCGTCGCAGCGACCTGTGCCTGCTCGTCGCTGCCAACCTGCTCGTCGCCGCTCTGCTCTTCGGTGTCGCTCATCGTGGCTCCTCGTCCTCGCCGTGCGCTGACTCACCTTGCACTGACCCGCCTTGCTCTGGCGCCTGGCCGTCCCGATCCTGCACGCCTCGTTGCTGCCCGTCTCGACCCTGGGCTGGCCCTCGACCGTGGACGGCGCCGACGAGGTCGGCCACGGCAGCGACGTGCTCAGTGGCGCACCAGCGCGCCAACCCTGCCAGCACGGCCGCCGCGGCGCGTGGATCGGCGAAGGTCGCCGTCCCGACCTGCACCGCCGACGCCCCGGCGAGCAGCAGCTCGATGGCGCTCATCCCGTCGGTGACGCCCCCCACCCCGATGATCGGCAGGTCGGGCAGCGCAGCGGCGACGTCGTGCACGGCCCGGACGGCGACCGGGTGGATGGCGGCGCCCGAGAGCCCTCCCCCACCCGCGCCGAGGCGGTACGTCCGGGTCGCCGGGTCGATGGCCATCCCCATGACGGTGTTGACGAGGGTGACGGCCTCGGCGCCACCGCGTCGGGCGGCATCGGCGATCTCGACGAGGTCGGTGACGTTCGGGCTCAGCTTGGCCCAGCGAGGACGGCCGCACGCTGCGGTGGCCGCGAGCACCTCCTCCGTGCTCGTCGGCGAGTGGGCGAACATGCGCCGCCGGTCCTCCACGTTCGGGCAGCTCACGTTCACCTCCACCGCGACGACCCCAAGCGGTGCGTCTGCCAGGAGCCCGGCGGCATCGGCGTAGTCCTGCACCGTGCGGCCCCAGATGGATGCCACGACGCGAGCCCCTGTGTCGAGCAGCTCGGGGAGCTCGTCCTCGAGCCAGACGGCGACACCCGGACCTTGCAGCCCCACGCTGTTGAGCATCCCCGCCGACGTCTCGTGCACTCTGGGCGCGGGGTTGCCCGGCCACGGCCCGGCCAGGAGCGACTTCACGACGACGGCCCCGAGGGCGGACAGGTCGAGGTAGGGCGCCAGCTCGGCGCCGTGGCCTGCGGTCCCCGATGCGAGCAGCACCGGGTTGGGGAGCTGCACGGACCCCACCCGGGTGGACAGGTCGACCGGCTCCGCTGCGTCGGGCCGACGACGCAACCTCACGTGGCGGACCACCTGGTGATCACAGGTCGAGGCCGAGCTGCTCACCGGCGTCGTCGTCGTGCCACTCCTGGAGGCTGCGCACGCTCAGCGTGTGCCCGGCCCAGTCCGCCATCCCGTTGGCGGCAGCCAGGGCGGCGGCCACGGTCGTGATGCACGGCACCCGGTGCACGCCCGCGGCGATGCGGATGTACTGACCGTCCGCACGAGGTCCAACGCCTCGGGGCGTGTTCACGACCAGGTCGACCTTCCCCGCCGCCAGCAGGTCGAGCGCGGTGGGCTCGTCCCCCTCGCCTCCCACCTTGCCGACGATGGTGTCGACGGTGACACCGTGCTCCTCGAGGTACGCGGCGGTGCCCGACGTGGCTGCGATGGTGAGCCCGATCGCAGCGAAGCGTCGCGCTGCGACGAGCCCGCCGGCCTTGTCCCTGTCGGCAAGGGAGAGGAACACCGACCCGCTGGCGGGCAGCCGATCCCCTGCCGCCATCTGGCTCTTGGCGAACGCGAGCCCGACGGTGCGGTCGATGCCCATGACCTCACCCGTCGAGCGCATCTCGGGACCGAGCAGCGTGTCGACGTCGGGGAACCGGTTGAACGGCAGCACGGCCTCCTTCACCGACACGTGGCCGCCGGTGCTCGGGGGCCGGAGGAGCCCCTCGACCCGCAGCTCCGCCAACGTGGCGCCCGCCATCACACGGGCCGCGACCTTGGCGAGCGGCACGCCCGTGGCCTTGGCGACGAAGGGGACGGTCCGGCTGGCACGGGGGTTCGCTTCGATGACGAAGACCTCGCCGTCCTTCACCGCGTACTGGACGTTGAGGAGCCCGTTCACCTCCAAGGCAGCGGCGATGGCGCGGGTGTGGTCCTCGATCAGGGCCACGACGTCGTGGCCGAGGGTGGGTGGCGGGAGCACGCAGGCGCTGTCACCGGAGTGCACCCCCGCCTCCTCGACGTGCTCCATGACGCCCCCGATCAGGACCTCACCGGTCGCGTCGCGCACGGCGTCGACGTCGACCTCGGTCGCGTCCTCGAGGAAGCGGTCGACGAGCACGGGCCGCTCGGCGGACAGCCCGCCCTCCCGACCGAGCGAGCCGGCCGGCGCGCCGCCGACAGCGCCGAAGCTGGCGAGCTCCGCCATGGCCCGGGCGAGCCCGTCGTCGTCGTAGACGATCGACATCGCCCGACCGCCGAGCACGTAGCTCGGGCGCACCAGCGCGGGGTACCCGATGTCGGCGGTGATCGCGAGGGCGGCCTCGATCGTGGCAGCGGTGCCTCCCGCCGGCTGGGGGATGCCGAGGCGCTCGCAGAGCGCGTTCCAGCGCTCCCGGTCCTCGGCGAGGTCGATGTTGTCCGGCGACGTGCCGAGCACGAGCTCGGGGGGAAGGAGCCCGGCGAGCTTCAGCGGCGTCTGGCCGCCGAGGCTCACGATCACGCCCCGCAGGTCACCACCTGCGACCTCGACGTCGAGCACGTGGCGCACGTCCTCGGCGGTGAGCGGCTCGAAGTAGAGCCGGGTCGAGGTGTCGTAGTCGGTCGAGACCGTCTCCGGGTTGCAGTTGATCATCACCGTGTCGAAGCCGGCGTCTCGCAGGGCGAAGCTGGCGTGGACGCAGCAGTAGTCGAACTCGATGCCCTGGCCGATGCGGTTCGGACCCGAGCCGAGGATGGCGATGGTGGGCCGGCCGCTCGGGCGGGCCTCGTCCTCGTCCTCCCAGGTGGCGTAGTGGTACGGCGTCTTGGCCTCGAACTCGGCGCCGCACGTGTCGACGGTCTTGAACGTCGGGAGCACGCCCGTCGCGATGCGCGCCGCGCGCACGTCCTGCTCGGGCACGGCCCACAGCCACGCCAGCTGCGCGTCGGTGAAGCCGAGCCGCTTGGCCCGGCGCCACCCGGCCCGATCCATGCCATCGAAGCCGACCTCGGCCAGGTGCGCGCGCTCCTCGACGATGGCGCTGATCTGGTCGAGGACCCAGGGGTCGACGCGGGTGACCTCGTAGAGCCGCTCGACGGAGATCCCACGGCGCAGCGCAGCTTCGAGCTGGTACGGGCGGTCGGGTGTGGCGATCGCCGCCCGACGGACGAGCTCGTCGTCGTCGAGCAGGTCGTTCGCCGCCTCGCCCGGGTCGCAGTTGAGCCCGTTGCGACCGGTCTCGAGGGATCGCAGCGCCTTCTGGAGGGACTCGGGGAACGTCCGCCCGATGGCCATCGCCTCACCCACAGACTGCATCGACGTCCCGAGGATGCCGGGCGAGCCGGGGAACTTCTCGAACGCCCAGCGCGGGATCTTGGTGACGACGTAGTCGATGGTGGGCTCGAAGCTCGCGGGTGTGACCCCCGTGATGTCGTTCGTGATCTCGTCGAGCGTGTAGCCGACAGCGAGGCGGGCTGCGATCTTGGCGATCGGGAAGCCGGTGGCCTTGCTCGCCAGCGCGCTCGACCGGCTGACGCGCGGGTTCATCTCGATGACGACCATGTCGCCGGTCGCGGGATCGAGGGCGAACTGCACGTTGCTGCCGCCCGTCTCGACACCGACGCGCCGGACGCACGCAAAGGCGGCGTCTCGCATGAGCTGGTACTCGACGTCGGAGAGCGTCTGTGCGGGGGCGACGGTGATCGAGTCGCCGGTGTGGACGCCCATGGGATCGAGGTTCTCGATCGAGCAGACGATCACGCAGTTGTCGGCGTGATCCCGCATCACCTCGAGCTCGTACTCCTTCCAGCCGGCGATCGACGTCTCGATGAGGATCTCCGAGATCGGGCTGGCGTCGAGGCCTTCGGTCGCGATCCGGATGAGCTCCTCGGGCGTGGACGCGATGCCGGTGCCCTTGCCGCCGAGGATGTAGGCGGGCCGGATGATGCACGGCAGCCCGACCTGTTCGGCGACGCGGGTTGCCTCGTCGAGCGTGCGAGCCGTGCCCGAGCTCGGCACGGCGAGGCCGATCTCCTGCATGGCGTGCTTGAAGCGCTCCCGGTCCTCGGCGGTGGCGATCGCCTCGGCCGTCGCGCCGATGAGCTCGACGTCGAAGCGCTCGAGCACGCCGGCCTCGGAGAGCTGCATGGCGAGGTTGAGGGCGGTCTGGCCGCCGAGGGTGGGCAGCACCGCGTCGGGTCGCTCCCGCTCGATGATGGCGGTCAGCACCTCCAGGTCGAGGGGCTCGACGTACGTGCGGTCGGCGAACTCGGGGTCGGTCATGATCGTCGCCGGGTTGGAGTTGGCGAGGATGACGCGGTAGCCCTCCTCGCGCAGCACCCGACAGGCCTGGGTGCCCGAGTAGTCGAACTCCGACGCCTGGCCGATCACGATCGGACCGGAGCCGAGCAGCAGGATCGTCTCGATGTCGTCCCTACGAGGCACGGCGCATCAGCTCCTCGAACTCGGCGAAGAGGTACTGGGCGTCGTGGGGCCCTGGTCCTGCTTCGGGGTGGTACTGGACGCTGAAGGCG